>CALYRV010000056.1 GCA_945483525.1 uncultured Verrucomicrobiota bacterium
TCTCAGTCCCGTCGGACAACTTGCCGAACAAAGAGGGTTCGGAATAAACGGACACCGCGCACACGGCGCACGCGACAGCAGTCGTAATCTTCTTCATACCGTAATTATACCAAAAATCAGTTAGAGGTATCGACGCGGAACAACTAGACAATCATGCCGCAACATGCGCCCTTCCAAAATCGCGTTCCCGAAACAATCCTTATCCGATTACGTTAAGCGCATTGTCGCGGATTGTCGGAAGTCGTCTCGGTCACGGCCTTCGGCTGTCTCGCTTCGCTCGGCTGTTCGCGAACTCATGATTCTTCAAGGAGCGAAGCCTCGTTACGCGAGCGAGAGCCGATAGCCGCACAAGAGCATCTTAACGGGTCCGACGTGATTTCGAACCCCAGGGTAAAAGGCGCGCGTGAAGGCACGCGCATCGAAATCATGTCGGGGACACTCGTTAAGTGCGGGTTGGGCGGTTATCGGGCTCGCACCACTGCTAGGGCATCGCCTTCGGCGACTCGCTTCGCTTGGGGGAGATGCGGAACCGCGAGGAGCTATGCACCGCAGCGTCGCAACACAGCCGTTACGCGAGGATCGCGGAGGCGTAGCGGTCGTGTCCGGCAAAGTCTTTTTCGATCTTCGCGTCGGAGAAACCGTAATCGGCGAAAAGCTCAAGCAATGCCGAACCCTGATTCTCGCCGATCTCGAAGAACACGGCGCCGCCCGGCTTCAGCAGATTCAGCGCGTCGCCAAGATAACGTTCATAGAAGTCAAGACCCGTAGCACCTCCGTCAAGAGCGAGCCGCGGCTCGAAATCCTTCACCCGCGGATCCAGCGTGTCGCAAACCGCGGATTCGATATATGGCGGATTGGAGACGATGACGTCAATACACTCAGGCTCATCAAAATCCTCCAAGCCGTCCGCCACCGCAAACTTCACGCGCTCGGAAAGTCCGGTAAGCGCCGCATTCTCCTTCGCAAGCGCAACCGCCTCCTCGCTCACATCCGTGCCGAGAAAGATACCGCCGCCTTTGAACTCCTTCGCAAGACTCAGGATGATCGCACCGGTTCCGGTCCCGACATCGACGACGACAGGGAGATGTTGGGTAGACGGCAGGCGGCAGGTGGCAGGCGGCACAGTGGAATCTTCAACACCCTCTGTGTTGCCTGTTACCTGTCCCCTATCACCTTTTCGACTTTGCAGGAACTTCAAGACCCGCGAGACGAGCTCTTCCGTCTCGGGACGGGGAATGAGCGCGCGGTGATCGCACTTCAAGGTGAGCGTACGGAAATCCCATTCACCAAGCACATACTGGAGCGGCTCGCCTTTAACGAGACGCGCCATGCCGCGGCGCATCGCCTCAAGGCGCTTCTCGTCCGCCTCCTTCTCCAGAAAAGGCGCGAGCGTTCCCCTTCCGCATTTGAGGAGCCGCGCCGCCATAAGCTCGGCACAGACCTCCGGATCAGGAACGCCCTTGGCATCCAGATAAGCGACAGTCTTCGCGATTATCTCTTTCCAGACCATTGAGGAGAATAGTGAATTACTCCTACTTCCTAACTCAGAAAGGCATGTCATCGACCATGCCGACGTCTTCCGGGAAGTCGGGCTCTGCCGGCGCAGGAACGGGTTCGGTCGACGTGCCGTCGGCGTTAAGGACCTCGACCTTGAGCGCAGTGAGATCGACGAAGTACTGAACACCCTTCGTACCGCCCTCCCACTTGCGTCCGTCGATCGCGAAGCGCACCTTCGCCTTCTGTCCCTTCTGAATGCCGTCCAACAGCGAACAGTTGTCCTTCTTGAAGGTGAACTTGATGTAGTTTGGATACTTCGAAGTCGCATTGTTCTCGTCCCCCATGATGAGGTCACGCTTGGTGAAGCCGCTGGAGAACGTCTGGACCGCCATCACTTCTTCGACGACGCCAGTATATTCATAGATCTGTGCCATTTGCTTTTTCCTTTTTTGTTCTGAAATTCAAGAAATTAAATTTTCCACTGTACCACTACCACTTCCCACTACCACTATGCCTACCACTACTCACTTCTCTTAATCAGCGCCGCGAAAGCGCCGTCATGTCCCGTCTCGTACGGAACCGACTCCTTGGAGGTGACAATGTGGAAGTCCTGGTGACGCCGCGTGAACGCACGCACCTGCTCGAGGTTCTCCTCAGGTTCGTTCGAACACGTCGAATAGACGATAGATCCGCCTGGTACGACGAGCGGCGCCACCTGATCGAGGATCTCCGCCTGCAGCTTCACAAGCTCCTTCAGCTTCTCCTCGCTCCAGTTCCAGCGCGCATCGGGACGCCGCCGCAGCACGCCCGTGTTCGAGCACGGCGCATCGACAAGGATCTTGAGGAAAGAGGTTGAGGTTGAAGGTTGAGGTTGAGGAATTGAATCGATGACCTCCACTCTCGAGCTCCCACTCATAACTCCAACTCTCTCCAGGTTCGCGATGAGACGGCGGCGACGCTTGGGATTGACCTCGCAGGCCGTAACCTTGGCGCCGCGCCACGCGAGCTGGATCGTCTTGCCGCCAGGCGCCGCACACGCATCGAGGATCTTCTCGCCGCGCTTCACATCCATCAGCTCGATCGCAAGCTGCGTTCCGGGATCCTGCACAATGAACTCGCCTTCGGCAAAGCCCTTTACGCTCTCGACCCGTTCGCCGCGCTCCAGTTTCGTGAAACTGCGGTCAGATCTCGCAATCCAGGTCTCCGCGGGTTCGTTGTGCCACTTGCAGAGCTTCTCCGCGTTCTCCTTGCCAAAGCGGTCTATCCAACGCTTCACAAGCGCGGTCGGAAAGCTCTCGCGTTCCTCCAGGAGAGCACCTTCCATGAAGTCGACGCCTTCATCGCGCTTCCGGATGAGATTACGCAGCACGCCGTTGACGACCTTCGCGATATTCTTGTTCGGGGACGCCTTCGCGGCATCCACCGTCGCGCTGACCGCGGCGAAATCAGGAACCTCCTTCATGTAGAGGATCTGCGCGGCGCCGATATAGAGGAGCGCCTCGAGCTCGCCCTTCGGCCAGGTCTTCAGGAATCCGCCGAGAATGCGCCGCAAAGGACGCAGTCTGCGGATCGTGGTATAGACGAGATCCTGCACGAACGCACGGTCAGGACCTTCCGGCAGCATGGTCGCCGGAAAGTCCTTGGTCGCGAGCCACTTCGCGAAGATGAAGGCAGCCGTGCGCCGCGAATTGACGACACCCGCCATTACGCGAGCGCCGCCTTGATCGCCTCGAACGCATCCGCAGGGGCGACGATCTTCGTCTGGGACTTGTCCTGATCGCGGCGCTTGATCTCGACGCCTCCGTTGGCAAGCCCCTTCGCTCCGACGACGACGCGCACCGGAAAACCGATCAGGTCGGCGTCCTTGAACTTGACGCCGGGACGCTCCGCACGGTCGTCGACGATCACGTCAATACCAGCGGACTCAAGCTTCGCCTCGAGTTCGTCCGCGACCGCGGTGACCTCGGCCTTGTCGGCGTCGAGATTCTCGATCACGACCTGGAAAGGCGCGACGGACGCTGGCCAGATGATGCCGTCCTTGTCGTGACGCTGTTCGATCACGGCCTGCATCGTGCGGCTCACGCCGATGCCGTAGCAGCCCATGATCATCGTCTCTTCCTTGAGTTCGTTGGTCTTGTAGACGCCCTTCATCGCGTCCGTGTACTTCCTGCCGAGCTTGAAGACGTGTCCGACCTCGATGCCACGCTTGATCTTCATAGGTCTTCCGCACTTCGGACAAATATCGCCGTCACGGACAATGACGAGGTCCGCGAACTTCTCAATCTTCGTATCCCGCGCGAGATCGACGTTCTTGAGATGCACATCGGTCTCATTGCCGCCGACAATCATGCCTTTCGCACCTTCGAGCGAGGAATCGGCGTAAACCGGAACCTTCGCGCCGACAGGACCCGCGAAACCGACCGCGGCGCCCGTGGTCTCTTCGACGATCGCTGGCGCGGCGAGCTCGAGCGACTTCACGTCGAGGAGGTGCTTGAGCTTAATCTCATTAACCTCGTAGTCGCCCGGAACGCAGCAGAGGATCGTCTTGCCGTCCGCGACATAGACAAGCGTCTTCACGAACTTCGAGGGTTCTTCGCCCATGAACTTCGAGATCTCCTCGATCGTCTTGGCATTCGGCGTGGAGACCTTCTCGATCTCCCCGCAGCTACCACTACCACTTCCCACTACCACTTTCCGCTCAGCCTTCTCGAGGTTCGCTGCGTAACCGCACTCGCATGCGGCGATACCATCTTCACCGGCATCGGCGAGAACATGGAACTCATGGGAGAACTTGCCGCCGATGTCGCCGGTGTCGGCTTCAACCGGGACGGCGTTGAGTCCGCAGCGGGCGAACACCTTCTTATAGGCGTTGAACATCGCCATATAGCTCGCATCCGCGGCTTCCATCGACACGTCGAAGGAATAGGCATCCTTCATCAGGAACTCCTTGGAGCGCATGAGGCCGAAGCGTGGACGGATCTCGTCACGGAACTTCCACTGGATCTGATAGACGGTGCAGGGAAGCTGACGATAGGACGAGACGATGCCGCGGATGACGTCCGTCACCGCCTCCTCGGCGGTCGGCGCAAGCGCGTAATCGTGCGAGGCGCGGTCCTTGACCTTGAACATGTTCGGACCCATCGACTCCCAGCGTCCGGACTCCTTCCAGAGTTCCGCGGGCTGGAGGATCGGCATTACGATCTCCTGGGCACCGGCGCGATCCATCTCTTCACGGACGATCTGCTGCACCTTGCGGAGCGCGCGCATGCCAAGCGGGAGATAGGTATAAAGGCCGCCGGCCATCTTCTTGATGAGGCCCGCACGGACCATCAGCTTGTGGGAATCGATTTCCGCGTCTCCGGGATTTTCACGGAGCGTCTGAATAAGGTACTTTGTCCATTTCATAGTAACGAATATTATATCATAAATCAGTCCCTGCCCGCCTTCGCTCGAACCTATTCACCAGTCTCCGATCTTTCATTCTCTCTTTGCTATTCGTCCTACAACTGGTCGGCGGTCAAGGGTTTCGTCTTTCGAATGACTTTACCATCGGGTGTCATCCAAAGATCGTACCACGCCGCGCCAAGTGACTCTCCGTTCTCATCATTGAGATACGTCTTCTTGCCCTTAACCAAAATCGTACCATCCGACTGCTCTTCAGCCGTGTCTCCATCCATCAACACCCGAAATGTGTTTGTATTAAGATCGAGACGACATACAATGCTATATGTGCTGGTGTGCGGATCGCAAACCATCCAGACCGTCTTCCGATCTTTTGACAAGCTGGCCTTCATAACACAGAAGTCCCGTCTTGCGTCTTTCGCTCGGTCATTACACCACTTGCCCATACCCTCTGCAAGCTTCCAATCGCCTTCCGCCGTCATTATAAGACGCCACTCTTCCCGCCCCGATTCCATGCACCGTCGCATGAATAGAGAATTGCGCTGGAGCCAATCATTCGACTTGTTAAAAGCAATATCCGATTCCGTTTTGCCTGCAAAAAGCGCAAGGTCGTCAACTTCATAAAGCAACTCCGCGTTTTCCGGTTCCGACGCATACGGAATTCCTGGCAAGATTACCCGTTCATACCTGCAACCGCAAAATACGGACATAACCAGCGACAACACAAAAATCAAACGCATCTTATCATCCCTCCTGTGAAATCGACAATTGCACCGATCATCTTTCCTTCTCCTTAATTATAACACAAACAGCTGCTTCGCCAGTGCGATCAGAAAAACGCCGAGTATCACCGCAATCATACGGCGTATGAACTTAAAACAATCGGACACAAGGGCCGCGGACGGCGTCGAATCTTTCCGCCATAGGCAAGGCGTCACGTGCTTCCGATGCTCCTCCGGCTGCGTTTCCTGAATCTCCGGATGGTTCAAGCGAATTTCCCGCGCCTCGTCCGGACAATCGCTCCGCTCCAGCCAGTTGGCGATCTTGGAGAGCCTGTCCTTGTTCCCTCCTGCCCAGCGCATCCGTATTTCAAGTTCACGACGAGCAGATTCTGGATTGCACCCCCGCCACGCGAACTCGGTGCCTTCGTTCAGCGCGCGCCGAAGATATTCGTCCGCCTTGGCCGTATCCTGGCGCACACCTCGTCCGGTCCGGAGATGATACGACACCTGCCACAAGGCTTCGTTATAACCAGTATCCAGCGCGCTCATCGCGAGATAATACGCGCGCGACGGATTCTCTTCGCCCACGATACCGAGATTATGATAAACCGCAAGCTGGAGCTTCGCCCAATTCGAACCGCCGGTGGCAGCCTTCTCGTACCACTTGAACGCTTCCGAATAATCGGCCTTGACCACGACGCCTCTTTCATAGAAGAGCGCCATCGTCTCCATCGCCGGGACATAAAATTCTTCAGCCGCCTGCAGGCACCACACTAACGCACCGCCAGGGTCGCGTTCCACACCCTGTCCGTTCATGTAGAACTCGTACATCCGGTACTTGCTTTCCGCATCTCCGGCGTTCGCGGCGAACCTCGCATACATCACGGCTTTCGCATAATCGACGCAATCGTAGTCCGGACTCGAATACACGTCCGAAAGATCCCTTGCCGCCCTCCACCAGCCGCTCGCATACGACTGTTCGAAACAGGCTATCGCTTTAGCCGTGTCATGGCGAACGCCTTCTCCGAAAAGATAACGGTCGCCGAGATTACGCATCGCGACGGGATCACCCCTCATCGCCGCACGACGAAAATACCGCGTCGCGGCACCGAAGTCCTTAGCGACATAAGCACCCCGGCAATACATCGATCCGAGCTCGTTCTCCGCCATCGAACTGCCGGCATCCGACGCCTCCTTCAGCAGCTCATACGCCCGACGCTGATGCTTTTCGCCTTTAAACACCTCCGTCGCGAGGAAATACTTGGCCATCAGATCGCCGGCGTCCGCAGAATCGGCGACCTCGTCGAAGAACTTCGCGATCCCCGCCCCGTCGTCATGATTGATTTCGGATCGGTCCTGCACTTCTCTATACCGCCCCCAGTACGGATTCGCGATCTTGGAGATCTCGGTCATCTTCACCTTCGGCATGACCCCCGAAGCCGGCAGCCCGCATTCCGGACAGCACGGCGCCGAAGCGTCATATTCTTTCCCGCAATCAGCGCAGATCATCGTCTTATTTGCATCATTTTCCATAATTCAAGCATCACTAGAACCAACCCTTACTCACCGCGGACACGACGATCTTACATGGTCCTGAAAACGTCAATCCTCAGGATCTGGGAATGGACGCGCTTGATGATTCACAAGAATCTGATTCACCCGCGCAAGATCATAAATGCCAGCGTCAATACAGGCACCGAAGATTATATCCTCCAAAATCGACATCGAGAATGCAAATCCTGCTGTCCGTAGCAATTCATCCGCCTCTGTTCGCGACAGTCTCAGCGCAAACGCAAAAGCAACCGCCGTTCGCTTGGATACGGCGCGAAGTTCGTTACTGATGATGGCCGAATATGTTTTACGGTTGATACGAGCCGCACGATACACACTAGGCGCATCACCTCCGAACCGATCTCTGACATATTTTATCAGCATCGCCGAAAACGATGCATTGGTCCGTTTCAGGTCCGGAATCGCGACCTTACCAGGCTCTCCAGCCGGCGGCACCTTCGATCCTTTGGGCTGATTTGCCAGCAGCCAACTGTCGTCTGATACGTTTATACTGAAACACACACCCGCGAAAGGATCGCGACGCCTTTTCAGCTCCTGCCCGGCAATGTCGATCAACAACTCTGCATAGACCCGGGAATCCGACAAGTCGTCCGCGCAATGTCCGACGACTCTGCTCGCATCTGCCAGACCTGCCGCCGCCGCACTCCGTAAATACCGGGCGATAAGCCCTGCTTCAGAAGTCTTCCGTAGTTGTGAAAGATATTTTGCAAGTGCATACTGCGTCTTTGAATCCCCCTGGTCAGCGCTCGCCCGCCACCATTTCAAGGCTTCTTCAGCATCTCTACCGCCACCCTTTCCATCCTTGCACATTCTTCCGTAATTGTACTGCCCCTTGACGCAGCCGGACTCCGCCGAACGCAGATACCACTTCTTAGCGGACACGGCGTCAGGAGGCACGAATCCGGATTCCGTAGGATATCCGAACTCCATCAGGACCCCCATCGTGTTCTGTGCCACACCGTCACCGGATTCGGCTTCTGCGACGATCTTGCCCAGTACGGGTACAAGTTCTTTTCGCGCAGCGATCCGATCTCGCGGAACTCCACGTCCGTACGCGAAGCAGCAAAACCGATAATACCCAAGGATCCACTCGGACTTCACGTCCGCCGATTCGCGCAGAAAACCCTCATAATCTTCCGCGTCGAATTCTTTGACGAGCTCAAGCTCTCTATCTGTAAACATTGTTAACCCACCCACCGATCCCGTTCATGTTACTTACGTTTGATGACCGAAATGACGATTCCGATCAATGCGATTATCATCGCGGCAATAATATATTGTACCAACATCACGACCTCCCGTTACTTCCTGCCCAGCGACTTTATACCGAGATACATCAAGTATCCGACTACCATTGCACCTATCGTAACCCAGAATTCACGCATTATTGCGCCTCCTTTCTTTGTTGAAGATGGCGCACATTTTACCACATTGCAAGCAACAATTACCTCATTCCCCTCCAATGTCTCTCGGCGAGAGACATTGCGGCGCTATCAACATCCCGCGATCTTCCCGATAACCGTCACAATCGCAATCACGATGAAAACCGCCGCGCATCCGGCATTACCCTTCTCGCCATGCGCCCCGGGGTCATCAAACGCGCTCCAACCCTCCGGCTCAAAATCTCCGCTTTCCATAAAACTCCTTCAGTGCGTATTCCAGTATTCCGTCTCCGCCTCCTCGTAATCCACGGCGTCGGCAGCATAGTACCCGTCGTACCAGATCCCGCCACCGAGATCGTCATCGTCGTCACGATAGACCTCATGGCCATTCATCCAACCTTCTTCGAACAGATCATCATCCGGATCATACATATGCGTCTCCTTTCGTTTAGGACACGCATAGTATCGCATAATCCGTCCCGCCTAGAGACAAAACGGATATCCGCGGATATCCGAGAACTCAAAATACGCGAATATCTGCCGGTTCGAGATGACGAGGACGTCCATAGATGACGACATTCTTTTCGCACGCCGCGCAGATTGGATAGCATACAAGCGAATCAACATCCCGATTGACCGTCGAGCACAAGCGTTCCCACATATTCTCAAACTGATCATTCCTCAGATCACACTCGAAAACGCTCTTCTCAATTCGGATGCCGAAATCAAGACAGATCTTGGCCACCAATCTCAACCGTTTCGGCGAAGCGATATCATAGGCAACAATTCGCAGCATATCGGCTGTCCTCCTTCAGGCCAGTCTAAACCATTCCATCGGCGATCCTTGTTCAAGATGACGGACCAAGCAGACGACTTGCTCGTCAATCGCCAATCTCAGTGTTGTGTGCTCGGACTTCCCAAGCGGCACAAATCGACGAGACAACGCTGTCTCGCAAGCGCTCAACACACGACCTCTCGCCTCTTTCGCGAGATAGACGCCGCCAGAATCCTGGTCATGTTCGAAATCCCTCTCGGCGTTCAACCGTCCGTGGCTCAGCAGGTTGATGGTCAGAAGATCCGCGAATGATGGCCGGAACGGTTCCATGAGGTCCAGCGCAAGCGACGGACCAATCAGTCTATCCTTATGCAGGAAACCCAAACCGGGATCAAGCGAATGCAATCTGACGGCCGAAAGGACCTCATTCATCAAGACTGTATAACAAAACGACAATACCGCGTTGGCCTCATCAAGGGGAGGCTGACGCGAACGGACGGTAAAAGGCATCGTAGCCGGGAAGAACAAGGAAAGAAAACGAAAGTAATGAAACGAACCAACCCCCTCGATTCCGCGCACCACCTCGACATCATCAGCATGGCACAGATCATCAATTGATGCATTCAGCCCCTGCCAATGTTCATCGTCATGCGGGAACACCACACCCCGGTTGGCGCAAGCCCGCTGAATAACTCGACGCGCATTGCGAAGCTTCGCCTCAATAACACCGCAAGCAAGAACCCTGCATTCACCATCCTCGCGCAACTTGTCATATTGCACCATCCGCCTGGCAACGTTGCGATAGCTGCCCGTATCCAAACTGCCGCGCAATCGCTCGCCCTTGCTTAAAAACGAGCAAGGAATATGGCGATCCATCAACCGCGCCAAGACGGGGAAAGTAATCGCCGGCTTACCGATCACGATAACCCGTTCAAGGTCTTTGACGGGAAGTGTCTGAAAGTCTCCGTCGATGTTATGCTGTCTTATGATCAGATGATCAGATTCAAGATTAACGCTGATCGAATCATTATTCAGTACTAATGTCGCCATATGAATCTCTTCATTGTTAGGGATGAAAAACAATAGCCACTTCGCACCATACCCGCTTGTTGAGCCCCGTTGCCACTCGCCTCACCGCGAGCACGGCACGAGGCATCAAAAAGCCCGATATCAACGACGCGCACCACCATGCAACCGCGGCGTTTCACCTCGCCGAAAGCGGGGTTCGGGGCCGCGGCCCCGTCCATCGTCTCAATAGCCTTTCGGCTCAATGGTTTTTTTCGGACGATGAACTCTCGGAGAAGGCGAAGAGCCGGGCCCACTCGGATTGTCTCAATAGCCTTTCGGCTCAATGGTCTTTTCGGACTCTCGACTTCCCGTGACGTTCGTTTCACAAGGTTCTCCGTGTCTCAATAGCCTTTCGGCTCAATGGTCTTTTCGGACACGGATAACATCGAATCCGCGGTGGAAAAGGCCCGCGAGTCTCAATAGCCTTTCGGCTCAATGGTCTTTTCGGACACATCGAATCGATGCTCACCGAGGACACCGCGGCTGCTCACGTCTCAATAGCCTTTCGGCTCAATGGTCTTTTCGGACCTTTCGCGCCGGTCTGGGCCGATCTCAAGCCGAACGCCAAGTCTCAATAGCCTTTCGGCTCAATGGTCTTTTCGGACATCCGCCTCGGCGACCGGTTCTACGGCGTCACGCCCGAGTCTCAATAGCCTTTCGGCTCAATGGTCTTTTCGGACTGCTACAACTGCCTTCATCCCCGCGGGGGAGAAGGTGTGTCTCAATAGCCTTTCGGCTCAATGGTCTTTTCGGACAGTCGACGCCGTCACCAACATCGAACTCGTCAGCTTCGCTATGTCTCAATAGCCTTTCGGCTCAATGGTCTTTTCGGACCAGGCCAGCATGAGGACCGAGTTCCTCAAGCGGTCTGAGGGTCTCAATAGCCTTTCGGCTCAATGGTCTTTTCGGACGAGCACGGGGGCCCCGTTGGGTCCGTCGAGACGCTTCCCGAGTCTCAATAGCCTTTCGGCTCAATGGTCTTTTCGGACAAGTCCGCCATGGCATCCGTGCCTGCCGACGACGACATCGGTCTCAATAGCCTTTCGGCTCAATGGTCTTTTCGGACATGTACGCTATCGGCATCAATGATGCCGTAAACGCCGGGATGTCTCAATAGCCTTTCGGCTCAATGGTCTTTTCAGACAGACCTGGAACGCGATCGCGGGCGTCGCCTGCGTCACGGAGTCTCAATAGCCTTTCGGCTCAATGGTCTTTTCGGACAGTGCCCGCATGCGTAAGACCGCGTGTATGTCGCCAGAGCGTCTCAATAGCCTTTCGGCTCAATGGTCTTTTCGGACGTGTCCGACGTCAAACTGGTCACGCTCGCCATCAACGGGAGTCTCAATAGCCTTTCGGCTCAATGGTCTTTTCGGACCGCGCGCCGCGGCATACGGAAAAAGGGTCGGTGATGTCGGTCTCAATAGCCTTTCGGCTCAATGGTCTTTTCGGACATGGTGGTGATGATGTACATGCTGTGCTCAAAGCACAGCGTGGTCTCAATAGCCTTTCGGCTCATTGGTCGTTTCGGCCCATGAAGTGGACGACGCTTTGACGAGCCTTACGGCGGTTGACGTCTCAATAGCCTTTCGGCTCAATGGTCTTTTCGG
>CALYRV010000057.1 GCA_945483525.1 uncultured Verrucomicrobiota bacterium
CGCCGACGATGTACCGCATGCTCATCAAGGAGGACATCTCGAAGTACGACTTCTCGTCCGTGAAGCACGCGACGACCGCCGGCGAGGCGCTCAACCCCGAGGTCTTCCACCAGTTCGAGAAGGCGACGGGTCTCAGGATCCACGAGGGCTTCGGTCAGACCGAGATGACGCTTGGCCTCGCCAATCTCATCGGCGACAACCTCAAGCCTGGCTCCATGGGCAAGCCGGTTCCGGATTACCACATCGACCTTGTGGACGATCAGGGTAGGTCGGTTCCGCCCGGCGAGCACGGCGAGATCGTCATCCGCGTCGAACGCGGTTCAGGTGTTCCTGGTATCTTCCTCGGCTACTACAAGGACGAGGAGAAGACCGCCGAGGCGTGGCGCGGCGGCATCTACCACACCGGCGACCTCGCGTGGAAGGACGAGGACGGCTACTACCACTACGTCGGCCGCGCCGATGACGTGATCAAGAGTTCTGGCTACCGGATCGGTCCCGCCGAGATCGAGAACGTAATCATGGAGCTTCCGTACGTCCTCGAATGCGGCGTTTCCGCCGCGCCGGACCCCGTGCGCGGCCAGGTCGTCAAGGCGACGATCAAGCTTGTGAAGGGCAAGCGCGGCAGTGAATCGCTCAAGAAGGAGATCCAAGATTACGTCAAGGCGCATACCGCCCCTTATAAGTACCCGCGTATCGTCGTGTTCACGGACAAGCTGCCGAAGACCATCTCCGGCAAGATCCAGCGCAATCTTCTTTGAGTCGCAGATGGTGACCGAACTACCAACTACCATTTATCAACTACCAACTTTTTATGAACGAGATGAACCTTAAGGAAATCGGCGAGCGCATCAAGGAGATGCGCGAGATCAGCGGCAAGACCATCGCGGATATGGCGAAGGTCGCAGGCATCACCGAGTCCGAATTC
The DNA here is from genome assembly GCA_945483525.1 of uncultured Verrucomicrobiota bacterium. Next base: position 926 of record CALYRV010000057.1, read on the forward strand.
TTCGAACTGGAGGAAGGGCGGCTAGATCCGCCGTTCACGGTCCTTCACCGCTGCGCTGTCGCGCTTAATATCGATGTCATCGCACTGGTCGAAGGTCACACCGCTAAGCTTTCGGGACACATCATCACCCGCAAGGGCGAGGGGCTTACGGTTACGGACGAGCAGGGCATTCGGCTGCAGAACATGGCGGCCATGTTCAAGAACCGTCTGGCGACGCCGTATTACGTCACGTATCAGTACGACGAGTCCGCCCAGGACAAGCCGATTCACCTGACCACCCATGCCGGACAGGAGTTCGACCTTGTCCTCGAGGGTTCGATCAAGCTTCAGATTGGCAATCACGTCGAGATTCTTCACGAAGGCGACAGCGCCTTCTACCAATCCTCGAATCCCCACGGAATGCTCGCGATCGGCGGGAAGCCCGCCAAGTTCCTCGCGATGATCATGGCCGAGAACGAGAAGGATACTAAGCTCGGGCTGGAGATCGAGTCAGAGTTGAAGTTGAAGGGTGAAGTTGAAGATCGGAAGGATAAAATCCATTCTTCGACTTCGACTCCGGACTTCGACTCGCCTCTCATCGCGCAGAAGTTCATCGCCGCCGAGATCGCTCCAGAAGGTCATCTCGAGCATATCAAGTTCGGTGATCTGTCGACCTTCAACTTCGCCTACGACATCATCGACCAGATCGCGGCCGCGTATCCGGAAAAAATTGCGATGGTCCATGTCGCGAACGATTTCACCGAGCGGCGTCTGACGTTCAAGGACTTGTCCGTTGAATCCGACCGTGTCGCCAATTACCTCACTTCGCTCGGAATCGGACGCGGCGACAAGGTGATGCTCGTCCTCAAGCGCCACTGGCAGTTCTGGCCGATCATCCTCGCCATCCACAAGGTCGGTGCGGTGGCGATTCCCGCGACGAGTCAGCTCGTGACCCACGATTTTACCTATCGTATCAAGGCTGCCGAAGTTAAGGCGCTTTTCATCACCGCCGACGGCGATGTCACGAAGTACGCCGATGAGGCGATTAGCGAATTGGGAAGTGAAGTGGTCAAGGTCACGGTTAACGGTAAGAAGGACGGTTGGCGTGATTTCGATGCTGAGATCAAGACGGTCACCAGCGAATGGAAGTGGGATGAGAAGAACGGGAAGCGTCCCGGCGGCAGCGATCCGATGCTGATGTTCTTCACGTCGGGTACAACCGGCTATCCGAAGATGGCGCTTCACAGCTACAAGTATCCGTTCGGACACTATGTGACCGCGAAGTACTGGCATCAGGTTAAGCGGGACGGACTCCACTTCACGATCTCCGAGACCGGCTGGGCCAAGGCGATGTGGGGCAAGCTCTACGGACAGTGGCTCTGCGAGGCTGCGATCTTCGTCTACGACTTCGACCGCTTCCATCCCGATCAGGTGCTGCCGATGTTCGCCAAGTACAAGATCACCACGTTCTGTGCGCCGCCGACGATGTACCGTATGCTCATCAAGGAGGATATCTCGAAGTACGACTTCTCGTCCGTGAAGCACGCGACGACCGCCGGCGAGGCCTTGAATCCCGAAGTCTTTATCCAGTTCAAGAAGTCCACGGGGCTTGAGATCTTCGAGGGCTTCGGACAGACCGAGACGACCTGTGCGCTCGGCAATCTCTTCGGCGACGCCCTGAAGCCCGGCTCGATGGGTAAGCCGGTTCCAGACTACGACATCGACCTCGTGGACGAGGACGGCAACAGCGTCCCGGCTGGCGAGCACGGCGAGATCGTGGTCCGTACGCCGCGCGATAATCCGCACCCCGGTATTTTCATCGGCTACTACAAGGACGAGGAGAAGACTGCCGAGGCGTGGCGTCACGGCATGTACCACACCTGCGACCTCGCGTGGAAGGACGAGGACGACTATTATCACTACGTCGGCCGCGCCGATGACGTGATTAAGAGCTCTGGCTACCGGATCGGTCCATTCGAAATCGAGAACGTCATCATGGAACTTCCGTATGTCGTCGAGTGCGGTGTTTCCGCCGCGCCCGATCCGGTCCGCGGACAGGTCGTCAAGGCGACGATCAAGCTGGTGAAGGGTAAGGAAGGGACCGAAGAGCTCAAGAAGGAGATCCAGGACTACGTGAAGTCCCACACCGCGCCCTACAAGTATCCGCGTATCGTCGTCTTCAAGGACGAGCTGCCGAAGACGGTCTCCGGCAAGATTCAGAGGAACAAGCTGTGATTCAGGTTGAAGGTTGAGGTTGAAGGTAGACAGTGGAATGAAAAGAATTCTTACTATTCAGGATGTCTCCTGCGTGGGGCAGTGTTCGACGACGGTCGCGCTGCCGTTGATCTCCGCCTGTGGAGTCGAGTGCGCGATTCTGCCGCCAGCGATGCTTTCCAATCATACCGGCGGCTTCAAGAGCTGGAGCTTCGCGGACCTCACCGGCGAGCTCAAGAAGGTCGAGGCGCAGTGGATCGAACAGAACATCAAGTTCGATGCGTTCTACACCGGTTACGTCTGCGAGTCGCATATCGATCCGATCCTTTCGATCTTCGAGAGCTGCGCGAATCCTGGGGCGATTCGTTTCGTCGATCCCGCGATGGCTGACAACGGCGTCCTTTACAAGGGCTTCGCCCCTGATTTCCCGTCCAAGATGGCGCGACTCGTGAAGGGCGCGGACTACGTGCTGCCGAATCTCACCGAAGCCGCGCTTCTCGTCGGCGAGGATCCTGCGATCGGCAGGAGCGGAAAGGATACCGCATCCCCGGTTGAAGGAGGTGCGACAACTAGGGCTGCGGAATCTCTTCCGCGCAATACTGTCGTGCGTCTTATTTCCAAACTCCATGAGCTCGGGGCGAAGAACGTGATCCTCACCGGAGTCAGCTTCAACGATACCGAACTCGGCTCCGCGATCAGCGACGGCAAATCGATCGTCTACGACTTCAATCCGCGTCTCACGCGCATGAGTCATGGTACTGGCGACGTCTTCGCGAGCGTTTTCGCAGGCGCCGTGATGCGCGGCAGAACCGCCGCGGAAGCGGCGGCGCTCGCGGCGGACATCGTCTGCTCCGCGATCAAGGCGACGGACGACGACCACTGGTACGGAGTCTCGTTTGAAAAAACGATTCCCGAACTTGTGTCCAAGCTTGGGTGATGGTCGTTAGCTATTGGCTGTCAGCAGTTAGTATTGTGATTCTGATTCCTTTGTACCACTACCACTAACCACTACAACTGATATGACTAGCCCAGAGATACTCGCTCCTGCCGGTGATTTCACCTGTCTGCAGGCGGCGATCGACGCTGGGGCCGATGCCGTCTACTTCGGACTCGGCACCTTCAACATGCGCGCCCGCAGCGGTGTGAACTTCAAGCTCGAGGATCTTCCGGAGATCAAGCGCCGTTGTGAAACGACCGAACATCCACATACCCAAACGGTTCGCCGCTATCTCGCCTTGAACGCAATCATGTTCGAGGGCGAGATGGAGGAGGTCGAGAAGACCATTGTCGCCGCGAAGCCGTATGTCGATGCGTTCATCGTTTCGGACTGGGGCGTGATCTCCCTCTGCAAGAAGCATAATGCGGTCTTCCATGTGTCGACCCAGATGTCGACTTCCAATTCCGCCGCGGTCGCGTTTCTCGCCTCGCAGGGCGCCGAGCGCGTGGTCCTCGCGCGTGAATGCACGCTCGCAGAAGTCAAGAAGATCATTTCCGCCGTTGCCCCGCCACGCGCCGAGGGCGGCGCGGGTACTGTAAAGGGGGTTGAAATCGAATGCTTCGTCCACGGGGCGCAGTGCGTCGCCGAATCGGGACGCTGCTTCATGAGTCATGACGTCTTTGGGAAGTCGGCCTGTCGCGGCGAATGCAACCAGCCGTGCCGGCGTCAGTATCTTGTGAAGGCAGTCGATTTCTATGCGAACGAGGACGGCAAGCCGGTGCATGATGCGAAGGCGGAGTTTGTCGTCGAGCCGCATACCGTGATGTCCGCGAAGGACCTTTGTTCGCTCGGCTTCGTCGACAAGCTGATGGACGCTGGGATTGCCTCCTTTAAGATCGAAGGACGCGCCCGCAACGCGAATTACGTGAAGACGACGGTCGAATGCTATCGCCGTGCGGTAGACGCCGTGATGAACGGAAGCTACACGCCGGAGCTCGTCGCGGAGCTGACGGAGAAGGTCAAGACCGTGTTCCACCGCGAGTTCGCGGATGGCATGTATTTCGGGCGTCCCGGTCTGAATCAGTTCACGGACACCGAGGATTCGATGGCGACGGAGGTGAAGCGTCATGTCGGCATCGTGATGGATTATTATCTGAAGGCGGGGATTGCGCAGGTGAAGGTGCAGGATCATCCGATCGCGCTCGGCGACCGACTGCAGATTCACGGGCCCACCACCGGTGTCGTTGAGGTCGAGAAGGTCGAGTCCCTTCGTCGCGATGACGAGATCCTTACAGTTGCCGAGAAGGGTAACTGGGTGACTCTGCATGCTCCGCGCTGTCGCGTCGGAGATAAGGTATTTTTCATGGAACGTCGCTGAATTTGATATAATCTCAGCGTGAAGATAGCGGTTGGAATATCGGGTGGTGTGGATTCCGCTGTAGCGGCGATGATCCTGAAGGAACAGGGTCACGAAGTCGTCGGCGTAACCATGTCCCTCGGACGCGACAACGAGGATCGTTCCTTGGCAGAGGGCCGCGCCGCCGCCGAAGGACTCGGCATCGAGTTTCATGTCTTCGATCTGGCGGCGGAATGGAAGCGTGAAGTCGTCGACTACATCAAGTCCGAATACCTTGCTGGACGCACACCTAATCCGTGCATCCGCTGCAATGAAAAGGTGAAGTTCGGGCTCTTGCCGCGCCTCGCGTTCGAAAAGCTCGGCTGCGATCGTTTCGCCACCGGGCATTACGCGAGAATCAAGTTGAAGTGTGAAGTTGACGCTGAAGGTCGAGGAGCGCAGTTTCAACTCCTTCGCGCAGTTGATCGTCCGAAGGACCAGAGTTACTTCCTCTACCGTGTCGATCCGGAGATTCTCGCGAAGACGATCTTCCCGCTCGGCGAGATGACGAAGACGGAGGTGCGTGAATTCGCGCGGTCCCACGGACTCGTAGTCGCCGACAAGGGCGACAGTCAGGATTTCTGCGGCGGCGACGTGAAGCGTTTCGTCGATACGACTCCACGCGAGGGGGCTATCGTCACGATTGACGGCAAAGTCATCGGTAGGCATCAGGGGTTCTGGAATTATACCGTCGGCATGCGCAAGGGGCTCGGCATCGGTGGTGGGACGCCGTACTATGTGGTCCGCATTAATGCGGACCGCAACGAGGTCGTCGTCGGTTTCAAAGAGGCGAGCATTGCGCATGAGCTGAAGCTCCGCGATGTCGTCGGCGAGGTCGATCTGTCGCGGCCGGTCAAGGTCCGTAGCGCCGGCGAGCCTCGCCTGCTTGCGGACGGCATCTCGGGCGTCGCTCCCGGACAGAGCGCGGTTTTCTACGACGGTGATAAAATCATCGGAGGAGGAGTGATCGAATGAACAAACTGCTGTTGCCTGTGGTACTGATGGTGATTGCCGGTTGTGCGACATCGTTGGTACAAGACGAGAATTGGGATGCCAGTCGGAAGGAGGTCGTCGATTTGCATGCCAAGGTGGATCGTATGTCCCCTCATTGCGTAATGGGTCCGTACGGTGTCTGGATCGGCAAGGGACCGAAGATCCTCTCCAGTGACGGCAGTCCGTTGACGAACGCCAAGGTTGTGTTCAAAGACAATCCGACAGCCGCAGGGCTGCCGATAGACGAGTCAGGCAGGGTGATTGTGAATCGCTATGTTTCCCGGAGCGGTCGGCAATATCGTGATACCTGCGGATACATCACGGTTTCCTGCCCTGGTTATCATCCGGTGATTAATTCGCCTTTGTTTGAAATTCAAGGACCCGTAGATGAAATCCGGCTTAAGCCGGTTCTCGCGCAGCCGTCGTGCAGAAGTTTTTCGTCCGAGGCGATGATCCTTTGCGGAAACAACAACGGAAGATGCAGTTTCGACCTGGTCGAAGGCGACTGGCTTCCTCCGTACGGCTGGGGAAAGACCGAGGATCTCCGTGTGACCGTCTCTACCAACCTGTCGTCCTTAATATCCTCCTATTCGATTTCATTCAGCGGCGTGAAGCGAGTGACGACCCGTGATAATCAGCAGGTTGTGCGCCTGGAATTCGTTCGTGACGGAGACGGTTTCGGAATGGACGAGGCGAACTTCTCCGATTGCACGAACCGGGTGGTTTATTGCAAGCAGTGGGACCGGAATATCCGCGGCGTATTCAAGGTCCGTGGCTATTACGGAAGCATAGATGCTTCCGAGATTCGCAGGGAAAACCGTTATTATTATGTTGAAGAAGGTAACGGAAGGTCGTCCCGTCGCGACGGTCCGGAAGCTTATCTGATCAGGTTCGACGGACGGGTCAATATCGTTGCTGGGCTGAAAGGACTTGAGCCGGCGACGGCTTCGGCTCCTGCACGTCCGCCGGTTTTCCATCCCGCTCCCACGGATGTCGACAGCATGGCTTTCGGGGTTTCCGAGAACGGACGCGCCGCGGTCTTCTTCGGATGGACCAAGAGCGGCGCCGTTGTTCCGGAGATCTTTCAGAAAGGCGTTTATACGGCAGATCCTGCGAAAGACCTTCCTGGACTCGAGACGCTGTATTTTGATCATTGCAATTCGTTTTCGGATGTGCCGCCGATGGTCAATGGCTTGAAAGACCTGCGTACCGTGGTTTTCAGCAACGGCTGCAATGTACGAAATGTCGGAACGAGGGCGTTTGCGGATAATCCAAGACTCAATGCAGTGATATTCGATGGTTACCGTTCCGATGTTGAGGTCGCCGCCGATACGTTCGCCGGATCCGCGGGCGATCTTACCGCCGTTTTCGCGGAGAATTCGTACAACTGCAACCGTCCTTGGGATTTCGTTGCGGTCTCGAACATCTTCTCAAGAATGGTAAAGGTTTACACCGTTTCGAGATCTGATAATCGGACGATTGCTTCTCCTGAGGTCGATCTGGTGATCGGCGAGGTCGAACTGCCGGTGGTATTGTTTGAGGACGGACATTTGGATAAGGAATATTCCGACGGACGGATCCTCCGTTACCGTAAGGACGGATTTACCGAGAAGATCTTCAAATGATCGCGCAGTTCCTGATTCTGGCCGCGGCGGTTCTGCCGCCGGATGGTCCGTTGCGCTGGAAGGGCGAGGAACTTGAACTCAAGCCGCCGGTGCGGTATTTCCGCATCGTTCCGATGAAGGAGCCGGAGCCGGTGAAAGAGGCGGAGCGTCCTTATTACGGCAGCGATCCGGACGAGTTGATCAAGCGTTTCGCCGCTAATTCCAATCCTGCCACCGCCTTCGGGGTTTTCCGGGCTCTCGCGTTGGCTGATTATACAGACGATGTCAGTCACGTTCAGACCAACCGCTTCGCCGCCGTGTCCGCGTCCGAACGCGAGTATCTGCTGCGCTTCGCCGCATCGAAAGGAGATAAGGACGCGCTGGAGTTCTTCAATGAGAAGGGCGAGTTGCTTACGGGACTCGAATACGAATACGTGTATGCGCGCCATTATCGCGGCTACGCCCATCGGCAGCTGCCCGGCGGCGAGGCCGGTTCGCCGGGCTACGGATGCGCTGCGGAGGATCCGATACGTCCGTATCCTGCGGACCCCGAACTGCAGAAGCTGCTCGATCAGTACGCGCTGAAGGCGCATTGGTTCTACCAGACGACCAATAACGCGCTGCCGTTCTTCGAGTTCACGCCGAAGGACTGTCCCACGAACGAGGTTCCGCTCGTCGTATACGTGCCGGGCAGCGGCGAGCAGGGGACGAATCTGATCGTCCAGTTCAATCAGCGGGCGTGTCTCAAGAAGGTCGTGTCCGCTGAATTCCAACAGAAGCATCCCTGTCGTTTCCTGATCGTCTGCCTGCCGGAGAAGGCTAATTACAACAGCGGACGCGGTTATCCGGAAATGCTCGATCCTCGCAGTGAGTTGTACAACGATCTGATTCTCGCGTATGCGAAGAACGCGGAGGGCCCGAAGGTCGATATGCGTCGCATCTATCTTACGGGACTCGGCAGCGGGGCTACGATCGCCGCTGGAATGGCGCTCGATCATCCCGGACGCTTCGCCGCGGTCGCGCCGGTATGGCTCACGCCGTATTCTTCGGTAGTGCATCCTCGCATTCCCTGCAACTGGCGCTATTACAACAATTACGATCTCGAACGTCCCGATCCTGATGACGACGCCGAACAGTTCGGGCGGCTACTGCGGATTCGTAATGAATTCGCGGCGAATGTGAAGGCTGCAGGCGGTGACTGCTCGTTCAATTACGTGCCCCGGGAGACCCCCTGGCCGTGGTGGAACCTCGTCTGGTCCGGCGACGAGAACTACGACTGGCTATTCTCCAAGACCGCCATTGAGAATCCGTTGTGAAAGGAGCTGTATGAGTAATCCAGTTAGATATGTTGATCGTATGACGGGTGAGAAGGTCACGGAGTCGGTGATGGGCGACAGGGCGCTGAGGTTCGCTTACGAGACGCTCGCAGGGAGAACCCTGTGGCCGATGCTGTTCGGTTCGAAGCTGATCTCCGCCTACATGGGGCGTCGCTACGATTCGCGGTCGTCGCGGAAGGATATCGCGAAACTCGTCGCGATTCCGGGCTGTGTGGCCGAGGAGGCAGAGAAGCCGTGGACCGCTTACGAATCATTTAACGAGTTTTTCACGCGGCATCTGAAGCCTGGGGCGCGTCCCGTGGGTGAGGGACTGGTCTCGCCGGCGGACGGACGGCTCCGGCTGTATCTCGGGGCCGACGCGGACAAGCCGTTTCCGCTGAAGGGCGCGACGAAGTCGCTCCGCGAGGTGTTCGCTCCCGGCGCGGATGCTTCGCAGACGCTTTTCGATTTCGAGAAGACCTTCGACATCGCCGTCATCCGCCTTGCGCCAGTCGATTACCACCGTTTCCATTTTCCCTGCGACAGCGTAGTGCTCGGTGAGGTGAAGGTGATCCCTGGCAAATACCACTCCGTGAATCCGATCGCATTGCTCCGCTATCCCGATGTTTACGCCGACAACGAGCGGCAGATCGTTGAGTGCAATTCCAAATACGGACATTACTGGCAGGTCGATGTTGGCGCGTTCGGCGTCGGCACGATCGTGCAGACGTTCAACGAACAGGTCGATGACGAATTCGGCGACCACGTTCCGGACGAAGACGAGGCCGGCAGGAGGATGTTCAAGAAGGGTGACGAGCGCGGATATTTCAAGTTCGGTGGCTCGACGGTCATCCTCGTGATGAAGGCGGGCGCGGTGAAGTGGGACGAGGATCTTGTCCGTAATTCCGCCGCGGGACTCGAAACGCGTGTCCTCTGCAACGAGCGTATCGGAATTTGATATAATGCTTATATGAAGAAGTTCTTACTTGGTCTCCTTGTGGCGGCGGCTTTCGCCGTTGAGGCGAAGGTGTATACTGAAGTGCTTCCCGAAATCGTCAATTCGTTTAGAAGTCCGGGAACGAGATGAAAGAGGTTTTCGTAATCGCCATGGAGTCGGAGGCGGACGCGGTGCTGCGGCACATGTCCGACGTTCTCAGGTTTGAAGAATGCGGCCGTGTCGTTCATCAGGGACTGCTGAAGGGCGAGAAGACGGCGGTGGTGATCTGTGGTCTCGGCAAGGTCAATGCCGCTGCGGGGACGCAGTATGCGATCGACCATTTCGCGCCCGAACGGATCGTCAATATCGGCGTCGCCGGCGGACTCGATCCTTCGATGAAGATCGGCGAGGTCTATTCAGTCTCGAAGTGCTTTCAGTGCGACTTCGACCTTTCTGCGGTGAATCACACTCCAAAGGGCACGCCGGATGAGTATGACTCTCCTTATTTCGAACTCTGCAGCCTTGCGGCTGACCACTGCGACCTTCCTTCGGCTATCGTCTCCACCGGTGATTCGTTCGTGAACGGCGATCCGGACCGTGACTTCGTCTACGGCGAGATGGGCGCGTGGCTGCGGGACATGGAGCTGGCCGCGATTGCGCACGTATGCAGGCGCGCGGGGGTGGAATGCTGCGCGTTGAAGTCTGTCAGCGATGTCCACTTCCCCGATCGTCCCCCGCCGACCGAGCAGTACGCCACCAATCTCAAGAATGCGGTTGATGCGTTAGCGCGGGCTTTGGTGGTTTGATGATTTGATATAATATGAGCAAAGGAGAAAATCTAAAAATGGCGGAGTTAATCGTAGCGCTAGATGTGCAGACCAAGGCAGAGGCCATTCAAAAGATTAAGGCGATCGGTGAAGGCGTCGGCTTTTACAAGATCGGACTTGAGCTCTTCACGGCTGAAGGTCCGGATGTCGTCAAGGCTGTTAAGGACCTCGGTAAGAAGGTGTTCCTCGACCTTAAGTTTCATGACATCCCGCGTACTGTCGAAAGGGCGGTCCGTTCCGGCGGCAAACTCGGCGTGGACCTCATGACGATTCATTCTGTTGGTGGCAAGGAGATGATCAAGGCAGCCGCGGATGCGGCTGCGGAGTTTGGTGCCGCAGCTCCAAAGATTCTTGCGGTGACTGTGCTTACTTCGCTTGATCAGACGGACCTTGAAGATGTCGGCATTGTGAACCGCACGCCGGCTGATCAGGTGCTGGCGATGGCAAAGTTCGCGACTGCCAACGGTGCGAACGGACTCGTCTGTTCGCCGAAGGAGGTCGGCACGCTCTCGAAGCTCCTGCCGCAGGGTACGCTCTTCATCACCCCCGGGGTGCGTCCCGCAGGTAGTGCCGTCGGCGACCAGAAGCGCGTGGCGACGCCGGCGGACGCGGTCCGTGACGGCGCCACCCATCTCGTTGTTGGGCGTCCGATTCTTGCTGCTGCGGATCCAGTTGCCGCTGCCGCGCTGATTCTCACCGAAATGCGGGGATGATTCAAGTGGAGTTCAAGAAAATTGAGGGGAACGGACGGGTCCTAGCGCTGATTGCATCGACCGAAGGAACTCGTCGGATTTGTAACGAC
>CALYRV010000058.1 GCA_945483525.1 uncultured Verrucomicrobiota bacterium
GCTGCTCCGTTCACCGTGACATAACCACCCTTAATCAGTCCCTCAATGCGAGAACGAGAGAAGTCCGGATACAGGGTTAGGAGATGTTTGTCGAGGCGGATCATGTGAGGGGAATGGGGAGTGGGGAATGGGGAGAGATTAGAGTTTTTCAACTTCGGCGACGTAATCGCGATAGATGCGGGTGGCATCGAGTTCGGAGAGGAGAGACGGGAAGTCAGGTGGCAGGTGGCAGGTGGCAGGTGGCACAGTGGAATTTAAATTCCTTTCTCCAACTCCAACTTCTTTCTCCAACTTCTCGACCAAAGAGCTCGGATCGCCATGGGTGTAGAGCGCTCCGCAATGATACTTATCGAGCAGCGCGGCGGATTCGCCGCGGAGAGAAGAGAGAATGTGGAGTCCGAAACGCGCGTAGTCCGCGAACTTGTAGGGAATGCCGACACAAGATTCATCGGACATCGGGATGAGTCCGTAGGAGCAGGTAGCCGCCAGTTCAGCAAGCGCCGATTCGTTAAGGTAGCCATGGAAACGAACACGGTCCGTGACGCCCTTCTCCGCGGTAAACTCCTTGAGAGCATCCTCCTGTTCGCCCTTTCCTGCGATATCAAGCGTCAGCTGCGGATCAAGCGCCACCGCCTCGATCGCGGTGCGAAGATCATAGGTGCGTCCGAGGTTGCCGAGGTAGAGCAGTTTTTTAGTTGGTGTTTTGAGTTGGAGTTGGAGAGTGGAATCAGAAAGCTTTATGCCGTGGTAGAAGCGGAGATAACGCTTCGCACCAGCGGACAGCGCGAGATCGGCATAACGATCGGCGACGCCGGTAACGAGATCGGCATGGGCGTAAAGATAGCGGACGTTGCGGCGGGAGCCGGAAAACAGCAACGGACCCAGCCAGCGTAACCCGCGCGGCAGCAGACGGTAGAACGTTCCCGGCCAGTCGTCCATGATATCGACCACGAACTTCGCACCAACGGAATCGGCATAAGCCTTAGCGAACAAAGGCAGTCTGATCGGCGGCAGCGAGGCGATGACAACGTCGGGCTTCTTCTCCACTTTCGTCGCACAGGCAAGCCAGTTCGAGGCGAGCTTGCGGTGGGAAACGACGCGTGCAATGGATACGTTGTGGAAGTAAGGGCGAGTAGGAATGAATCGGACGGAAAAATTTTCCGACACCCTCGCTAGGTCGCTCGGGATACGACATTCTCCATTCCCTATTCCCCGTTCCCCATTCCCCAACACCCGCTTCTGTTTTGTCGTGTGATTAAAATCGCTGGTGAAAAGCGTGACATCGTGTCCGGCATCCGCGAATGCTCGGGACATCATCCAGTACCGCTGGGGGCGATAGCCTTCCAGCGGCAGATTGTCGAAGGGATTGACGATCCAGACAGTCACTTGGCCGCACGCCTAGCGGATTCGAGAGTGTTCCAGAGGAGCATGGTGATGGTCATCGGACCAACCCCGCCAGGAACGGGGGTAATGGCGCCAGCGACCTTAGAGCAGCTTTCGAAATCGGCGTCGCCGGCAAGGCGGAAGCCCTTCGGCTTCGTCGCATCGGGAATACGGTTCACACCGACGTCAATGACAACCGCACCAGGCTTCAGCATGTCGCCATTCACGGTGTCCGGACGCCCAGCGGCGACGACGACGATATCGGCCTGCCTGGTAAAGACCGAGATATCGGGCGTACCGGTGTGACACAGAGTGACGGTCGCATTGGTCTGCCTACGCGCCAAGAGCGCGGCGACGGGTTTGCCGACGATATTGCTGCGTCCGATGACGACTGCGTGCTTGCCCTTGATATCCATTCCCGAAAATTCGATCAGCTTAATGATCCCGTGCGGAGTGCAGGGAAGGAAGCATTCGTCGCCGATCATCATCTTGCCGACATTGACGGGCGTGAAGCCGTCCACATCCTTCTCCGGAGCAATCGCGTCGATCACCGCCTTTTCGCGAATATGCTTCGGAACTGGGAGCTGGACGAGGATTCCGTGAATAGAGGTATCGACGTTAAGCTCTTGAATCAACTTGATGAGCTCGGCCTCGGTCGTCTCCGCGGAGAGCCGAATCTCACGCGAATACATGCCGGCCTCGTTGCAAGCCTTCTCCTTCGCAGTCACGTAACTTACGCTTGCGGGATTGTCGCCGACGAGGATAACGGCGAGTCCGGGCGTCACGCTCTTCTCCGCCTTGAGCGCGGCGGTTCCCGCGGCGATTTCGGCACGCAGGTTAGCGGCCAGTTGTTTTCCATCAATGATCTTCGCACTCACTTGTTGATCCTCTCGCAGTTGGTTTTTAACAGTTGGTTGTTGGAAGGTGGAATCAGTCTTCACGCCATTTGATGTAACGAACCTTCTTATCCTTGACATAGGCCTCGGCATTCACCTCACGGAACATACCGCGAGACTCGCCGATGATCTTAACCTTGAAAACACTGTTCTGATCGGGAACAAACACCAGATACTGACTAGCATCATTACCGATCTGCACGCTGGAATCATAGTCATGAACGCGCTCCAACATGTCGTTAAAATCACGATACGGCCACCAGGTGCGGGATTTATCGAAATCATCCCGCCCCTCCGGCGGCTCTTTCAATGCGGCGATGATAGCATCAGCACGCTCCTGAGCGTCCTCATCATCATCCTCATCCGCGCCGGCTATACCAGGGATGGTCAGTAACTGTTCAACCGAACAGCTATTGGCGTTAAGCTTGGCGGTGCCGGAAGTACAGAAGAGATCCATGATACCACGGACATAGATCCGGTCCTCTTCCTTTTCATCAGGATTAAGGCATCCGCCCTTCAGCACTGCCTGCCCGAAAGCATCTCTCCATCCGCGAATATAGGACATCTCCTTGATGTCAGGAATCGCAGCATTACGAGGATAACGCTTATCTTCGTCATCCACCTTATCATCTTCGTAGAGCTCCTCGTACCACGACTCTTCGGCACCGAGTTCGCGTCCGTCGATTGCGGTCGTGACCGTATCCTCATCTCGCCAGTCATTCCAAGATGCGATCAATAAATCCATCAGGCGCTGGCGTCCGTCATCCTTAGTATCGACCTCAAAGTCTTCTGGGACTCCGTGAGAGCGCATGATCATCTCCCAGCGGAGGCGAAAGTTCTGGTCGCCACCTTCATAAAGGTCATTGACGTTGATGGCGTTCTTCTCTCCAGCATTGACAAGTTCGATTTCAACCTTGATCGTACCGTTACCGGGATTATCGGGATCTAGCAGGATCGGACCGATCGTGCACTTCGAGTCGCTCTTAAGAGCGCGTTTCTCACGTATCCAGCGATCATCCTTCAGCAGTTCTTCAATGTCGTCGTCTTCCGACCAGTCCCGAGCTTCAGAATAACCGGTCAGAACGACTTCCGCAAGCGCCTGTCCGGCATCCATCAGTCGGTTAACACGATTACGTTCGCGAACATAGACGTTGACACCAGTCTGCAACCGCGCCTCATAGGCAAAGCTTACCACCATCACGGAAAGCACCGCAATTATCCACAGCACCAGCATGAGAATCGAGCCGCGTCTCATTTGCGCCCCCTCCGCTTGTTGTCACCACTGGTTTTTTTAGCGCCCTTTGCATCTTCACTTGGAATCGACGCTCCATCCAGCGACTGTTCGTGGATCGGAATCCTAACGATGCGCATTACCGGAGCGGTGTTAGAGCGATAGCTCTTACCTTCGGGATCTGCGATATGAAAAGTAAGCTCAACCTTATACGGAACGGAATTGGACTCAGAAAACTCGTCCTCGAACTTCCGCTTGTCGTTTTCTGAATCCTTGACTTCATCTGCACTTTTAAGCACCCTGCAGTTGAAGCCCACGATGCCGTCCGCGATCAGTACCGGTTCATACATCTCGTCATTGCTGAAGGTGTAATCCACAGAATTCTCGTTGTTGACAGGCCTGAGCGCAGTATCGGGGCAGCGACGGGCGTAAAGCCCAGTAGTTTGAATTTCAATGCACCGTCCGTTAACATCCCGATATTTACTGTTTCCCTCTTCAAGAACCATCACCTGCACGCGATGAACAGTATCGGCCACGGCGGACTTGGTGCCGACGATAGACGGACCAGTCTTGGACCATTCAATGACGTCAGAGCTGTCCGGATCATCGCCGTCTCCGTTATCAATCAGAACGAACCCATAGTTTTCATTCTGCTTGCCATCATGCGGATAGTACATACTACGGAGACCAGTGATGATCTGATCCAACGCATAATCGGAGCGTTGGGTCTTATCAATATAATCGGTAGATAGCTGCCACCCCGTCGAAACGGCGTCGAAAGTCATTATCGCGAGAACCGTGATAATGCCAGTCAGCATTACCGCGAACATCAGCTCCAGCAATGTAAACGCCTTCTTCATTTCACTCTGCACTCTGCACTACGCACTCTACACTACTCCTCTACTTTTCTCCAAAACGTGACGTAACTCTCCTCCTGATGGTTTCCGCGCAAGTCGTCGCCCCAGCGGACGGTAATACGAACAGTGTAGAGGTTGCCGATTCGCCTAATCTCGTCTTCGCTGGCATGCTTATTCAGCGCCTCTCGTTCCCAGGTGTAACCGTGATACCGGTCTTCCTGCTCGTTCGACAACCGTTCTTCCGAAATCATTTCCCAGAGCTCTGTCGCCTTGGTCTCACGAACATCAAGGTCGCGTTCAGGGTCCTGAACGTCCGCCAGAGGATAAGCCATTTCCCCGAGGTCCATAACCTCTTGTGCGGTCTGCAGTTCAGTGGACGCGAGCATCATCTTCTGACTTGAAGAAAGCGACATCAAGATTCCAGTGATCCCCAATCCCAGGATAATCGATGCCAGCAGCACTTCCAGCAAAGTAAATCCTGACTTCATCGTTCATCCTCCGGATCAAACACCTTAGCCGCGCCAAAACGGTCGACGGAAATACAGAGCCCGTCATCATACTTCGTTCCCGATCGATAAAACCAGACCTTGTGCGGCTCCACACGTCCGTTAACCTCCCACACAAAACTGACAGGATTCTGCGACTCCTCGACCTTCACGGGTTCGGAAGACAGATCGGGTGATGCCTGCTCTGACTGCTTCTTCTTGGCACGATTTTCATCGAACTTGTTCAGCCAGAAATCTGCGGTAGAGAACACCGAGATCTTGGGCTTCGCACGTTCTTCGCGGAAATCCGCAAGCTCATCGCCGTCCTTGATCACCTTAAGCGCGATACCGTGAAACACCTCGTTATCCGCCGGCTCGAACAGATAATCCTCAGTGGATTTACCCTCGCCGTCCTTGATCAACGGCTCATCAGCGTCATCGCCAATCTGCTGCGACTTAGCATCCAACACCTCCCCGCCATCCTCGGACAAATACACCTTCTCACCATCGAGGGTCTCTGCAACCATCGCCGGAGAATCGCTGAACGCCTTAGAGGTATGAACCTCAATACGTGCGCAAGTCTCACCATCTTCAACGACCGTGGAATACGTGATGATGCTCGGCTGCTTTGAGACCAACGCCATTGATCGCGCAAGGCGAATCGTTGCAAAAGCGTCACGGACAGAGCCCTTAATCCGCGCACTATCCTGCCCCGCTCTTATGCTGACGACAGCGGTACTGGTCATCGCCGCGATAATCGCAACGATAACCAGAATCTCAATCAGTGTAAACGCCCTGCGCATAAAGACAGGGTCAACGAAGGTCATTCCTTAGACGCCTGCTTCGGCTTCTTGTCGGAACGGACGTCATCTTCAGTGTTGAACTGCCCGTCCGGACCAGCGGAAACGATGACGTAGTTCCTGCCCTTCTTCTCAAGACGGCAATCCGTCCCCCACGGATCGACCAGCGCATCCTCGCCGCCAGAGAGTATCGACTCGCCCTCGGAATCCTCCTTGACCAGATCCTTAAGATCAGTAATGTTCTTCTGGTGATTAAGATTATACGTGACGACTGCGTTCTGGATGGTGTCGACCGTACTCTTGGCTGCGGTAATCTTCGCTCCTTCGGATAGCCCTCCGAGATTCATCACCGCCACAGTACTAAGGATACCGACAATTGCAACGGCGACCAGAATTTCAATAAGGGTGAAACCAGCACGCATCGCAACCGCAATCTCATTTTCTTCTTTACGCATTTTACTCCTTTCAATAAACCAATGTCAGCTCGTCGAAACTCGCTAAACTCACGAATCGGATTTCCTACTAGATATTATATCAAAAATCTGCGTGAAAACCGCAGCAAAGAACACCATGATACAGCCAGCGGACTGCGCCGCCGTCATTCTATCACCCAGAACCACATAACCAGACAGCGCGGCAAAGACGGACTCCATCGAAAGAATGACTCCGGCGACCGCTGGCGACGTGCGGGACTGTCCGAAATTCTGAAGCGTATAGGCGATACCGGACGAGAACACGCCGAGATAGAAAACGGGAAGTGCTGAGCGCAGGGTGCAGAGTGCAGAGAGGGACAGACGGGAGGATTCGGAGTGCAGGAAGAGGAACGGGACGGACAGGAATGCGGCGGTGAGGAGCTGAACCGCGGACATCACCAGTACGTCGCAGCGTTTGGCGTAATGATCCACCACCAGCATCTGCACAGCGAAGAGGAACGCGCACAGGATGGTCCAGAGCTCTCCCCGTCCGACCGTCATCCGCTCGTCCGTCATGCAGATGAGATACGTGCCGGCGATAGCAGCCGCCACCCCCACCCAGATATGCCATCCCGGCAGCTTGCGGTAAAGCACCAGGCACAGCACAGGGATGACGAACATGTAGTTCGTCGTGAGGAAACCGGAAATCCCTGGGGTGGTGTAGCCGATTCCTATCTGCTGTGCGGCCATTGCGGCGAAGAGCGGGACACCGCAGAGGAAACCGGCGAGAAGCGAGCCGGAAGCGCGGAACCCGGAACGCGGAGAGGTGCCGCGATTACGGCTAGTGAGATTGC
The DNA here is from genome assembly GCA_945483525.1 of uncultured Verrucomicrobiota bacterium. The sequence continues at coordinate 6,920 of CALYRV010000058.1, forward strand.
GGAAGAAGATGCAGAGAAAGAGGAAGAGTCCACCGAGAATATTGCGAAAGCAGGTGACTGCGAACGGACCCAGAGCCTCTCCTCCGACCTTCTGGGCGAGAAAAGCCGTTCCCCAGATGAAAGTGGTCAACAGTAGAATCAGCGCACCCATAAGAGAAGCCATCAAACACTGACAATGGTCAGTTGTAGTAACTGTAACGCTTCTCCAGACGTTCCATCGTAAAAGCGACGATATAGTTGAAGATATAGTAGAAGACGCCGGCGGCGATGAGCGGAGTCATTGTGGTGTTAGCGGACGAAAGCTGCTTGGCAATGGTGAACATCTCCGTTACCGCGATGGTGAACGCAAGCGACGTATCCTTGACGAGCGTTATCACCTCATTGCCGACCGCGGGAATGATGCGTTTGACCACCTGTGGAAGGATAATCTTGAAGAAAGTGTGACCACGAGAGAAACCGAGCGCCGAAGCCGCCTCGTACTGTCCGACATCGATGGACTGGATGCCTCCGCGGTAGATTTCACCGAAATACGCCGCATAGTTAAGCCCGAAGGCAAGGACTGTTGCAAGAATACGCGGGTAGGTCGCAAGCGGGAGCCCGAACAGGATGTATGGCGCAAAATAAACGAAGATAATCTGCAGCATCAACGGCGTGCCGCGGACAACCGAGATGAAGAGGCAGAAAAAACTACTGATCAGCGAATTCTTTGACATCCGCCCGAGAGCGACGACGAAACCGAGGGGCAGTGCAATTAGCAGTGTGAACACAAAAATCTCCACGGAGACCACCAGGCCCCCGAGGAGATCAGATATCATCGCCCAGATATTCACTTCAATATCAGCGCCGAGGGTTCGATGCCGTACTGGACGGCGATCTTCGCGGCGGTGCCATCTGCGAAGAGCTTCTTGAGCTCAGCCTCGACCTGGTTCTTGAGCTCTTCATTCCCCTTCTTGAATCCGATACCGTAGGTCTCGGTCATAACGATATCATCGAGATAGCGGAACCGGCCCGGAAGATCAGACATCTTCTTCTTAGCAACACCAACATCCATCGCAACCGCCTCGACGCCTCCGGCGTTGAGTTCATTTACCGCCTGGTTGTAGTTAGGCATCACCACGAGTTCCTTAAAGGTGGCTCCGAGCGCAGCCTTCTCACCGTCCTTCTGAAGCGCCTTCTGGACCGGAGTGTCGGTCTGGACGCCGACGATCTTACCGGAAAGATCCGCAAGCTTCTTAATTGGGGAATCAATCTTCACGAGCACGACCTGGGAGTTGTCGACATATGGAGCCGACCAAGTGTAACCATCTTCACGCCCCTGCATGGTGAAGCCGTTCCAGATGCAGTCGATTGATCCGGAATTGAGCTCCATATCCTTGGAATCCCAGTTGATCGGATTGGCGACAAACTTCCACCCCTTCTTCACGCAGACAGCACGGGCGAGATCAAGGTCGAAACCCTTGTATTCGGAGCCGTCCTTGAATCCGTAGGGAGGAAAATCAGCATCGAAACCGACAATGAACTTTCCATCGGTAAGCGTAGAACGCTGGGAACAACCACAAAGCGCCGCCGTGGCGGCGAAAACCATCAGAAGCCGTTTCATTTGTTATTCTCCTTGATTTTACTGGCAATCTTCTCAATCTCCTCAACAGTGATGCGCTTATCAGCCGCAGCATCAACGATCATCTGGGCGAGATCGTCCGAGACAGACTGTTCACCCTTGACTTTGCCCAGAAACTCGCCTAGACGTCCGTCATGCTTCTGATCAAAGATCTCATGCGGCGTACCTTCGGCCGCGATCCGCCCGCCCTCAAGGAAGAGGACGCGCGTGGCAACATCACGCGCGAAACGCATTTCATGAGTGACGACGACCATCGTCATGCCCTTCTTCGCGAGATCCTTCATGACATCCAGCACCTCACCGACCATCTCAGGATCAAGCGCGGAAGTCGGCTCATCGAAAAGCATGACCTTCGGCTCCATGGCGAGGGAACGAACAATCGCGACACGCTGCTTCTGTCCGCCGGAAAGCTGCTGAGGATAAGCCTTAGCCTTCCCTTCAAGTCCGACCATCTTGAGCAGTTCCATCGCCTTCTTCTCTGCTCCCGCGGCGGAAACGCCGCGGACGAGCTTCGGCGCGAGAGTGATGTTGTCGATGATCGTCAGATGGGGGAAAAGATTGAAGTGTTGGAACACCATCCCCATCTCACTACGTACCAAATTCTTAGTCTGGTCATCGGCCTTCACGATGTCGATACCGTCAAAGAAGATTGAACCGTCGGTCGGCTGTTCCAGCAGATTCATGCACCTGAGGAACGTCGACTTGCCGCCTCCAGAAGGACCAATCATTACGACGACCTCGCCTTTGCTGATCGTCGTGGAGAGTCCCTTCAGCACCTCCAGGTCCCCGAAACTCTTCTTCAGTCCGTCAATTTTCAGTAATGTCTCAGCCATATTCAAATTTTTCTGATAACCAACTGCACCGCAGCCTAACTTCGCGCGATCACGAATCATTATGCACCGGATCGGCACCGGTGTTCCTCAGATAACGTTCAAGCTTGCCCAACAACCAGGTGAAAGTCACGACCAACACCAGGTAGATCGCCGCAACCGTGAGATACGGCAGGTAAACCGAGTATGTCTGGGAGCGGATGATGTCTCCGCCCTTGGCAAGATCGATGAGTGCGATGTAGCCGACGATCGAGGTATCTTTCATCAGCACGATGAATTCGTTACCGAGCGCCGGCAGCACGTTTCGCACCGCCTGCGGGATGACGATCTTAACCATCGTCCTCCAGTAAGAGAGGCCGAGCGCACGCCCAGCCTCCATCTGGCCGGAATCAATAGACATAATTCCCGCCCTCAGGATCTCGGCCTGATAGGCGCCGGAATTGAGACCGAAGGCGATGATCGCAATCAGCACCTTCGAATCGACACTCCGCAAGATGATATAGTAAGTGATAAGGAGTTGAACCACCATCGGGGTTCCCCGAATCACCGTAAGGTATACCTTCGAGATCGAGCTGGCGACGGGGAAGAGCCCGTACTTGTCATGAGACGAACGGATCACCGCCACCAGGAACCCGATGAAAAGCCCGACGACAATCGAGCACAAAGCGACCTCAAGCGTTACCCCGAGACCTCCCAGGAGATATTCATACCTCGCGTTCTTTACGAAACACAGGTAGAAATCGTCATATAGGGACTGCAACATTTAAACACTAACGGCTTGCAACTGAAATCAGCTTCTCAGCTCACACTCACTTGTCCTTGAGCGAGTCGGACTCCTTCGTGTACATCTCAATCCACTTGTCCAAGCGCCCATCAGCCTTACACTCAGTAATGACGGCATTGATAGTCGCCAGCAGCTCGGGCTGCCCCTTCTTGATTGCCACCGCGTACTCTTCGGACGTGATGAAATCGGAAATCGCGAGATCGGGTTCGCCCTTCACGCAGTTCTTGGCGGGATCAATGTCAGCGATAACAAAATCGCACCGCCCGCTCTTGAGCGAAGCGCACGCCTCCGCAGGCGAATTGCAGCGTTCAGGCTCCTGCTTGAGCTCCTCGAGGACGAAGTTCTCAGATGTGGTTCCAGCCTGGACTCCGATCCTCTTACCCTTAAGCTGAGACTTATCGGTGTAGGGATTAGACTTCTTGTAGATCACGACAATGCCCGTCTTGACATACGGAATCGAGAAGTCAACGTTGTGCTTGCGGTCTTCAGTGATGGTGATGCCAGCGGCCGCGAGATCCGCCTTGCCGGAGACCACGGCGGGAATCACGGAATCAAAAGCAATCGTCTCCGACTGGAAGGGACGGCCAAGCTTGTCAGCGACCGCCTTGCAGATCTCGACATCAATACCGACTATCTCCTGTCCGCGCAGGAATTCATAGGGCGGGAACGTCGCCTCCGTGATCATCTTAAGCGTATTATCCTGCTTCGCGCATCCCGCGAGAAGCAACGCGCCCATCAATCCCAACATCAACTTTTTCATTTCTTCCTAATCCTTTCTATTATCTTTTGATTTTTCACTTAATAAGTTTGCGGAGGAAGTTCTCGAGAAGCGCCGACTCCTCCATGGTGATGACGCCGTCCGCCCGCGCGGCGGCAAGAGCCTTCTGGAACTCCTCCTGCCCTTCGATGCTCTTGAGCAGCTGCTGGAGCCGTGCGGCCTCATCCATGTCAATCTTGCCGTCGGAGAGGATTTCCTTCGCCATGCTGTTCAACGCCGTTGCAAGCGCGGTGTTGCCGACGGACTGCGAGAACTTGCGGAAGATCAGCGGCACCATGTCGTCCGAAATCGCGCCACGCAGGAAGAGACGCATGAAGAACAGTGTAACCAGCATAAGAACTATCGCGAGAGGCAACGCGCTCCAGACCGACCCCACGAACGGCGTGAAGGCATAAGCAACGAACGAGACCGCCGCCACGACAAGCACATAGGGAAGCTGCGTGTTCACGTGTATGACGTGGTTGCACTGAGCGCCGGCGGAAGCCATGATCGTCGTGTCGGAGATCGGCGAGCAGTGATCGCCGCAAACCGCACCAGCCATGCAGGCGGAAACGGCGACGATGGTCATCGAGCTATTCGGAATCGCCGCAAGGACGATCGGAATCAGAATGCCGAACGTACCCCAGCTCGTTCCAGTTGAGAACGCGAGGATAATCGCAATCACGAAGATGATCGCCGGCAGGAAGTTCTGAAGGCCCGCGGCAGGTCCGTTGATGATGTCGGAGATGAAGATCTTCGCGCCGAGCGAATCGGTCATCGTCTTCAGCGTCCACGCGCAGCAG
>CALYRV010000059.1 GCA_945483525.1 uncultured Verrucomicrobiota bacterium
CGGAATCGTCGCGCCGTGCTTAGGATCGCCGATGCCGACCGTGAAGATCGGAATGCCACGTTTCTTCGCATACGCCGCGCTGTCGAGCGCCTCGCCACGGAGATCTCCGCCGTCGGAGATGATAATGATCGCGTTATGATCGTCCGCCGCGGGGTCCAGCGTCTTCAGGGATTCGCGGATGGCGCTGCCGAGATCGGTCTCGCCGCGCGGAGCGGAATCGGGAGTCATCTGTTCGAGGGCGCTCCGAAGATAGCCGTGATCCGTAGTAAGCGGACAGATCGTGACGCCGGTCCGGCGAAACGCCACCAGTGCACAGCGGTCGCTTTCCAGCGAGTCGATGAGGTCCGCGACATCGGCCTTCGCGCGCTCGAGCCGACTGGGGCGCACGTCTTCGGCGAGCATCGACCGCGAGACGTCGATCGCGACGACGACGTTACGGCTCTTCTGGACGAACTTCTCCGTCGACTTGCCCCACTGGGGACGTGATGCCGCAAAGAGCGATAGGAAGAGTCCGATCAGAATCGCCGCAGTCTGAAGACCAGACGTCTTCGACTTCGGCACGTTCAGCGTGATCTTCCGAAGCGCCTTCTCGCGCCGTGCCTTGAGAAACGACCACCACAGCCCCGCGATCGGAACGATCGCGACAAGCGCCAGCATCAATGGATAGGCGAAACGCATGAGAGATAGGTTTTAGGTTTTAGGTCGAGGTCGACAGCGGACGAATGTTATGGTTAGTGATCATGGGCGCCTTCGCCATGCCAGGGGATGAAGGCGGGGACGGTGTCGATGCCGGCGGCAATGCGCTGACGGACGGCCTCGTAGACGAGAATCGTCGCCGCGGCGGAGACGTTGAGGGAGTCCGCAAGACCGAGCATCGGGATGCGCACGCGAAGTTCCGCGCCGTCCATCCATTTCGCGGTGAGTCCGTACTGTTCCGCGCCGAGCGCGATCGCAACATTGCCTGTGAGATCGACTTCGAAGTGCAGCTTCTCGGCGTGCGGCGTCGCCGCGAGGATCTTGAAGCCGTGTTCCTTAAGAAACGCAAGCGCCTCTTCGGACGACGCCTCGACGATCGGCACCGAGAACATCGTGCCGGTCGAGGCCCGCACCACGTTCGGATTGTGAATGTCGGTCGTGCGGTCGCAGACGATCACCGCGGCGACTTTCGCGGCGTCCGCGGAGCGGAGGATCGTCCCGAGATTGCCGGGCTTCTCGATCGCCTCGGTGACGATCACAAGCGCGTTTTCGGGGAGCTTCAAGTCCGAAAGCCTGATCGAGACATGCGGACCGATCATGAGGAGTCCGTCAGGACGCTCCTTATAGGCGATCTTCTCGAAGCAGACCTTGGAGCAGGTATAGACCTCGGCGCCCGCCTTTTTCGCATCCGCGATCAGCTGCGGCTCGTTCTCGTTCTTGAGGTAGAAGTCGGGACAGTGGAAGATCGCGTGCGGACGGTATCCGAGGTCCAGCGCCCGGCGGCATTCGCGATAACCCTCGACGATCATCTCGCCCGAGGCTTCGCGCGTCGAACAGCTCCTGAGCTTGACGACGTACTTCAGTTTCGGATTACTGGGAGATGTAATATCCATAACTTCCGTTTCCTACCAACTACCCTCTACCAACTCACTTCGTCTCGAACGGACCCAGCGGCAGACTCGCCTCATTGAAGAGATTGCCCATCGTCTTATTCTTGCCCAGGTAACGGACCCTTACCGGTTCTTCAACCCCCTCAGCTACGAGCACGAGATCGACCCCCTTGATCTCTCCACACTGCCACGGCTGACGATTCGCCTCGTTGACGAGTTTCGCATCCTTCCAGACACCGTCCTTGCCGGCGAGTTCGAACGGCGGCTCATGCCAGAAATCGGCATCGTACGCATACCAGCTCTTCACGTGATCGAACTTGAGCGTCGCCTTGCCGTCCGCGAAGGCAACGGACCTAAGCACCGGCGAATCGTCCTCGGGGATGTTGAATCCGTAATCACGCTTCAGCGCATGCACGACGAGACGCTTGGCGACGATCTCCTTGCGGTTCGGATGGATATCGGAGAAGTTGCCGACGTCCGCAGTGACCGCGATCGCGGCGTTCTTCTCTTCGGAGACGAACTTGTTCTGCGCTTGGACGATGTTCATCCAGTTCTGTTCCCAGGGGGCGAGCTGGACGAAGTAGAGCTTCAAGTCGGGATTCTGAAACGCGCGCGACCAGCCGTTGTAGAGCGCATGCATCTTAAGCGCGTAGATGTCGCCCTCACCGTGGTTGGAACAGCCCTGATACCAGATGAAGCCGCGCATCGCCATCGGCGTGAAGGCGTCGACCATTGCATTCCAGAGGACGGTCGGCTGCTTGTGGGCCGCGGAAACCGGATCCTTCTTGTCGGTCTCGGCCTTCCAGTCCTTCTTCAGCTTGTAGTCGGCGAGCCACTTGATCTCCGGCGCACAATCGTCCCAGCCGCAGCGCGGGATGAAACAGTCGATGTTCACGCCGCCCCAGCTCGCGTCGACGATGCCGACCGGAATGCCAAGAGCGAGATAGAGCTCACGAGCGTAGTAGAATGCTACAGCGGAGAGCGAATTGTGATTCGTCCTTCCCGAGCCTGTCTTAGCGACGCAGAAGGACTGCAGATCCTCCGGAATGAACTTGCGCCATCTCGCCGAGATAGGTTCCGGCTCGACGGACCAGTTGCGCGGCACCTTAACGTAACGGACATTCGGAAGACGCGTCATCGTGGTCATGAGTCCGCCCTCGAAGTCGCGATAGCGGCAGGCACTGCCCCAGATCGGACACTCCATGTTGCTCTGTCCCGACGCGAACCACACCTCGCCGACGAGCACATCCTTGACCTCGACCGTCTCCTTGGCGGGGAAAAGGCGGCCGAACAGAATGCTGTCGTACGTCTTCACCGTCACCGTCATCGTGCGCGATTCGGCCGACGCCTCCATCGGATCGAGATCGACACGCCAGCGACCAGAGGGGTCGACGGCGGAAGACTTCTCCTGTCCCGCGAACTCGACGACGACATCGCGCGCGATCTTGCTCGGCCCGCAATCGCCCCACACTGGCACCTTCATCCCGCGTTGGAGCACCGAGCCATCGGTGAACGGCGCGCCTAATGTGATCGCGGCAAGAAAAGCGCTAATGAGCATAATTACCTCCGCAATTTTTCACTCTTCACTTTTCACTCTTCACTTCACTCAGTGATGGCATCCGCAATGACACTCGTGATCTTTGCCGTGCTCGTGCTTGCCGCAGCATTCGCGGAATTCGATCTTCGCCTTCTCGCGGAGTTCGGCGACGAACGCATCCATCGCACGTCCGCGGTTCTCGTGACGCATAAGATCCTTGATCTGATCGTGCACATCGACGAGCGTGAGCTGTCCACCGCCCTTCTCGTCTGCCTTATAGATGATGTGGTAGCCGAACTGAGTGGTGACGACGCCGGAAATCTCGCCCTTCTTCATCTCGAAGGCGACCTTGTCGAATTCCGGAACCATCATGCCGCGTCCGAACCAGCCGAGAGAACCGCCTTCCTGACCCGAGGGACAATCCGAGTTCTTCTTCGCCTCTTCCGCAAAATCGGCCTGGCCGGAGACGATGCGTTCGCGGATATCCTTGATCTTATCGAGCGCCTTGTCATCAGCTCCTTTCACGAGGATGTGCTGACAGAGAACCTTGGGCTCTTCAACATATTCCGCCTTGTGGGCTTCATAGAACGCCGCGACCTCCTCTTCGGTCGGATCGGAAATATGCGCACAAGCCTGATTGACGAGCATATTGACGCGCGCACCCTTTTCGAGTTCCTTGCGGAAGTTCGCTTCGGAAATGCCCTGCGCCTCGAGCGCCTTCTTGTAATTCTCTTCGCCTCCGATCTGGGACTTCACCCGCTCGACTTCGGCGTCGACATCGGCGGCGGTGACTGGGAGCTCGATCTCCAGCGCGCGGTCCAGCAGGAGCTTCGCGCCGATCGCCTGGTCAAGCGCCTTCTCTTCAAGCTTGGCGAGATTCCTCTTAACCTCATCCATGGTCATGCCATGCGACATATAGAATCGGACGAGCCGATCGAGTTCAAACTGCACGGCTTCGCCGCTGATTTCCTGTCCGTTGACTATTGCGTGTTTCATAAATCAAGTTGGAGTTAAGAGTTGGAGTTGGAGAGCGGAGCGGAATCAGAAGAGTCGAGTCACTTCGGCGTCGATCTTGTCGACGTCGCAGACACGAGTCTGGGCGATCGGAAGCGACTCGAGATCCCTGAAGTTCGTCGGCGGGTCGGTGAGGACATCCGCACCGAACGCGCGAAGGCACGTCTCGGGGAACTTGTACGGCGTCGCGGTAGCCGCGACGACGACGGGAAGAGAAGCGTTGCAGTTTGAAGTTGAAGTTGAAGAATGGAGAGTTCCACTTTGATACTTCTTGGCGACGAAAGTGGCGACGGCGGTATGCGGATCGACGAGGTAATTCGCGGCCTCGCGCATACGCCGCATTTCGCCTTCGGTCTCTTCGGGAGTCGCGACGCCGCCTTCGAAGTCCGCAAAGAGCTTCGCCTTCGCCTTCTCGTTCAGCTCGTAACGTCCCTTCTCCTTAAGGTCCTTCATGAGCCGGCTCACTTCAGCACACGCCGCGGCGACATCGCCGTCGTAATTGAGCATCCAGAGGAGACGCTCGACGTTGGACGAGATGCGGATATCCATTGACGGCGAATTGGTGACCGTGAACCTGTCGCCGGGATCGTAGACGCCGGTCTTGACAAAGCGCGCGAGGACGTCGTTCACGTTCGAGGCGACGACGAGCCTGCGGATCGGCGAGCCAAGCTTCTTCGCGTAATATGCCGCGAGGATGTTGCCGAAGTTGCCGGACGGAACGACGACGTCGAAACTCGTGGCTCGCGATTCGTGGTCCGCGGCTCGTGCGGAAAGCCTCGCGCCGGCGAGGACATAGTAGGCGATCTGGGGAACGAGCCGCCCGGTGTTGATCGAGTTCGCGGAGGAGAGCGTGATACCGGCCTTGGCGGCGGCGGCGTTGATCTCCTTTGAAGCGAAGATGCGCTTCACGGCGGCCTGGGCGTCGTCGAAATTGCCGCGGATACCGACGGCATGAACGTTCGCTTCGGACGGCGTGGTCATCTGGAGCTTCTGGATGCGGCTCGTACCGGTCGCGGGATAGAAGACGATGATCTCGGTGCCGTCCACGCCGGCGAAGCCCTGCATCGCGGCCGAACCGGTATCGCCGCTCGTCGCGGTGAGGATCAAGACGCGTTTGCCGTTCGCGGCATGGCGCATGAAGACGGGAAGCATGGAAAGCGCGACGTCCTTGAACGCGCCAGTCTTGCCGAGGAAGAGCTCGAGAATGTGGAGCCCGTCCTTCTCGACCAGCGGAATCGGATCGCCGGCAGGGAAGCGGCTCAAGAGGCGGTCGATCGCATCCTTGCGGACAGATTCCGGGAAGTCGCCGAACAGCGCGTCACAGACGAAACGCTCAGCATCCCCGAGTGTCTTGACATTTGAAATCTGAGATTTGAACTCTGCATTTCCGTCCGTGAGGACGGGGAGAAAGAGTCCGCCGTCGGGGGCGAGACCCTGGAAGACGCTTTCCGGAGCGGTGGCCGGAATACCGGTACGGGTAGATACGAATTTCATAAGCAAATTACACTATATTATATCACAAGATCGCAGATTGCGTCCGCCTCGTCTCCTCCCCCGATTTCAGAAAGAAACCGCCGTCTGAACGCGAGGTGATTTCGATCGCGACACAGCTGACGTGAAGTGGCGAAGTACATGCCAGAGATCATCCAGCCAACTTGGATAAGGACGAAGTCGGCGAGTGATCTGATGTTCTGATAATCGACAGGTCGACGGTCGCGTATCGCCTTGACGACCTCAGGATTCGGCGGAACTCCGCATTGTAGATTCCAGAACGCCCGAGAATCATTACGCCAGTCCGTATGTTCAACCTGATCCTCCAACACCCGGAATATATCAAGCTTATCAGCATCACGGACGGTATTCGCGGCGATAGCAGTGAGCGGATCAAGCCCATCTGGCAGATCACGGCGGTTATGATAAAGGATTGCGGAAAGGATAACCGATTCCAGCGGACTGAACAGCTGATACGCCGGCAGATTCTTCAACCACCCCTGTTTCTTGACGATGTCATGCGAGAAAACGGCATGGTCAACCGACTCCGAGTCCTTGAAGGTATTATACCGCTGAAGCTGTTCGTAACGTCCGGTGTCATGCAACAACGCCGAAGCGACGGACACGAAGCGTTGTTCGTCGGTAAACCTCTCCCCAGCCGCTATCGCATCGGCGTTATCCACAACCATCCCCGTATGGACGTACTTCAACTGCATCATCCGCGGCAGATGTTCAAACGGATCGCGGAAGTTGCGTACATACAGTTCATAGTCGGCCTTAAGCTCGTCGAGCCAAATCTCGCGCAATGGTTCCATTACGAATTCGCGCTGAGAAGCGCGAGGATGTGGAAGCGTAAGCGCTGACTTCTCTAACCTAAGATTTCCAAAGGTGATAAGATCAAGATCAATAGTGCGCGGACCATTCTTCACGCCTCGCACCCTTCCCAGATCATCCTCAATAGCGTGCATCATCCCCGAAAACTCATAAACATCCAGATCGGTCTCGAGGACGACAACCTGGTTCAGGAATTTTAGCGACGCGAAAAACGCCGGCACGTCTACGGGATCGGTTGTTCTAACCTTGCTCTTGCGAACCAGCTTCGTACTAGGTAAGGCCGCAAGCCGTTCCACCGCTTTGCGGAGATACTCCGCCTTCGGCTCGATGTTCGATCCTAAAGAAACTACTGCACGCACGGAGATCTCACTTGTAGTTGGCGAGGAAGTCTTCCGGAGGAGGCATTGGACGGAAATCCCTGGTTGACACGAAACAATGCCTCGTGAAGCCGGAAACGAGGATATGTTCCTCACCCTTGCGGCGGACCTCACACGCAATCTCGAGGCGAACGCCCTTCATCTGCTTCACATAGGCAGTGACCTCGAGCAGATCATCGTATTTGGCCGGCGACTTGTAATCGACCTCGGCATGAATCACCGGCAGCATCCACCCGTCCTGCTCGCAACGCTTGTAGGTATACCCGCCAGCGCGCATCAATTCGTTTCGCGCCCGCTCGAAAATAGTGAGATAATTGCCATAATACACGACACCCATCTGGTCGGTATCTGCATACGGCACTCGGTATTCCATCGTAATCTTCATACCGGATATTATATCAAAATCCCGACCCCCGCCCGTCAGCGGAAGAGAATCATCAGGCCCTTGGGCGCGGCAGGAGGATTTGAGCTGAAGATTCGCAGTTCCGGATAATCTACGCCTCCGACCTTGCCGTCAACCCACGGCACGTAACCGTTCGCCTTTGCCCACGCATCCAGCACCGCCCGTGCAGATGCACAGGTGTAATCACCGTCTGCCGCGGTCTTGCAACCATCGAAATTCGCGACCGCGCCGGCAGTATGTCCGACGAAACTCGCCGTCATGAAGAATGAGTTTAGAGCACCATATCCGCATCTCGGAGCGACCGTCGCCTTCGGATTCGTGTTGAGATCGCCAACCCACTCGCCAGCATAGCCACCGTCGACGAGGACCGAAACCGCCGCGTAGTTCGCGCAATTCGTCGATATCACGAAAACATCTCCGTAGTCGGCATTGGCACTTACATAACCGACCTGGCCTCCCGCACAGGATCCACCGATGACCTCGCCGTAGTTCGCGCTATCCGTAATGAAGATCGGACGCTTGCCGTAAACATCATCAAGATACGCGGCGATTCCACCTGCTCCACCACCTGTTACCGTATAGGTCGCGCTCGCCGGTCTGCCGCCGATTCGACCCATGTTCTTACAACGAGAAATCGATATCGCTCCGAGACGATAGGTGTATCCGAAGATGCCGCCGTAATATACCTTCGGACCAGCCCCCTGCGAATCAATGTCTCCGTAATTCTCACAATCGACAATCGTCAAAGATCCGCAAAGCGTACCGCTGTTGACATTGCCTGTCCGGAACCCGACGATACCGGCGAAACGGCCCTCCGCCCCGTCAGCGTAAGTCGAGGTGATCCGACCGTAGTTCACGCAGTTGGAAACGATGATCTCCGGCTTTTGCACCGAACTCTGGCTGCTTGCTTCACCGATTATGCCGCCAAGCGACTGTCCGCCGGACGAGACCGTGACAATGTCCGCACAGTTCGTGCAGGAAACAATCGACAGCAACATCAGATCATCACCGGTCCAGGCGTCGGACATGACCGTGCAGCCGGAGATTCCGCCAGCGGTTATGGAACGCACTGTGAGCGTGCAATTCGATTCGACAGAGCATTGCTCGATGATCGCGCCATCACCGGCAGCGCCGCAAATCACTCCGACCGCAACACCAGACGCGGAATTAGAAACCTTGACCGAATAGTTGCGCACGACCACGTTAGCGATTCTGCCGCCACGACAATCTATCGCAAGCATACCGAACCGACTGCTGATATTATTGACGGAGGTCACGGATCCGTCATTGTCTCCGTCCAGGATAAAGTTTGCGAATCGTCCGGACAACTTCGCGACAATCGGAGCAGACCCATTGTAATGAATCACATACCCGCTGCCATCAATCTGACTGACAAACTCGTCAACCGTCGTCCAATCGGATCGAAGCGCAACATCTCCGGTCAGACGATATGTAACCTCCGGATAAATCGCCGTCTTAAGCGCGTTCTCAAGTTCCTCGCCCGTCGAAACATCCTGCACAAGCTGAACATATGTCGCATGAACATCCAGATCTTCTATGACATTGGAGAAATCCCCGTCCCATCCGGTGAAGAGATAACCATCGCGAACCGGGCTGGCAGGCGCCTCCGCTGGCTTGCCGTGTCCGACGAGCTGATCAGCGCCGATCTGCGATTCATCCCAGTCAAAGAAGCGAACCGTATGCTCGATCGTCCCGCTCATATAGACGGCCGTAATAACCGTATCAGAAGTCAAGTCCGAGAATGTTTCCGGAGACCACCCAGTAAAGGTGTATCCGTCATGCTCGGGCGTCGACGGCGGAATCGGAGTGCCGCCACGGAGAATGACGCATGTCTTAAGCACAACCAACTCGAAATCCTCGGCATCAACGAAAGTCGCCGTAATCGTATCTGGCGCCGCTTCATCCGCCATAATCTTGAGAATCGGCGTAGACGAGCCCTGCTTCCAAAGATTGCAGTCATCATTATACGCGTTGAGAGACTCGAGATCAGCACCGCTGACAAGCCCTTCCGAGGTTGCGGCATCAACATTCGATTCTGTAATCAATGTCGGAACCAAGGCGCCGGCGATCATGCCGCCGATAAGTGTATCCGACATGAATGCCGACCCTGAAATCGTAATGGACGGATAAGCAACCGTGGACTTGAGATATCCAATCGCCTGACCCGGCAGAAATCCATCGCGACTATTGGTGATCGTTCCACGATTAAACGACGACAGAATCGTATAACCGGTACACGAGGACTGTGAGATATCGCCAATCAAGCCACCGGCATCCGTACCAGTTACGCTACCGAGATTTGCGCAACCGATCATAGCAAACGAATCCTTGATGATGGAATTCACCGAACCAACGACACCCCCGGCGGCTTTTGAGCCACCAGTATGCGAGATGTTTCCGTAATTCACGCAATCGACTATTTCCGCACCGCAGTTCTTGATGCCGGAAATGATGCCGCCCGTCTCGCTTTGAGGGCTCTTGACGGTAAGATTTCCATAGTTGACGCACCGAGCGATGCGAATGTTGCCGTTGATGCTGTCCGTGCCGCCCTCGGCATAGCGAACGACGCCGCCCAAATTGCCATTCGCACCGTTAGCCGCAGCACTCATGTAATTCGTGCAATCATAGACATTCACGTAGGCATGGTGGGTATATTTGGCCATCTTCGGATAGATGCCGTTAACGATTCCAGCCCCCTGGTTCGTCCAGTCATTAATCGTCAGCGTTCCGCGTGAAACGCAATTGGAAATCGTAACCTCCGCGCCATCACCATTGGCGGTAACAGAACCGAAGAGACCGCCGACATACGCACCCGCGCGCACAGTCACCTTGCAGGAATCGTCCATCGAGCAATTCGACAGCAGTGCCGTCGTCGCCGTCGTTAACTTCGCGACGACCATGCCGCCAGTCTTCGACTTCAACGACAGCGAGCAATTGACAAAGGAGATGTTCTGAATGACAAACGACCCTTCCGTCATCGTCGTAGCAACAATGCCGATATCCGCCGTTTCCGACGAAACAGCCGCCCCGCTGACAACGAGATTCTTAATCGTCGCGTTTCCACTGACAGTTCCGAAGAGCGGCACCGTCAGCCCCGTAATCGTCTTCCCGTCGCCATCGAGCGTGCCGGAGAAGGCACAGGTCGTCCACCCAGTGCAGTCGATATCCGCCGTAAGCTTGATATCATCTGTTGCCGCGCCGGTAATCGCCACGGCAAGTTCTTTGGCGGTCGCGACCTCAGTCGCAGCGCGGAGAGTGAACGACACAACCGCCACAATCGCGGCGAACAGCAACGACAGTTTCTTCATAAATGCTCCATAACTATTTTACTATTATCGCTATAATAGCATTGTTCTCGCCGCAAAGCAAGCAAAAAACGAAATCATTATACTCGGACGAGAGCGCCCGCAAGAATTTCGCAAAACAGCTGTCGCGCTACTGCTTGAACGGATTGATGACCACCATTCCGCGATACATCTGCCCAGCGTTGAGATCTTCGCTGACAATCTCGTTACAACCCAGTCGCTCCGCCGCCGAAACAATCAGCGCATCGTAAAACTGGATTCCATATTCCTCAGCGACATACAATGCATGCCTGACAAGATCATAGGTAACATCAATAGCCCAAAGATCCCTGAAATAATCAAGCAGCGCATCCAGTTTCTCCCGCGGCAAGCCGAGTTTACGTTTGGCAACACAACAGAACTCCTGTATTACCTGCGTGGAAACGACCCCATCCCGATTTATAGTCATCGCGTGAGCGATCAACTCCTTAGCGATCGTCTGACGACGCGGATCAGCGTCATCAACCGCATAAATCAAAACGTTCGAATCGAAGAATCTCATTTCGCGCTCCCCGATTCACGGAAATTGGCGTCATCGCGGCTGAACTGATAAGGCGTGCTTCTGCCTGACTTCGGCAACGACTCGATCAGACGCCGGAACTCGGATGCGCGGCGAGCACGAAACTTTGACTCCTCGTCATCCTCCGCAAACGTCCTCACATTGCCATTCCAACGCGACATTCCCGCCGCCATCATCTGATTGCCAACCGCAAAAGGAATCCCTCCGCTGGCAGCAACCGCACAAATAAAGATATTCACCGCCGCCGAAGTCGTAAGACCAACCTCGTCAAACACCTTCTCGGCCGCTTTCCTTTTTTCACTATCCACTCTCGCCGTAATCATCGTCGTCATAACACCTCCTGTATTACAATCGTTAATGATTGTATCACATTATGCCGACAGAATCAAGCGCATCAAGACTGGAGTCTCCCCAAAATTTCAGGCCTGCCGCGCCCCTTCCCGAAAAGGACGTGCGCGACTCGACATTAAGGCGCATTCCATTGGCCCTCCAATCGTCGCGCCGAAGCGACTTCCCCCTTTGATTACGCTTGCAATGGTTCGGCTGCGGGCTGAAGCTCGTCCCGGGCAC
>CALYRV010000060.1 GCA_945483525.1 uncultured Verrucomicrobiota bacterium
TGAACTCGTGCTTGGGGAGCTTGATGAGCTCCGTGCCGCCCTTGTTCATCTTCATGAGCGAGCCGGGGATCATACCCGACTTGCGCAAACGACGGACCGCACCCGTTCCCTGCTCGGAACGCGTATCCGCCTTGATCTTGATCTGATCCATTTATTGCCTTTTTTGGTAATCCGACCACATACTCTCGCGGCACACGCCGTTACCCTCCGTGGCAAAACGCCGTATATTATATCAAAAAGCGCAATTACGACGCAATCCCCTAAATTAGAAAATATGCCCCATCTTTTCGCGCTTGGTATCGAGATAGCGCCGGTCGTGAATATTAGCAGGAATCACGATCGGCACCCGCTCGGTGATGGTGAGCCCGTAGCCCTCGAGTCCCTTGATCTTACAAGGATTATTGGTCATCAACCGAAGCTTACGGATACCGAGTTCGACGAGAATTTGCGCCCCTTCACCGTAATCACGAAGATCGGGCGCGAAGCCTAACGCGACATTGGCCTCAACAGTATCCATGCCTTTCTCCTGCAGATGATAAGCATGGAGTTTGTTCGCAAGCCCTATGCCGCGTCCCTCCTGGCGCATGTAGATAATGGCGCCTCTCCCTTCCTTCTCAATCATCTCCATCGCCGTATGGAGCTGCGGACCGCAGTCGCAGCGCTCGGATCCGAGCACGTCGCCAGTGAAGCATTCGGAATGCACCCGCACCAGCACCGGTTCGCCGTCCGCTACATCACCCTTCACGAGCGCGAGATGCTCGAGGCCGGAAAGGCGCGAGCGGAACATCGTCAGCTTGAAGTCACCGTGCTCCGTCGGCAGATCCACCGTCTCGACCCTGTCGACAAGAACGTTGTCACCGCCGTCGACCTCTTCCTCGTTCCTCGACCTTCTGTAGGCGATGAGATCGGCTATCGTCATAAGGTGCAGCTTATGCTCCGCGGCAAACGCCTTGATGTCATCCATCCGCGCCATCGTGCCGTCATCCTTCATGATCTCGCAGCAGAGCCCCACTTCCTTGAGCCCGGCGAGCCGGCAGAGATCGACCGTCGCCTCGGTGTGTCCCGCGCGTTTGAGGACACCGCCTTCACGGGCCTGCAGCGGAAACATGTGCCCCGGGCGGCGGAAGTCCGTCGGCTTCACGTCATCCGCCACGCACCGGAGCGCGGTCATCGAGCGTTCCGCGGCGGATATGCCGGTCGTCGTATCGACGCCGTCGATGGAGACGGTGAAGGCGGTCTGATGGTTGTCGGTGTTCTGACGGACCATCTGCGGGAGGTCGAGCTTCTCACACCATGCACGGCTCATCGGCATGCAGATGAGACCCTTCGCGTACGTGGCCATGAAATTGACGTTCTCCGTCGTCGCGAACTCGGCGGCGCAGATACAGTCTCCCTCGTTCTCCCGGTCCTCGTCATCCGTGACCAGCACGATCTCGCCGCGCTTCAACGCTTCCAGACACGCTTCTACCGAACTGAATTCACCGCTCTTCAACCTTTAACCTCCAGCCTTCAGCCTTATTTGATTTCAATCTCGCCGATCGGATGCTTGTCCTTCGGCTTGTCCAGCCGCAGGGACATGATCTGGCGCTTCTCGTCCTTCGTTCCCCAGCCCGTGTACACGGTCGCCGAAATCGTCGCCGCACCGGTAAGCTGCTGACGATGAGAAGCGAAATAATTGGCGAGGATCTTGTATACGCCCTTGTCAGCGGTCTTGCGCAGATACTCCTCCGGGCCATATCCGGTCGTCACGTCTTCCGACACGAAGCCGCCGGAAGAGGTTCTGCGATGTCCGTAGAACGCCTCTTCTCCATCCGGTTCGAGAACATGCAGATCGACGTCCGTCTCGTCCGTATCCCACGAGAGCATGATGCGGAGCTCACACGGCATATCGCGGCGGAACGCGGCATCGATTGCAGGAAGTTTCCAGTCAAGTCCGTTCTCCTTGACCCACGCATAGACGCCGTTCAGCTCCTCAAGCGCGAAAACGCTCGTCTGAAGATCGTTGCCGCGGCGTCCGCTACGACGGGCAACGGGATTGAACGCAGCGTCCTTAAGCAGTAAGACCGCCTCATTGATATCACGGAAATCCTTCTTCTCCTTGCCGCGCTCGGTAAGGACGAGCGCAAGGTCGCGCCTGGACTGCGGCTCCTCTGGACGCATCTCAAGGACGTGGCGGAACGCCTCGACCGCCTCGTCGTAGAGTCCCGCCTCGCGCAGACGCCACGCCATCGTGCGCCACATCCCAACATCCTCAAGTTTCATCTCCGAAAGATTGGAGATGATCCGCGCACCGAGCTTCAGGTCTTTCGCCTTGAAGAACCAGCCCGCGCAATCGAGATAGAACGCCGGCGAATTGCCATAGACTTCACGCTGCTTGAGATATTCGGCATAGGCACAGCCGTTCGCCACGCCACTCATCGCCTTCAGATACGGCATATCCGGATTCCACGCGGCGATCTTCACGTTCGCGACGTTCTCCGCAGCCTCGGATCCGGACTTTGCCTTCGCGACGCGACCCCCGTACGCGGAAACCCTGCGCACCCCGCTGACGGGTGCAAGCCCTTCCGCCGCCGGAGGCACCGGCTCTTCGGCCTCTTCCACCATCGGAGCGGACTCCTCCCTCGAAGCCGCCCTTAACGAAGACGACCTCGCCACGCCATCGAAGAGTCCGCTCTTAGGAGTCTTCTTAGGCGGCACCGGATCGTTCCACCACTTCACCCTCTCCTGCCAGTAGTTGAGCAGCTGCGAACGATGCTCCGCCTTCGCCTTTTCCGCGGCGATCGGATCGTCTTCGGATGCGCGCCACTTCTTCCACTCGTCGTAGAAGCTCATGCATTTCGGCGGCTCGATCTTGTAGATCTTGTACTGCTCGAGCGATTCAAGGACGATCATCGAAGTGACGGACGACGCGACGCCGTATCTTCTGCCGATTTCAACAAGCTCGTCCTTATGAGACTGCGCATCATCGGCGAGATCTTCGACCCGGCACGCCGCCCATGCCGCAGCAAGAAGCGTTCCCTCCTTCGGCTCCGCATCCGGCTTCTCGTCCTTATCAAGTTTCCTCACTAAAATCTGCCGCGGTTTCGGTTCCTTGTATTCGTCGGAAAAGACGAAGCAGGCGGCTGGCAGTTGGCAGTCGGCGGACTTCAGTACCTTTCCGAGACAGGTGCCGCCGTCGTAAACGAGTGAATCAACCGTCTTGAGGAGATCCATGCGATTGGAGAACCTGAGTGGTTCTTCAATGACATTGCGAAACACGGTCAAAGTGAAATCACCATTCTCTGGCAGACATTCAAGCAGATTGCGGTCGGACTGGAAGCTGTCCTTGCGGGACATCGAAGCGTCCCAGTAGATCACGGCCTTCGCCGCATTGCGAAGCCGGTCGGCAAGCGGAATGGACCGAGCCGACTCTTTGCCAGGATATTCTCCGACGAACACCTCGTCGCCGAACTTCTCATAGACCTTCTTCGTATCCTTCACGGTCACCTCGTCGGCAATGATGTAAGCGACCATCGCCTTGCGGGGAGTGTTCGGCATCAGGGGATAGATACGCGTCTTCCAGACATTCCCCTTCACATGCTCGACGATGCCCGGATCGACACCTTGTCTCTTTTCGTTCTCGAAGGCTACACGGGCCGCTTCCTTGGGGACGACGACGCCGGGTACCATCGATCCGTTGACCTCGAGCTGATAGCCGCAGACGGTCGCGCCGTCTGGAACGGGGAATTCGAGCTCGCCCTCGAAGGCCCGTCCGTTGGGGTTAGTAAAGACGATCGTCGTCTCGACGCGACGGAAGAGTCCGTTATCTTCGACAATCTTCGCACTCGTCTCGACGACGACCGGTTTCTCATCCGCCTTAATGACGGAGGGATGGAATATCGGCTCGGGATTGGACACGATGAGAGACTGGGCAAGCATCACGACTGGTAGAATATTCATGATCATTGTTCCTTTCTACCTTATAAAGGTGCCCATCCCGGAGTTTTTCCACCGAATCCCATTCCCTATTCCCTATTCCCTATTCCCCATCACTTGATCTCCTGCGCTCCCTTGCCGGCCATTGCACCTCACGAACCGGGATGAACAGGCTTCGTGCCAGCCTTGCACATGGGGCAGTCCTTGGCCTCCCAGGTCTCGGGCGTCATCTGCATGAGCGAGAACATCGGAATTCGCCCGAACTTCACCTTGCCCGCGCTACGATCGACGAGCAGGATCACTCCTGCGACTTTGGCGCCTGCGGCCTTAACAAGGTCGATCGTCTCCTGAACGCGTCCGCCCTTGGTGACGACATCTTCTGCGACAATATAGCGCTCCCCCTTCTTGATCGTGAAGCGGCGCATCGCGAGCACGGTATTGGGCTTGCCGGTAGCGTCAACGCCCTCGCCCTGCACCTTTTCAGCAAAGACGCACTTGACGTTGAGCTCTCGCGCGACCTCGTGCCCCACGAGAATGCCGCCCACCGCAGGGGAGATGACTCCGTCGATCTTCTTACCCAGCTTGCCGCTCTTCACCGCCTGCCGGGTGACTTCGCGGCAAAGCTTCTCGGCGATACGTGGATAACGGAGCACATTCGCGCACTGGAAATAGCGGTTGGAATGAAGCTTGGAACGAAGCTCAAAATGACCTTCGAGCAACGCGCCCGTAGTTTTAAAGGCCTTGAGTACTTGATTCTGAGTCATGATGGTTTTCCTTAATTTAGTTCAACTTCAAAAGCTCTGAACGGGGCAACAAAGGATCAGACGATCCGGGTTCTTCAGCGGGAAGGACGGCGGGGGGGGCTGCACCGACCCCGTGAGGAACGGCATCGATATCATAATCGGTCACTGGAGACATCCTCTCAACTACGGGAGGACGGAGCCCTGACGCGATACGTGAATCGTATTCGGAAAATCCACACGCAAGAAGATCCGCTCGGATACCGCGGCGACTGGCTGAATCTGACTGCCAGGAGGCGCGTGCGGACGCAAGAAGACTGGCTTCACGATCAGCGTCTAGCAAGATGAATGCGTTCGTGATCGTCTTGGCCGCGACAGAACAGGAGGGGTTAAAACCGACGGCTCCGCTGGGAAACGCAAGATAAATCGCCAGCGGCAACGAGAGAATCACTGCCAGTGGGAAGACCTCACTGCGGAGACGACGCCGGGGATGGGATCTGGAAGCGCTCATTCCTCCGACGCCCTTTGAGTCTTATTTGCCATCAACAGCCGCTTCACTCCGCTAACGCTTGCCACGGAGGCAAGCTTGGATAGTTCCCCGACGGGAACCCTCTGATCCGCCAGAACGACCAGTGTCTGATCATTAACCTTCGATACGCGCGATGACAAATGCTCACCGAAAGAATTCATCGCCTCGCGATCACCTAGCGAATAACGAGCATCGTCAAAGAACACAAGCGTATCGCGAACGGATGGCACGACAAGCGCAACCAACGGAGAGGACGAGCCGTCCAGCTGATCGCCTTCCGGAAGCTCGAACAAGACCCCCCTCGCTGTGGTCAGAGCCCCGGAGACGAGATACATCATGACGAATAGCAGCATCACGGTAAGCCAAGGTATCGCCACCGCCATCGGCTTAAGCCATCGCGGACCATACTTCGACAGTCCTGACGGACGGGGCGTCACCCAGTTCCAGGAAGAAGCCTTCACTTACGCGCCTCCTTGGCAGCCACCTCCCTGTTGGCTATATAGCCAATGATGGACGAAGCGGCGGCTTCGAACTCGAGCACCAGGCGATCCATGCGCGTGCGCAGCATCCCGTACATAACCGCGACCGGAATCGCAACACAGAGCCCCATCGCAGCGGAAACGAGAGCCTCCATCGAAGAGGACAGGAGATCTGCACGCGACACTGGCATCAGCGAAGAATCCGCTACCATCATCACCGTTTTCATGAATCCAAAGATCACTCCGAGCAGCCCGATCCCAGGCGAGATCTGCCCAATGATCGACAATGCCGCCAACCGGCGGTCGAGCCGCCCCGTCTCGGCACGGCCGGCAGAATCAACCGCCTCGCGAAGGACACGAGCAGCCCCCTTGCGATGACGAATCGCCGTCGCAACGATATTAGCCACAGGAACCGCGGTATCCTCGCAAATCGCCAACGCCTCATCCTCGCCGCCGCCTTCCAGGACGTTGATTACGCCATTAAGGAAATCCTGCCAATCTATATGCGCACGGCGAAGCTCGATCAGCCGCTCGAAGAAGATCACGATCGCGGCCACCGCAAGAACAAGGAGAATCCAAAATACCGGTCCACCCGTAATGGTCATAGGATATTGCCCTTTCTATGAATTCGTTCAATACGTTTTTCCGCCTCTGCGGACGCTGGCACCGACGCAGTAACGACAAGACGCAGTACCGCAACCGCCTGCGCGTCGGAGCCACGGCTTTCGTATTCTTCAGCGAGTCGAAAAGCCGCGCGCGAAAAAGCCGCACGCGCATCATCGTCGTAGGGGATCCCTTCAGCCCTCCCGTCACGATATGCCAAAACCACCCGCGAATAATACTCGTCGATCGCCTGATCCATTCGCTTCAGACGTTCAAGCGTCTTGGCGAGCTTATAAGAGAGCCGGATCTTGACGGACGGCGAAAGCTTCTCGCCGGAACGGAGCGCCGTGTAGGCCTCCAAGGCCTGGCGGTAACGAACTGGATCATCCGCTCCCATCGCAAACAACGCATCCGCCCTCAGCAACTGCGCACGAAGGCGAAGCGTCGCGTCGGCCTCCGCCGCAATTGACACGCGTTCAGCGACGAGAATCGACTCATCGAACCGCGCAAGCTCAATCAACGACTCGGCCTGCAACAGCATGCCCTCGACAGAGGAGCGAGTCCCAGGGCAAGTCGAATCAAGCCGCGTGGCGTTTTGCACCGTCTTTTGGAAATCGCCCGCCGCAAAGGCTGCCCGAGTCGCCCACAGCAACGGTTCTGACGCAACGGACGGATCTTCAGCCCGGTCCGCACAAGTGCTGAAACCAGCCTCCGCTTCGCGATACCGTCCGCGGTTGTAAAGATACTTGGCAAGCCACATGGACGCATCAAAACGCACCCGCCGGTCCTCCGAACTAGAAGAAATCTCAGCTGCCTTCTTCTCCGCCGCAGCATCCTGATTGAGCCCATACAGACAGACCATGTCGTAGTACGCCATCCGCGGAGCCAAAGAAGAATCACGCTTCGCGACCTCCGCGAAGATCGTTCGCGCATCGTCGAAACGATACGCAGCGAAAGCATCGTACCCCTTCTGTTCAAGCTCCCGCACCGACACCATTTCCTTGACCTTCCTCGCCGCCACCGTATCCGAGTACCTTGCAAGAGCCTCGCGATAACGGGACATTGACTCCTCACGCTTGCCGAGATTGGCGAGGACGTCTCCCGACTTCACCATCGCAAGCGCCTTCGTCTCGTCATCAGCCGACATCGCAAGCGCAATCGAGAACTCGGTTAGCGCCTCTTCATTACGCCCAGTCTCGGCCAGCGCCCAACCGATACCAAGCCGCACGGACGCCTCTTTCGCCGTCTCCGGCCAGGTCTCCATCGCCTCGCGATAAGTCTGAATGCAGACGGCGTAATCGCCACGTGAGAGCTCCACATCGGCCAACGACAGAAACGCGTCCCTCGCCCCGCGGAAATCCGGAGAATCCTTAGCGATACGGCGGATAATCGACGCGCCCTCCGAAAAGCTGCCCTTCTCGCGAACAAGCAGCATGCCGAGTTGAATACCGGCGAAACGAACGACATCGGGATCAGTGGACTCCGAAACCACTCGGCGAAGCGCTGCAACGTCAGCAAGGTTAGCAGCCGCGATCGACACCGCCGATTCAGGAGCATTCGTCATCGCAACCACTTCCCGCCAGAGCGCCTCCGCCTCGGCGTCTTCCCCGCGAGATTTGTGAATCGCTGCGGACACCATCTTCGAATCCGCACCACCGCCACTGGCTTCAAGCTTCGATAGCGCCGCATCGACATAACCCTCGCGCCGAAGCACCGCCGCATGCAACAATGAGGCGTCCGCAGCAATGACACCGCGGGAGAAGTCGGTAGATTCGAGCAGCCGTCGCGCGGCATCGTGTTCACCGGTACGATAAAGCGCCGCCGCCTTATAGTATGCGAATTCTGGGACTTCAGACTTGCCGTACGCCTCAACCGTGGACAGCACATCCGACCACTTGTGCTCGCGCGCGAAGCTCTCGAGCACCACGATCTTTGCAAGGTCACCGTCTGCTTTACGGGCATGTGTGCGCGCGACCTCCCAGAGGCCATCCCGCAGCGCCTGCCGCGCAACGTCGATTTCGCCAGCATAAGCAGCCGAAATCGAATGAAGCATGAAAAACGAAAGATGAAGAACGAAAAGAAGGCAGTGCCTTCCGCAATTCCTCATTCTCAATTCTTCAATCTTCATTACACAAGCTCTCCCAAATACCCCATCTCAGCGAGCAGTCGCTCGTTCTTCATCCAGTTGCGTTCCACCCGAACATTGATCTCGAGCTCGACCTTGAGTCCGAAGATCTCCTTGAGCTCCTTCTCCGCCGCCTTGCGCACCCCCTTCACTGTCGATGCTCCGCGGCCGATCGCCATCGGCTTCTGCGACTCACGGTTGACGAGCGCATCAACCTGCACGACCCACTTGTCCGTCTTCTCTTCGATACGCTTGACCAGAATCCCGAGTTCATGCGGCAACTCCTGGAAAAGCTTGCCGATATACTTCTCGCGGATCACGTCCGCGATCGTGAGCTTGCGCGGATAATCGGTGACGATATCGTCATCGAACAGAGCCTCCCCATCTTCAGCGAAATTAAAAAGCGCATCCATCACCGCATTAGCCCCACCTTCGGTCGTGGAGATGGACTTAATCCATACGGGAGACAAGCCGAAGTCCGGAGTCGAAGTCGAAGCAATCCCCTGTTCGACCTCGGCTTTCGACTTCGACTCCGCCTGGGCCTCGACCCAAGCGGACTTGTATTCGTCTTCGAAAAACGGACTCTTATCCGCCTTGTTAAGCACAAATACGACCTTCTCCGGATGCTCCTTGGAAACGCGCTGCATCCATCCGATGTCCTCAAGCTGCGGCGGCTGCGAAGCATCGAAGACCACGCAAGTGACGTCCGTTCCCGCAGCACTGCGACGCGCCATGCGGTTAAGGAGACGACCGAGAGTGCCTACGGCCTTGTGAAGGCCGGGAGTATCCAGCAACACGAGCTGCCCCCGCGGATCGGACACGATCCCGCGGATGGTGTTACGGGTAGTCTGTTCGACCGGAGACACGATCGAAACCTTCTCTCCCACAAGCGCATTCACGAGCGTCGATTTCCCGGCGTTCGTCCTGCCTACAACTCCGACAACGGCAACCTTCATATCTTTGCCGATATTATACCAAAATCGGGCCGCGGCATTTCACTCAACATCGCTCCTAACGACTCGGCTAACGACGGACGAAATGCGGGATGCGGTCAAGTGGGGTGGCGACCACGATTTCACGCGGACCATCAAAGACCTTGCCGTCATCTCCGATCCACCGGCCTTCGGGAATGACCACCTTGCGCTCCTTCGCGCCCTTCTCGACTTGTGGCGCGACGATAAGAAAATCGCCCATGACGAACTGATCCTTGATTAGCTCGTAGCCATGGCCGGGGAACTGGTATTCCATCGATCTGAGCATCGGCTCGCCGGAAACGGCGCATTCTCGGGCGAGTTCGACGAAACGCGGTGCAAACTTCTGACGGATCGCCACCGCCTTCTTGACCGCGGCAAAATGCTCGGCGTCCAACACCCGCCAAGGCGCAGCGGAGAACTGCATCATCGGACAGAGCGCGTGAACCTGTGCAGACCGGACAAAGCACTCCTGATCAAGCTCGGAATTAAGATACGCCCCGAGATCACCTCCGCCTATCATATCAGGACACACGAAGTTATTGCCCATAAGCCCAGTGTTGATCATATCGGGAATCAACTGCTGCACCGCTCCGAAATCACAGCCCTTGTCGCTGAGGCGCTGAACTAGCGGCTGCCCTCCGCACTTCCAGGACGCGCGCATCTCGTTGAACTGATACTGCGCGGCGAAAAGCGACCAATTGCGGTTGTGACGATTAAGATCGCCCTCTTGCTCATAGCCGACGAACTTGAGACGCTGATCGGCGGTATCGTAATAACCGGTATCGCCCGCATCGAACTTGAACCCGTCGATTCCGTAGTCTTTCACGAGCTTGTCCAGCTCGCCCTTATACCACTCCTTCGCATACGGCACATCAAAATTCAGAACGGCGCTCACGCCGTCCCACCAGGTGATAGCCGCGGGGCGCCCCCACCCGTCCTTCAAGAGCGCACCCTTCTCGGAGAGATGGCGATACTCTGCGGAATCCATCGAAACAAAGGGACAGGTCCAGAGAATGATGCGAAATCCGAGCTGGTGGAGCTCGTCGCACATCGCCTTAGGATCGGGGAACGCGGAGTTGTCAAAACGCCAGACGCCGTAATCGCGCTGCCAGGTATCGTCGATCATCATCACACCGGCGGGGAAACCGCTGTCAACGATCTTGTGCGCGTATTCAAGCACCGCCTTCTGGTTCTGCTTAAGCCCGAGTTCAATCCAGGTGTTCCACTGCGGCGCGGAAACAAAGAGAAGGTTAGGAGTCTTTCCAGACGTCGGCAGAAAGTTCTTGGATACGAACTTGAACGCCTCGCGGAGCGTCGTTCCCGCCTTGCCGATCTTGAATTCCTTTTCGTTGGACGTAAGCGTCACCTTGCCATTTTCAATCTTGAAGTCAAATCCCTCTTCGCACCAGACATAGCGCCCGCGATTGGAAATCAGCACTGGCGCGGTGTGATTGCCGTAGTTATGGCGACGAAGATCATAATCGCACGACTGGGTCGCCAGGCCGAACGGAACCTTCCGTCCGAAAGTGGCGGCCGCGCCGTAAAGCCCT
This sequence comes from uncultured Verrucomicrobiota bacterium, assembly GCA_945483525.1. The sequence continues at coordinate 10,916 of CALYRV010000060.1, forward strand.
TCGCCATCATCAAGCCGAAACTCGACAATCTTCTGCGGACGATCAGGGATCTCAATTCCGGCAGGCGTCTTCGCCGCGAATACGGCCACGGATAAAAATGCGGTGAATGCAAGAACGATACTCTTCATTGGGGATTTCCTTTCGTGAAATGCGCCAAAAACTTGGCGGAGGGAGGGGGATTCGAACCCCCGATACGGGTTTACCCCGTATGACGATTTAGCAAACCGTTGCCTTCAGCCACTCGGCCATCCCTCCAAAT
>CALYRV010000061.1 GCA_945483525.1 uncultured Verrucomicrobiota bacterium
AAATACGGGGAGAAGGCCAAGAAGTTCACCCTAAACGGTGCCGGCGGTGTCGTTATGGAGGTGTCTGACTACGGCGGGAAGATTATCAAGATCCTTACTCCGGACGCCAAGGGCAGGCTCAAAGACGTTGTTGTCGGCTTCGACTCTCCTGCGGGATGGGATAACGGCGACCCTTACTGGGGTTGTATCATTGGCCGTTACGGTAATCGCATCGCGAAGGGTGTTTTCAAATTGAACGGCAGGAAGATCAAACTTCCAGCGCTAAACAATGCGCCCGCCGGAATCGGGTGCAATCTCCACGGTGGTAAGCGCGGATGGGATGCCTATGTATGGCAGTCGAAGCCATTTGTGGATGGAACGGATGTCGGGGTGATCTTCACTCATTGTTCTCCAGACGGGGACGAGGGCTTTCCTGGAACCGTCGACGTGATGGTGACTTACACGCTTACCAAGGACAATGTCTGGCGCGTCGATTACGAGGCGGTCACTGACAAAGAGACGCCGATCAACATGACTCAGCATGTCTACTTCAATTTCAAGGGCGAGGCAGGCGGCACGATCGAGGATCATGTCCTTAAGATCGCCGCGGATACGTTTACGCCGACCGATAAGGGACAGATCCCCACTGGCAAGGTGGTTAAGGTTGCCGGCACCCCGTTCGACTTCCGCAAGGGTATGCGTATCGGCGAGCGGATCAATGAGAAGTGCGCCGATCTTGAGTACGGCCGCGGCTATGATCATAACTGGGTGCTTGGCAAGGGCAAAATGAAGGTCGAGAAGAAGGTCCGTTTCGCCGCTGAGTTGTCCTGCCCTCTTAACGGACGGAAGGTCGAGGTCTGGACGACCGAGCCGTGCCTCCAGGTCTACACCTCCAACTGGTCCGATTACAACCAGACCGCGAAGGGCGGTGAACACCTTTCGTTCCGCTGCGGCTGTGCGCTTGAGACGCAGCATGCTCCTGACTCTCCGAATCATCCCGAATGGCCGACGACGTTCGTCAAGCCCGGCGAGGTGTATCGCACCACCACCGAGTTCCGCTTCGGGATAAAAAATGGGAAATGAAGATTTCCCGCAATTCGCAACGTGGCCAAGACCTCATACACTTTCGAACTGACGAATGACCAGCAGGAGATTCTGCTGGGCATCATGGTGAACGGTAATTATCGCAAACGCGAAGTGCCGTATTCGCTGTGGTCGATCGAAGGTAACGGGTTCAACGCCACGCTTTATTCGAAGGAGAAGCACGGCAAGCGTAAGCTCTGTGTGCAGGGTTCGGGAGCTGAGGATTTCGTTCTCTTCACGCTTGAGCCGCAAGTGCTTGGCGCTGCATCGCTCGGTTACGAGGAGGTGCTGAATCCAGAGACGCTTGCGCCGCACGGCGGCAGTGACGAGTCGGGCAAGGGGGATTTCTTCGGTCCGCTCGTCGTCTGCTGCGCTTATGTGGACGAGAGGATTTCCGCAGCGATCGACGAGTTTACCTACACGGTTACGGACAGGAATGACAATGTCCGTAAGCTCAAACTTGAGGTGAAGGATTGTAAGAAGATGTCCGACACTCAGGTGCTTGTCGCCGGTGCGAAGCTTCGTGCGTTGCTCGGAGAGGACGGCTATGCGGTGGTGAAACTCGGTCCAGCGGCTTATAATCGCCTGTATGCGAAGATCCAGAACATTAACCGGATGCTGGCCTGGGCGCATGGCACCGCGATCGAGGAACTGCTCCAGAAGAAGCGGTCCGTGACGCGCGTTGTCGTCGATCAGTTCGCGCCTACAGAAGCTACGATTAACCGTGCGCTCAAGCCGCTTGGCAGGTCTGCTGTGATCGATCAGCATCATAAGGCAGAGAGTGATCCGGCCGTTGCCATCGCGTCCGTCATCGCCCGCGAAATTTTCCTCCGCGAGATTCAGAAGATGAGTGAAGAGGTTTTCGGTTCTTCGGCTTCAGCTTCGGGCATTGGATCAATTCCTATCGGCTCAAGCGATCCGAGGGTTCGCGAGCTCGCCGAAACGATGGTGAAGCGTAACGGACCAGTCTGGCTGATGAATCACTGCAAGGCACATTTCCAGACGGCGGACAAGGTGCTTGCCGCCTGCGGCTTCTCCCGTTCCGATCTCCCTCCAGAAGGACGAGTTACCCGCGCCTCCGCTCGTGAATCCCAGGTGGCCGGCGATTCCTCTCCCGGGGAATGAGATGATTTTTTACCACTGTCGAATTCGACCTAACATCTGATACTAAATATGATAATAGCAAATTCTCTTTTCGAAGGTTTCCGCCAGTCCAACTTCATCGGACAGGGGATCGTTTATGCACAGCTCGCCGGATCAATCGTCATGCTGGCGGTTATTATCGGCAAGTTCAAGGAGCTCGGCTTCGTGAAAATGGCGGTCCGCCGCTTTCTCCGGGATTTCGGCACCTGTCAGACGGTGCTGGAGTATTATATGAGTCGTCGTCCCAGGACGAATGAAACCGGACTTACCGGCCTCTACGCGCAGACTTGTGAGCGGCTTCTCAAGCTGATGGGTCCGGAGTCTCGCTCACTGGTTCTTGGGGTCCGTACCGGTGTCGAAGGCTCGGCGGCTTTGACTGCGCGCGAAATCGAGCTCGTGAAAGGCACCTGTGAACATTCGCTGGACGAGGAGGAGATCCGTGTCGAGAACGGGATGACGATGATTGCGACGGTGGTCGCGCTTTCTCCGATGCTCGGGCTTCTCGGAACGGTCTGGGGCGTGCTAGACGCCTTCGCCGAGATGGGCTCGGCCGGCAGTGCCAATCTCGCGACCATCGCGCCGTCAATTTCTGCGGCGTTGGTCACGACCGTTGTGGGTCTGCTGATTGCGATTCCTGGCGTAATCTGCTTTAATTGGCTCAATTCCTCGATTCGTGACATAACTTCGGATATGGAGGGATTCGCAGATGAGCTTATCGGGCGTATCGCATGCGAATTCCAGGGAGGAGCGAGGTAAGTCGGGAACAGGGAATGGTGAATTGAAGGATAAGATATGTCTTTGAGAAGGAGAAGAAGACGGGGAGAGAAGCCGAAGGCGCAGGTCGACATGACCTCGCTGATCGACTTGACTTTCCTGCTGCTGGTCACGTTCATCGTTACGCTCCCAGCGCTCGAGCAGGGCATTTCGATCATGCTGCCGCGGGCGAAGACGGACGAGCTGCCGACCAAGAACAAGAAGGCGAATACGGTCACCTGTCGTTATCCGGACGGCTACTTCCTCAATGACGCCAGGGTGACATTGGACGAGCTCGAGCAGCAGCTCAAGGCGATGGCTGCGGAAGATCCTGATGTGCCGGTTCTGGTCCGTGGTGACGAGCGTCTTGAATACGGCGTGGTGATGGATGTCGTCAAGATCGTATATAAGTGCAAGATTCGCCGCATGTCTCTAGTCACCGTTGAGAAATGACTCTGCGGTCCTGCAACCCTCAACTCCGCTACTTAACACATGCATTACATTGATGAAGAACAACGTCCTAAGGTGCTCGGCAAGGGAAGCCTTGTCGCTGCGCTGGTGGTGCACGCTCTGTTTTTCGTCTGTTGCTGGGTGCTGTCCATGCCGTTTAAGACGAAGGAGGTCGTGATTCCGATCGAGCTCACCTTCGAGGCGCCGCCGACGGTCCAGGACGAACCGAAGCCGGTTGTGAGGCAGAAGCCGCCGGAGCCGAAGCCCGAGCCGCCCAAGATCGAAGACAGGAATATGGATGCGGTGATTAAGGAGCCGCCGCCGAAAAAGAAGCCGAAGGAGAAGGTTAAGCCGAAGGAGCCGGAAAAGCCGAAGGAGAAGGTTAAGCCGAAGGAGCCGGAAAAACCCAAGGAGCCGGCAAAGCCGAAGAAGACCGCGGCGGAATTGCGCAAGGAGCGGTTGAAGGCGATGCGGGAACGTGCGACGCAGGACAATATGCCTCGGGTCAAGTCGCCGGCTCCGTCTGGAACCGGAACGAAACTGGATAAAAACTGGAAGGATCTCTTGAATCAGGGTTACAAGCCCAGTGCGACGACGCAGATCGCCGAGAGTGAGATACAGCGTTGCATTTCACTGATTCGCCAGAAGTTCCATGATCGTTGGGAGCAGCCGGCCTGGACCTCGTCGATGAAGATGATGTATCTTGAGGTGACTTTTGGACCCGGCGGAAAGGTCGAAGGTTATCGGCTGATTCAGAGCTCTGGAGACGCGAAGGCTGACCGGTCCGTATTGTCCGCCGCGTCTCGCGTCGGTTATGTGTCTGGTCTGTCTGCTGATTTCCTCGCGAAGAACAAGAAAGTGCGTATTGATTTTAAAGTGACTCCGATGTGAGAGCAGCGATAATAGATCGAGGTCGGTAATGGCGTTTGGTTGTTTAGGTCTGTTTCTGGCGGTAATCACGCTTCATGGCGCGACGGGAGAGAACCTTCGCGCTCGCGCCTACTTTGACGCCAATAACGTTAAGGTGGGCGATCCCATGATCCTGACGATCGACTTTCTGGGCAAGGCGGATTTCGCCTCGCTACACCCGCCGGTTTTGTCCAAGGCAGTGGATCGTAAGGTCTGGCGGTTAGATGATTCTTCTGCGAAGACCCAGACCACGAAGAAGACGGTTTCAAATTTATTCAATTCGTGGGAGGTGCCGCTGGCGCGCACGATTACCTATCGGGTGCGTCCGTTGCGTGAAGGGGTGTTGTGGTTTCCGGAGTTGGAATTTGAATACGAGACTGCGGCGGGAGAGAAGAAAGTGGCCAAGACGAGTGCGATTCCAGTACATGCGGTTCCCGGCGTGCAGGTAGTGGTTGCGGAGATGTCTGAAGATGAGAATTCTCTTCCACAGCCCGATCCGCTGGTGGGAGCGAATGAAGAATTGAGAATGATGAATGAAGAATTGCGCAATAACGAGGTCTGGTTCAAGTGGCGCAAGGCATGCGCCCATCCATCGGCGGATGCGTTCGCGGAGTTTGATTTCCCAGCGGCGAAGATGAATGAGGCGAGGTGCGCGATAATTGACGGCAACTGGTCGCGGGCGATGAAAATCTATTCCAAGTTGGAGTGGCTCGTGGGGCAGACACCCGCGATCGAGCGCGGTATTATTGCCGCGCTTGCGGTCAAGGCGCAGAGCCGAGAGGTGGAGTTGCCGATATGGCGTCAGGTTGGCCGTCCTGTGCTACGCTTCGCGTGGGCGGGGCGTGTCGGTCTCATCGTTGGCGGCATCGTGCTCGTCGCGCTGGTGTTCTGGTTTTTGGGCCGCGTAATCCGCGCGCTCGCCTGTGTCGCGCTGTCATTGACGTGCTTCTGTTACCTCAACCTGTCGCCTGCCACCTGTAATGCTCAGGGGCTTTTCAATTTCAATTTCGGCGGTTTTGGCGAAATGCAACAGATTAAGGCTGCGCCGGTTCTAGTTACTGTCGCGACTGATCGTCATGATTTGCAGGTAGGCGATGATTTCAGGTTCATTGTCTCCATTGAATCTCCGAAGGATGTGACGCTAGAGAACCTTCAGCTTCAGCCCTCCGAGACCTTCGGCATGCAGACCGTGGGCAAGGTGGCGTTTCTAGATGATCGAGTGGAAAATGGTTCCTCGAATAAGATTATCCGGCTTGCGGTACCTGTCCGTTACGACGTCCCATTCAAGGGGTCGATCAACTTCACGATCAACGGTATGCAGACGCGGGTCATTCGCTCACGTAATTTCTCGTCGTCTTCTTCGACTTCGTTCACTTCGGTGTCCGCCCCGCTGTCTATCATGGTGCATCCGTTGCCGTCTGCGGGCCAGCCCTCCGACTTTTCCGGCATTGTCGCCGGCAAGCTGACGTTGTCAGAGACTCCCGATATGACGCTTGTTAATTCGAACGACGTCATCGTGATCTCCTGTGTGATGATGTGCGACGGATACGTGCCGCCGGATTTTGCCCCTCCTGGGGTTGCGTACGAATGGCAGCGGGGACGCAGTTCGGTGGAGTGGAAGAAGTATTTTATCGCGGACGGCGCGGCAGAACTGCCGCAGACCGAGATAAGCTATTACGATCCGAAGTCCAAGACCTACAAGCGAGCCGTTTCGGCAAAACGACAGATACATTATCGCTAATGAAAATGAAATCCCCCGCCAAGATTTTTCTTCAACCTCCTTACATCGGCAGAGCGGAACGTGCTGCCGTGATGAAGGCGTTTGATTCGGGGTTCATCGCGCCGTGTGGACCGCAATTGGATGAATTCGAGCGCCGACTCGCCAAGTTGTCTGGACGTAAATATGCGGTGGCGCTGTCCAGCGGAACCGCGGCAATTGATCTGATTCTCGAGTATCTCGGCGTTGATCGCACATGGACAGTCGTCGCTCCGACGCTTTCGTTTATCGCGACGGTCAGCCCCGCTTGGCATCGTGGCGCCAAACTCGTTCTGGTCGATAGCGATTCTTCTGGCAACATGTCCGTTCCTCTCCTCGCTCAGGCCCTCGCCGCGCTCGTGCGCCCCTCACGAACCACGAGCCGCGAACCGCGAACCACGAAAATCCTCGTCATCGGGGTCGACCTCTATGGCAGGTGCTGCGATTATGCGGGCATCGCTAAGGTGTGTCGCAGATATGGGGTGAAGTTCTTTGTGGATGCGGCGGAATCGGTGGGGTCGAAGTATAGGGGGAAGGGGTCCGGCAGCGGCGGTTTCGCCGCGGTGTATTCCTTTAACGGCAACAAGACGGTGACGACATCCGGCGGCGGCGCGATCGTTACTGATTCGAAGCGCCTCGCGGACTCGGTTCGCAAGCTTGCGATGCAGAGTCGCGAGCCAGTGTTGCATTACGAGCATAAGGAAGTTGGGTATAACCACCGGATGAGTAATGTTCTGGCGGCGATCGGACTCGCCCAGCTTGATCGACTTCCGGAGATTCTCAAGAAGAAGCGCAAGATCGCCGCGGCGTATGGAATTGCGGACGACGGGTCGAATCATTGGCTCAATGTTCTTTATCTTAAGGACGAGAAGACGCGAGACGCGGTGATAAGGAGTTTGGCTCGGGAGGGCATTGAGGCGCGTCCCGTCTGGAAACCGATGCACCTGCAGCCCGTGTTCCGCGGCTCGCGCAAGGTCAAGGTGTTTGGTGGCAATGTCGCCGAGAATCTCTTTCGCCGCGGCATCTGTCTTCCTTCCGGCGCGGCGCTTCCGCTTCCTCTTGTCAAGATTATCCTCCGTTCCTTGGAGGTGGGACATCCTCGCCCCACCATGGACGAATAAAATGCTACAATAGTGGCTGATGCGATACACTTACTATTACCAGACGAGTCAGAACGAGAATCGGACCGGCGTGATTGACGCTCGGGATCGGGCTGACGCGTATACTAAGCTTCGCAAGCAGGGGGTGCGTCCGTACCGTGTCGTTGGCGATGATCCGGCGAAGTGGCGTCGCTATCTTCCGTTGGTGACGATCGTGATGTTTGTGATTGCGATTGCCGTTGCCGCGGTCGTCGTTGACTTTAATGTTGTGAGATCAGTTTCTGATGCGCCGATCGCACGTCAGCAGATTGTTGGCGATGAAACGTTTATCTCCGCGCAGGTAATGACAGACTGGGGTGATGTTCTGCCGTGTGCGCTTGACCGTTATCTTGCCGCCTACGCGCAACCGGGCTGGGAGGTGTCGCGCCCGATTCCTGCGGAGACTGCACTTGAGGATTTGAAGACTCCGATCAAGATTTCCGATTCCGACCATCCGGAGGTGCGTCAGCTGAAGCGTATTCTTCTGCAGATGCGAGAAGAGCTTTCGGAATTGGTCGCTAACGGCGGAACGCTTGCGGATTACGCGGTGATAATCTCTGATCGTCAGGCGTCAGAAGTTGCGCTTCGCCAGAAAGCGATTCGTTCTTTCATGGATACGCTTCCGAGTCTGCGTCGCAAGGCATTCACGTCGCTCAACATCTGTCTTCGCGATCGTAATATCGCCCCGCTTCCCGCGTCGCTTCTCGGTTCGTCAGACTTCTGACCGCATTCCGGCCTGTTCGTCGATTCGCTGAAAATTTGGCCGAGGGAATTTTCACACTCTCAGTGGCTTTTTTGATAAAATACAAATTGATTATAGATATAATCTGGAGGCATTTGTAATGGGTTGGAACGGCAGTTCTGTTGGGGGCAATTCGGCGAAGCCGAAGAAGTCCGTAAAGGCGCAATCGAAACTAGCGCTGGGTAAGGGTGCTCTTGCGGGTGGTCTCGTTGTTGTTCTGGTTGTGGTTGCGGCCTACTTCCTCTTGCCGCAGGGCGCGTCCAAGTCGGTGTCTGAGCCGGATTCCGATGCTGGAACCAGGTCTATTGATGTTGTTGATCCGGATATCGCGCCTCGCGTTGCCGAAGCCTCGGTTGATGTCCCCAAGAAGCCCAAGAAGTATTGGGAAGAGGACGTGATGCCTGCGAATCTTACGCCCATGCAACAACGCAAGTGGAAGCATATGCACCGTCCGCCGCCGGGCTACACGAATGACACTTCCCGTACGGAAGCACCGCCCGCTTACGCGATCTTCCCGCATCATTCCGAGAACACGATTGCTGGTTATCTCACGATGACTCCTGGTGAGACGCTCGTTGGCACTCCTCACTATGGTCCCAGCTTCACCAAGGATTTTGTCGAGTCGATGAAGACGCCGATTGTTATTTCTGCTGAGGATACGCCCGAACAGGCCGAGCTCAAGCGCCTCATGATAGAGACAAAGATCGATCTTGCAGAACGTATGCGTAACGGAGAGGACATTGGCAAGATTCTCGAGGAGACGCATGAGGAGTATCAGCGACTGGCTATTTTGAAGATGGAAGTGGCGAGTGAACTTAACAAACTCCGCAAGGATCCCAATGCGACGTTGGAGGATGTCGAGGACTTTACCTCGGCGGCGAACAAGATCCTTGAAGAGCGTGGCATCGCCCCGATTACTTTAAGCCCGATTGCCAAGCGTATGCTCCTTCGTCGCAAAGGCGCGCAGCATTGATTTTCAAACCCATCTTTTAAGGAACTAAAATAATGAAGAAGCTTATGATTGCTCTCGTCGCCATCTGTGCGGCGACTGTGTTTGCCGATGAAGTTAAGGCTCCCAAAGCTGCTGCGCCGAAGATGGTGATGGGGCCAGATGGTCAGATGCATCCTGTCAAGAAGATAAACCGTGCGAAGCTCGAGGCGGCGATCTACAAGCGCACGGGCGGCAAGCTCAAGATTCCCGGCACGCAGAAGGGTAAGGTTGTCTATGTGAACTGTCAGAAGGCGGCGGATGTCGCGATCCTGAAGGAACACGCTGCGTTCTTCGCGAAGGAACTGAAGATCGAGATCGAGACCGTCGAAGGTGCTTTCGATCTTGCGAAGCCGACAATCTCTGGCGATGCATCGCTCTTCATTATTGATGATCCAGCGATGCCGATGTCCCTCGTGGCTCCTGAGGCGAAGTGGGCGATGATTAATGTTGCGCCGCTGAAGACGAGCAAGGACGTGTTCTTCAAGGCCCGCGTTAAGAAGCAGTTGACGCGCGGCTTCTGCTTTCTTGGTGGTGCGGTCTCCTCGCAGTATCCGCAGGCGCTCACGGAGTGTGTGACGAAGGCTGAGCAGCTCGACAAGTACATGGATGAAAAGCTGCCGTTCGACATCATGCAGCGTTTCGCGGCCTACCTCCCCGGCTACGGTGTGACCCCCTATAGGCTTCAGACCTATAAGAAGGCCTGTGAAGAGGGCTGGGCTCCGCAGCCAACTAATGATGTTCAGAAGGTCATTTGGGATCAGATTCATCAGGTTCCGACGAACGGACTCGAGATCAAGTTCGACCCCAAGAAAGGCAAGTAATTGAAGTTCGTCTACCAGTACAAGACTTCCGACGGGGAGCGGCACGAGGGTGAAATCTCGGCAGCTTCCCGCGAGGCTGTCTTTACTGAACTCAAAAAAAGCGGCATTAAGCCCTATGGTGTCGTGCTTGCGCCGGGCCTTGGCAATTGGTTTGCCTCGCTCGGGAAACGTGTCTATCTGATCGTCATATTAAGCATGCTTCTGTGTGCCTCGCTTGCTGCGCTCTTTATCCAGCAGGGCGAAGTCGAAGAGGCGAAGGCCGCGCTGCTTCCTGCATCAGCGGAACGCCGTTCGCAGATCTATGGCGATCCGCTAGTCCTTCAGCAGTGCGAATCGAAGGCGTGGGGTAATGTTTTCACGAATGTGCTTGATCTGCTCCTCGCGCAGTATGCGATTCCGGCGAAGCTGGTCGCACCGCAGTTTGCGCGAGAGCTATCTGCGAAGGTTGCGATCCCGCTGGATATGAGCGAAGTCGCTATCGCCGATGACGATCCGGTCGAGATCGCAAAGATGAAGCGCATGGTCAATTGGATGAAGCTTGAGCTGGCGAACTACCTCGCGGCTGGTGGTACGTTCGAGACTTACTGTGAGCGTCTTTATCAGCGTCAGATTGAGGAGATTCGCGTTCGTTCGCGCATTGCCACCGAACTCGGCCGCTTGGAGCGCGGTGCCGACTACGAAGCCGAGTGGGAAGCGAAAAATGATATCCTTCGGACAATGGGAATAATGCCGATTCCAATGGAGCAGTGAGTGCAGAGTGCGGAGTGCAGAGTTCAGATACCGCCCTGCACTTTTCTCTCAGCACACGCCCCGCGCTCAGCACTTCCTCCGCACTCAGCACTTCCCCCGCACTCAGCACTTAGCACTTTTCGCCCTGCACTTTTCTCACCAAGACTATTGACCGTCTCACACAAAAAATGATATTATTACAATTGACAAGGCGGAGTAGGGTAAATGGTGCCCTTAACGTACGAGTCGACTGGCTCCTCGCAGAACAGAGGAAAAATGGAATCCCACCGTCAAAAAGGGAAATCCGAAAGGACTAATAAAATGAAGAAACTCATGATTACGGCTGCGGCTGCTATGACGGCCATGGTTGGCTTCTGCACCATCGAAAGTTCAAACGTTGTAGGCTATTC
>CALYRV010000062.1 GCA_945483525.1 uncultured Verrucomicrobiota bacterium
GGCGATTCGGCGCTGGTGCTCGCTAAATCCGCGTCGGATGCGCCGCGGATTTCCGCCGACGCTGTGCAGGCTGCCGAATCGACTCCGCCTCTGCGGCCTTCACGTTGTGCATGAAATGAAAATGGGATAAGGGTCCTATCTGTGCCGTTGAGCGGACGGATTATGGTATAATATTCAATGTATGGAAAACATCAGAGTTCGTTTCGCCCCGTCGCCGACGGGCAAGGTTCATATCGGCAATATCCGTGCCGCAATTTACAATTGGCTTTATGCCCGCCATGTCGGCGGCAAGTTTCTGCTCCGCGTCGAAGACACCGACCTCGAACGTTCTACGCCAGAGGCGATTCAGGTGCTGTTTGAGTGCATGAAATGGCTCGGGCTCGACTATGACGAAGAGGTCTTTTATCAGACGAAGAACGTGAAGCGTCATCTCGAGGTCGTTGATCAGCTGATCGCGTCCGGCCACGCCTACAAGTGCGAGAAGACTTCGCGGGACGGCAAGACTGGTACGGTCGTGATGTTCAAGATGCCCAAGGAGGGTGTCATCGAATTCGACGATATCGTTAAGGGCCATATGGCGAAGAAAGCCGAGGATATCCAGGATTTCGCAATCGTCCGCAGCGACGGCTCGCCGATCTTTCACATCGCGAACGTCGTCGACGACATCGATCAGGGTGTTACCCACATTATTCGTGGCGATGATCACGTCGAAAACACCTTCAAGCATATCTGCATCTTCAAGGCGCTAGGTGCGCCCGTGCCGAAGTACGGGCACCTCTCGATGATCGTCAATCAGCAGGGCAAGCCCTATTCGAAGCGCGACGGCGCCGCTTTCGTCGGCGAGTATCGCGAGCAGGGTTATCTCCCTGAGGCGCTCTTCAACTATCTCCTCCTCCTCGGCTGGCATCCGGAAGGCGACCGCGAGGTCCTTACCCGCGAAGAGATGATCAAGGAGTTTGAGCTCGAGAAGGTGCACGTCACCGCGGCGATGTTCGACCCCAAGAAGCTCGCGTGGATGAACGGCGAGTACATCAAGCGGATCCCGGCGGACGAATTCAAGTCCGAGCTCAAGTCCCGTATCTTTGGTCTTGTTCCCTCTGTGTCGCGTGACGAGGCGTGGTGGGATTATCTCGCGCCGCAGGTGCAGGTCAGGACCAAGTTCCTAACCGACATCGGCAAGGGTCTCGAATTCCTCTTCTCCGACGAATTCCCCGTCGACGAGAAGGCGGTCGAGAAGCGGCTGAAGAAGGAGGGCGCGAAGCAGGCGCTCGAGGACGTGATCGCGCTGTTTGAGAAAGTCGTAGATTGGAAGGCGCCGGCGCTCGAGGAGTGCGTGAAGACGCTTTCGCAAGGTAGCGGCATGGGCCCGTGGGTGCATCCGATCCGCGTCGCTGTTTCCGGGCGCGGCGAAGGCATCGGGCTTTTCGAGATGTTGCAGCTCCTCGGTAAAGAGAAGACCCTCTCCCGGCTCAACGGGGCGCTCTCAGTCTGCGTATGACGCTCTATGTCGGATACAAGGCGTCGGATATCAAGCCGGAAATGCTTGGTGACGACTCCGTCTTCCATACGCTCGACGTCTATCATCGGCACGCGATCGAGAAGGTGCATCACGCCAGGGCAGTCTGTTCGCCGCACTTGCCGGAAGGGGAGTGGGACAAGGTCTGCTGCTTGACGGGGCCGAAGCTGATGAGCGGCGAGCTGTCGCTCGATATGCTGCAGGAATGTCACCGGATCGCCGATAAGTGCGGCTGCAAGGTCGAGGTCCGTTTCGTCGGCAGAGAGCGCGACCGCAACGACCTGCTCGACAAGGTCAGGGACCGCACCGACCGCGTGTTCAAGGCGGAATGGCCGGCGAGCGTCCCAGGCGGCAGTCAGCTGACGTTCACCTCGTATCCCGGCTGTTTCTGTCACCGCCGCCTCGACGAAGGTGGGCTCGCCTTGGCGGAAGTGGTCACGAGGGAGTTGAAGTCGCGAGTTGAAGTTGAAGATCGGAAGCTTAGACTTCTTGATATGGGGTGTGGTTGCGGGTTGGTAGGGTTTCTAATCACCGACTACATAAGGAAGAGTTCACCCTCCGCTCTTCAACTTGAGACTTCAACTTCATCCTCGCCTCTTGACTTGGTCCTCGTGGACAGTCATAGCCGTGCAGTGGAGGCGGCGGAGGAGAACTCGCGGAAGTTCGGCATTCCGGCGGAGGTGATTCTTTCTGATAATGGCACGCCCGCGAAAATGGATGGCACGTTCGATGTCTTCGTCGGTAATCCTCCGTACTACAGCGATTATCGGATCGCGGACGTCTTTCTCGAGACCGCGAAAAGGGCGCTCAGACCGGGAGGAATCTGCTATACTGTATGTAAGAACGCCGCGGGTCTCGAGCCGGTGCAGAAGAAGTATTTCCCCGAAGTGAATATTATCAAACGGAGAGGTTATGCCGTTCTCAAATCGATTTCATGTGCTTGACGCGTTTGGAATTCCTATCTACGTCAACATTTCCTTCGTGTTTCTGCTGATCCTGTTCGTGGTCGACATGAATTCGTTCAGTGTCGGTGTCGGCTGTGCGCTAGTGTTGGCGATCTCGATTGCTCTTCATGAACTCGCGCACGCGCTGACTGCGCGGCTTTTCGGGTATAGGACGCGCGACATCACGCTTTCTCTGCTCGGCGGATGTGCATCGCTTATCGCCCTTCCCCGGAAGGGATGGCAGGAGTTTCTGACGGCATTGGCCGGTCCGCTGATGAGCTTTGCGATATCAGGGTCGGTATTGGCGCTGGATATTATCGGCGTCCCCGTTCGCAACGAATGGCTACGCGAGGTGCTGAGGTATGCATTTGCAATGAATATGATCCTTGGAATCTTCAATCTGCTGCCGGGATTTCCAATGGACGGCGGCAGGATCTTCCGCAGTATCATGCGCATCTTTATGAATCGCGCCCATGCCACCTTTATCGCCATGTGGGTCGGCAGGGCTGTCGCAGTGCTGATCGGTCTGCGCGGACTCTGGTCGGTGCTCAATCATGGTCCGTTCGGGTTTATCACGATCATGATCGCGTGGATGATTTGGAAGGAGGGCTATCGCGAATATCTACTGGCGAAGCAGGAGGAAGACTTCCGTAATTGGAGTCAAGACGATTTCGAAGCTCGCGTCTCCCCACCGCCGTACGATCGCTGATTGCCTAAATTCTGCATTGACGGCGTGAGTAAGATTTTGGTATACTACATTATTACAGGCCAGGTTAGCACAGTTGGTAGTGCGGCTCATTCGTAATGAGCAGGTCGGGGGTTCGAGTCCCTTACCTGGCTCCAGTTGGCGGGAGTAGATCAATTGGTTAGATCAACAGATTGTGATTCTGTGGGTTGCGGGTTCGAGTCCCGTCTCCTGCCCCAGTTTGAAAAGGAAATCGGGAAATGACGGTCGTTGAAAGTTTGATTGAACTGCAGGAAGTTGACGGGCGTATCCGCGAACTCGAGTCTGAACTCAAGGATCTCCCCGTGCGCAAAGCGCAGGAAACGGCGCGACTTTCTGGCGTCTCCGCCGATCTGCAGGCCGCCAAAGCTAATCTCGATTATGTCAATCAGCGCGTAAAGAATCTTGAGGCTGATGAACAGTCGCTTAAGGAGAAGATCCAGAAGCTCAAAGCTGATCAGATGAACCTTAAGTCGAATAAGGAATATCAGCAGTATTCGGTACAGATCGATATGGTCGAGCACGATCGCGAGACGACTGCGAACAACTGGGAGGCGGCAAGTGATGATATTCCGGCTGCGCAGGCTCGTCTTGATGAGGCGCAGGGGAAGTATGATGCCGCGGCAGGAGGTGTGAAGGCCTACTGCGACGAAATTGATGAGCGTATCGCGTCCGTCCAAGCCGAACTCGCCGAAGCGACCAAGGAGCGTGTAGAGAAGGCGAAGGCGGTGAATGATCCGAAGTTCATGCTTTATTACGAGCGTCTTCGCACCAAGCGCTGGCCGGTTGTCGTTCCGCTGACCCATGATGGTGTCTGTGACGGTTGCCATCTCGTTCAGCCGCCGAGTGTCGCTCAGCTCGCTGATGCCAACGCCAAGAACGGCGAGGCCGGCAAGCCTCAGGGAATTGTCGCCTGCACGATGTGCGGTCGCATTCTCTATCGCTGATCTTTGAAAATTCCCGTTGAAGTGGTTCGCGGGGGACCGATCGAGCCTGTGAAAGCAGGGTAGGAAAGTCCGGACTCCGCAGGACAGGTGATCGGGCTGTAATGGCCCGGGGGCACGGGGCAAACCCGTGCGATAGAGAGTACCACAGAAACATACCGCCCTCCGTTGTTGATCCGCGAGGATCACGAAGGAAGGTAAGGGTGAAAAGGCGGTGTAAGAGACCACCGGCGCGATAACACGCGTGCAAGGCAAACCTTCACCGGAGCAAGATCAAATAGGGGAACGACTGGCTGTTCGTCGGGTGTCCGCAAGGACTAAGTTCCCGGGTTGATTGCTTAGAGGAATGATCGGATAAAACAGAATCCGGCTTACTCCTCGCGTGCCACTTCAGCGGGAATTTTGGTATAATCCAGATATATGGGATTCTTTAAGGCGTACGATATGCGTGGTACTTTCGGGACCGATTTCGATCTCGAGACCGCGTATAAGGTCGGAAGGGCTCTTCCGAAGGTTGTCAAGGGTGGAAAATGGCTGGTTGGGCGCGATTGCCGCGTCACTTCCGCCGCGATACGTGATGCGCTCGTGAAGGGGCTTTTGGAAGCCGGCGCCAAGGTGACTGACCTCGGGCTCTGCACCACGCCGATGGTGTATTACTTCACCGCGACGGACGGCTTTGACGGTAGCGTCATGATCACCGCTTCGCACAATCCGCCGTCCGATAACGGACTCAAGGTCTCGATGCGTACCGCTCTGCCCGTCGGCTATGCCAACGGACTGAACGAAGTCGAGAGCACCGTCGCTGCAGACAATTCCGATTATGCGGAAGCAAAAAGGAGAAACGAGACGGAGGTGGACGATGGAAAGTTTGTCTCTCGCTATGTCGAGTTTCTCAAAAGCAAGTTAACCGCCAATTTCTCTTTCTCCGCCTCTTCTCATCCGCTTAAGATAGGCGTCGACTGCTCCAACGGCATGGCGTCGCTGCTGGTGCATGACGTTTTTCCAGATGCGGTCGTCATCAACGATACGCTGGACGGATCGTTTCCGAACCACTCTCCGAATCCGCTCAAGGCCGAAGCGCGCGAGCAGATCGCCGCGCTCGTGCGGGAGCGTAAGCTCGACTGCGGCATCATCTTCGACGGTGATGCCGATCGCGCGATGTTCGTCGACGAGAACGGAGGTTTTATCCAGCCGGATTATCTGATCCCGATTATCGCCAGTACTTTTGGCGATGCCTGCGGTTCCAGGATTATCCACGATGTCCGTACCTCGCGGGGCTCAATCGAGATGATCCGCGAGATGGGGTGCGAGCCGGTGATGGTGCCAGTCGGGCACGCCTTCGCGAAGCCGAAGATGCGTGAGACCGGTGCGGTCTGCGGCGGCGAACTGGCGGGACACTACTACTTCCGCGAGTTCTTCGGCTGCGATTCCGCCTTCCTTGCCGCGATTCACGTCCTTGCCGCGTTCGCGAGGTTTAGGTTGGAGGTTGAGAATGGAGTTTCAACCTTTTCTGAAATGATGAAGCCGATAATCTCGCGCTATGCGAATTCCGGCGAGCTGAACTTCAAGGTCGAGGATAAGGATGCGGCGATTGTCAGGGTTCTCGCTTTCGCCGCGGCGAATTTGCCGCTGGAGGTTTCGCGTAGTACGATGGACGGCATCCGGATCGAGTACGACGAGGGCTGGATCAATGTCCGCAAGTCGAACACCGAACCGTATCTCCGGCTCATTGTCGAAGCGAAGACGGAACCGCTTATGCAGGAATGGGTGCGTGTACTAACTGAAGCTATTGCAGGATAGAATGTGCTGGGAACGATTATGCTATTGGCCGTCGTTCCGCTCTGGGGGGATTGGATCTCATGATTGTCGATTTCCATGTGCATTCTACGGCGAGTGACGGGACGTTCCGCCCCGCCGAACTCGCGGAGAAGGCAGTGCGCGGCGGTTTTGCCGCGCTGGCGCTCACCGATCACGACAATTGCAACGGGGTTAAGGAACTTTCATCATGTCCATTGTCGACCTCGGAATGCAACCTGCACCTGATCCCCGGCATCGAGCTCTCCATCGAGCCTGGCTCTGGCTTCGACAAGTTTCATCTGCTGGGACTTGGAGTTGATCCGGAGAATTCACAGCTGAAGGCGTTGATGAAGTCCATCCTCGACGGGCGCAACGCCCGGAATCAGCGCATCCGCGCGAATTTCCTCCGTCTTGGCATTGATATGCCGTTGGATCCGAGGTCCAGGGTTGTGAGCGAAGAATCTGCCTCCGTACCTCATTCCTCATTCCCAGTTCCTCGTTCTTCCGACATCATCGCCCGTCCCCATTACGCGCGGTGGCTGATGGAGCACGGTTTCGCGCGGGACATCAGGGACGCGTTCGCGAGGTATCTGCTCCCGGAATCGCCCTCCGCGACGCGGTGTTACGAGGAGCGGTGGCATCCGGCGCAGGAGGACGCTTTTGCCGCAATCCATGCGGCTGGCGGCGTCTGCGTGATGGCGCATCCGAAGTACTGGCGTGGCGATTGGAAGGATGTCGGTTGTGATTTCGCTGCGGCGGGAAAGGAGCTCGCAAGGCTCAAAGAGGCGGGTCTTGACGGTATTGAGGCGCATTATCAAGCCAATACCGGCGAAGAAAACGTCGAGTTCACGCGGATTGCTACGAAACTCGGATTCCTTCTGTCCGCCGGCAGTGACTTCCACGGGGATAACAAGCCGACGATTCCGCTCGGCATGGAGGTTTCTGAATCTTTCATAAATCCCCTCATGGAACGGTTGAATTTGGTATAATATGCATTAATAAAATACCGCAATTCTTTATTCGAAATTCTTGATTCTTAATTCGCATTTATGAATACAGTACTCGTTGGCGCCCAGTGGGGCGATGAAGGCAAGGGCAAGGTCATTGATTTTCTTACCGAGGAATCGGATGTCGTAGTTCGTTTTCAGGGAGGTTCCAACGCTGGTCACACGGTGGTCGTCGGGGAGAAGAAATACGTTCTCCACCTCGTCCCTTCGGGAATTCTCCACAACGGCAAGCATTGCGTCATTGGCAATGGCGTAGTGATGGATCCGTTTGACTTGATGCGTGAGCTTGAAGAGGTCAAGAGCTGGGGCTTTGATCTTGCTGGACGTTTCCACATCTCTGAGCGCGCCCAGATGGTGATGCAGTGGCATCGCGCGATCGACAAGGCCGAGGAGGCCGCTCGTTCCGAGGGCGAGAAGATCGGCACTACGGGCCGCGGAATCGGTCCCGCCTATGCGGCGAAGGTCGGTCGTTACGGTATGCGCGTTGGCGACATCCTCAAGCCCAACTTCCTTGAGCTCGTCCGTAAGCAGGTCGCCGAGGCGAACCGCAAGCTCGTTTCGCTCGGCGCCCAACCGCTGGACGCTGAGGAGATGGTCAAGCTCTATACGCCGATGGTGAAGGCGCTCATGCCTTACGTCACCGACACGATCCAGTTCCTGCACGAGCAGCTGGACGACAAGAAGAGCATCCTTTTCGAGGGTGCGCAGGCGACGATGCTCGACATCGACTTCGGCACCTATCCCTTCGTGACGAGCTCTAACCCGACCGCGGGCGGCGCCTGCACGGGGTCCGGCGTTTCGCCGCGTGCGATCGACCGCGTCATCGGTGTCCTGAAGCTCTATACGACACGCGTGGGCGAGGGTCCGTTCCCGACCGAGCTCTTTGATGCGGACGGCGAGAAGCTCCGCAAACGCGGCGGCGAATACGGCGCGACCACTGGCCGTCCCCGCCGCTGTGGCTGGTTTGATGCCGTTGTCGCTCGATATGCTCAGCGCGTGAATGGTGTCGACTTCTGGGCGATGACGAAACTCGACGTCCTTGATTACTGCCCTGTGGTCAAGATTTGCACCGGCTATAAGCGCAATGATGGTTTCGTCTATCAGACCTTCCCGGCAGACCTTGACGTCCTTAAGGACTGCACTCCAGTTTACGAAGAGATGCCCGGCTGGATGTGCGAGACGTCGCATATCACCGATTATGCGGCGCTTCCCGAGAACGCGAAGGCATATATCAATCGTATCCTCGATATCATCGGCGGTAAGCTCGGCGTGCTCTCCGTCGGGCCTGCCCGTGAGACCACGCTTAGAATCAACATCTGATGAGCTGGTAGTTGATAGTTGGTAGTTGATAGTAGTGAGAGAAACTCCCAATTCCAAATTACCAACTACCATCTACCAACTAGCAACTAACATCTACCAACGTAAGTGAGACATTTAGCAGTAATCATGGATGGCAATGGCCGTTGGGCCAAAGCGCATCACAAGCCGCGCCTTGCCGGACACAAGGCGGGTGCGGATGCCCTTGACAGGGTCATGCATTATTGCAAGGACGCCGGGATCGAATACCTGACCGTGTACGCGTTCTCGACCGAGAACTGGAAGCGGTCGAAGGAAGAGGTTTCCGGGCTCATGAAGCTCCTTTCGGCTTTCATCAGGTCGAAGGAGAAGACGCTGGTGAAGAAAGGCGTGCGCTTCCGCGTGATAGGACGGCGCACAGATCTTTCGGCGAAGCTTCAGAAGGAGATCGCCGCGCTTGAGGAGAAGACGAAGGGCGGCGGTTTCACGCTCGTCGTCGCGCTTTCCTACGGCGGACGCGATGAAATCGTAAGGGCGGTGGAGCGGTATGTACGGCGCGGTCAGGAGACCGCAGCTCCAGTTGTCGGCGCTTCAGCCGGGGATGCGGAATCCTTTCCGCTCCGTGAAGATGAGTTCGCCAAGTATCTCGACACGGCCGATATTCCGGATCCCGATCTCATTGTGCGGACCAGTGGCGAGCTGCGGCTTTCCAACTTTCTGCTTTGGCAGGCGGCGTATGCCGAATTCTATTTCACCGATGTCCTGTGGCCCGATTTCGATCGTGCCGAATTCGATCGCGCGATAGCGTCGTTCTCTCGTCGTGAACGTCGTCTCGGCGGAAGATTAGGTTGAGGTTGAGAATGGAGGGTTGAATTTATGAAGCATTTGAAAAGAGTTGTCACGGCATTGACGACGGCGGCGCTGGTGGTGTGTGCCATTCTTTATGTGCCGTCGAACTGGTTCACGCCGGTCTTCGGCGTGTTGATGATTGCGGCGATGGTTGAGTTCTTCATGCTTGCGGCGAAGAAGGTGTCCGTGATTTCGGCCCAGGGTTTCTGCGTCAATCTCGTGGGTATAATGATTCTTGCTTCGGCTTTTTCGATGTTGGCTACGATTGCTATGCAAGGCGGTAGCTTGTCGTTACTCTATGTGTTGGCGGTGGTTAAGCTTTCGGATATGGGGGGCTTTGCGTTTGGTGTTGCATTCGGCAAGCATAAGATGTGTCCCACGATTTCTCCGAACAAGAGCTGGGAGGGAATGCTCGGTTCGATTATCGCGTCTTGTGTCATGAGCTGTTGTTTTGTCGGCGTTACCGGTTTCGCAATCTGGAAGGCGTTGCTGATCGGTGTGGCTGCTGCGTTCGTCGGTACGTCCGGCGACCTGGTGGAGTCCAAGTTTAAGCGTTGGGTAGGAGTTAAGGATTCCGGTACCTTCATGCCGGCTGGGCTTGGCGGACTTCTTGACATGTTTGATTCGCTGCTTTTCGCACCGGCGCTCATCTGGTTCATTTGTCGGGCGATATGAAGCGGTCGCGCGAGGCCTGGGCGAAGTTTCTGGCGAGCAGGTTCGCCGGACTCTTCATCGATGCCGCGATCGTAGCGCTCGCCTATTTCTCCGCGGTTCTGCTGCGGCTCGATTTTCGGAATCCCACTTCGATCGGCGGCTGGAGTTCGGTGGCGCTCCTGTACGTCAATGTCTGCGTCGTCTATCTTCTCGCGCTGATCTTCACTGGCTGCTACCGCATTCCCTGGCGTCGCACGACCGCGGCGGATCTGCCGCGGTATCTGGTCGCGACGGTGCTGGCGACGGTCGTGCTGACCGCGATGCGCTTCTATCTGCCGAACGTCTCGCTTTCGCATGTTCGTCCCCCTTATTCGATTACGGCGATATGCTTCTTCCTCGTGACCGCCGGAATTTTCGTGGTCCGTCTCGTCTGGCACGCCTGGTGGCTTTCGCACGTCCGGGAGGAGGATCTGCTCGAACGCAAGGTCAAGAACTTCGACGGGTCCGTCGCCCGCAGGTTCTTCGCGGGCAAGGTCGTGATGGTCACCGGCGCGGGCGGTTCCATCGGCAGCGAAATCGTGAAGCAGGTTGCGGAAGCGGGTGCGGCGAAGGTGCTGATGGTCGAGCGCGGTGAGAACGCGCTGTACGAGATCGACCGGAGAATGAGGGTGCAGGGTGCTGGGTGCAGGGTGCAGAGTGCAGGGTGCAGGGTGCAGGGTGCAGGGTGCGGGGTGCAGGGTGCGGGGTGCAGGGTGCAGAGAGC
>CALYRV010000063.1 GCA_945483525.1 uncultured Verrucomicrobiota bacterium
TTTCGGCGCGAAACGTGAAAGACCGCAAAATCGATGTCGCCACCTTCGTTTTTCCGGGATTTAGGCGAGTATCCAAGCCTAAATCAGTGAATCACCAGCAAGAAAACGGCTCTTGCGCCTGAAAAGCGCCTTCAGATTCATAGGGTTTTATTGGGCTTTTTTGAAAACTGGGATAAATTACCCCAGAAAAAGTGGGATAAGGGTGAGACTGAAGCTCTCTACCATTGATTCAAATAAGGATATCGCCAAAAACGGACTGTTTTTTGGTATAATAGTTGCATGACAATTAAGAAGACAATCAAAAAGACCGTGGTTAAGAAGCCGGAGGGCGGAGCGCCCGCAGCCGGTGGAGCTGCGATCGCTGATCGCTTCAAGCTCGCTCCTGCCGCGCCTGTGCAAGGTGCGACCGTAAATCGGAAGGCTGCAATGTGGGCCCTTATTGCCGGAATTATCGCGTTTATTGCGTCCGGTGTGTTGGTCTATACGCTTTACGATCACTGGGTGTTCCTGATGCCCGCGTAAGCGGCTGGAGTGCTATGAAGGATGTAATGCTTTCTTCCCGCGCCCGTAACGCGGTGAGGCTTGCGTTGGACGAGGATCTCGCTGATGTCGCGGATCTTCGTAAGACCAAGTGGTGTGATGCGACCTCTGAGTCGCTTGTGAATCCCGATGCAGTCGCGACGGGGATGATCTATTCGAAAGGTGCTGGTTGTACCGTCGCCGGCGTTACGGTCGCTAAGTACGTGATGCGTGCTGTTGATCCCAAGATCAAGGTCACGATCCTCAAGCCAGACGGGTCATTGGTTAAACCGTTGGAGCCGATTCTCACTTTTCGTGGCAAGGCGCGATCGATTCTTGCGGCGGAGCGCACCGCTCTTAATTTCATGCAGCGGATGTCCGCTACGGCGACACTTACGCGTAAGTTCGTTGTGGCGGTGAGGAAACGCGGTACGCTTATTCTTGATACGCGTAAGACCACTCCGGGTCTTCGAGTCTTCGAGAAATACGCCGTCACCTGCGGCGGCGGCACGAATCACCGCATGGGCATGTACGACCGGGTCCTGATGAAGGACAATCATCGCAGGATATGGAATGACAAGGAGCTTGCGCTAGACGGTGCCGTGATTGCGGCGCGCAAGAAGTTTCCAAAGCTTGCAGTTGAAGTTGAGGTCGAATCACTTGAGCAGTGCGCGAGTGCGCTCAAGGCGAAGCCTGAGTGGATCATGCTCGATAACATGTCCTGCTCCGACATGAAGAAATGCGTTAAAATGTGCAAGGGCATTTCGAAGACCGAAGCGTCAGGCGGTATCACTCTTGAACGTGTCAAGGAGGTTGCGGCTACCGGCGTTACCGCGATTTCTCTCGGCTGTCTCACGCATTCAGCCGGTTCTGTTGATCTCTCGCTGGAATGGAAGGTGACAAAATGAAAACTACGGCAATCATCCATGGTTCAATCCTGTTTCTTTATCTGTTCTTCGTTGGTTGTGCGACCAATCCTGGCGTCGTCACGTCTGATCGCATCGGAGTCTGTTCCTGGAGCTACGGGGCTTCGGTGCAGGATGTTGCGAAGAAGATGGAGAAGGATGGTATCAAGGGTATACATCTGGCGTTGGGGCCGTTTATTTCCCCGGATGGACGTCACGGTAACGCTGAAGGCGAGGCTGGCTGGAAGTTCGTTAAGGAGCAGATCGCTTCTGGTAGGTGGAAGCTGATGTGCACGATGTTCGGTACGGTCGGTGAGGACTACTCCACGCTTGAGACAATCAAGAAGACTGGCGGTATCGTTCCTGATTCCACCTGGGAGCAAAACAAGAAGATCGTCACCCGCGCCGCGCAGCTTACCCAGGAGCTTGGTTGCAAGTATCTTTCGGGTCATGCCGGCTTTCTTGACGAGAGCGATCCGGTCGCGTTCGCGAAGTTCGTCGGCAGGGTTCAGTGGATGCGTGACGAGTGCGCGAAGTATGGCGTCACGCTTATTCTCGAGTCGGGGCAGGAGACGGCTGAGGAGCTCGCGAAGTTCATGGTCGCGTGCCCCGGTATCGGCATCAACTTTGATCCCGCGAACATGATCCTTTACGCCAAGGGACGTCCCTGTGATGCGGTGAAGACGCTATATCCTTGGATTATGCAGGTTCATGCGAAAGACGCGCTCTACACTAGGAAGCCCGGAACCTGGGGGCAGGAGGTGCGTTGGGGCGACGGACAGGTCCAGGCGCGCGAGCTTCTCATTAAGCTTGAACAGCTCGGCTATAAAGGCAATATCGTGATCGAGCGCGAAGGCGGTGCAGCGTGCAGCGGTGATGTCAAGATCGCCTCTGATCGCCTGCAGGATAAGTGAAGTGAAAAGCGAAAAAGTAAGGGTTTTTCGCATTTGAAGCTTCTGGTTATAGACGTCGGTAACACTTCCACGGCCGTGGGACGTTGGTCCAACGGCCGTGTGTGCAAAGTCGTTCATATCGACGACGGTTTCGCGGCGGCAGCGGCAGCGGCGGAGTCGCTACTTGCTCTTGAGTCACCCGCTGGCGACATCGCCGGTGTTGCCTATGTCAGCGTCGTTCCGAGGGTCGACGGGCGGTGGCGCCGTTGGGCAAAGACGCATAAGTTGCCGTTTCATCAGGTCTCGCATAGGGACTTTCGTCCGTTCTCGACCTCAACTTTTGATCTCGACCTGGATTACCCGAAGCCGGAGACGATCGGTGCTGACCGACTTTGCGATGCTGCAGCGGCGGTTTCGCGTTATGGAGCGCCGGTATTGGTGATGGATTTCGGCACGGCGCTTACTGCGGCGATTGTGACGCGTGACCGAGTCTGGCGCGGCGGTGTGATCGCGCCGGGTTTTCCGCTGATGCGTGACTATCTTTTCGAACGCACTGCGAAGCTTCCGCGCATGGAGATGGGTGCCGGCAGAGCTCCTAGGATCGGTCGGTCGACCGAGGAGGCGATGCGTTTCGGGGCGCTCGTAGGGTACCGCGGGATGGTGCGGGAGATCGTAACTACTCTGAAGGCGAATTTCAAGGAGGATTTTCGCCTTGTTGCGACCGGAGGCTTCGCCAGGTGGGTGTTGAAGGATCTGGATATGCCGTTTATCATTGATTCCTCGTTGACGCTTTACGGGGCGGGACTGCTGGGAATTGAAAAATTTAAGGTGAAGGTGGAAAGGAGCGGAGGTGAAGTTTTATGAAACGAATGGCATCGATACTTTTTACCTTTTCGCTGTTGATTTTCGTCCTTTCGGGCTGTGGTCCGTTCTGGGTTGATCCGTACATCACCGTACGTCCAAGCAACCTCAATTGGGTGGAGATCCATTATTACAGCATGATGCACAAGCCGTTTCGCCGTATTGCCGTGTATCTTAATGGTGCAGGGCATGTTGAGGTGAAGAAGGGTTACAGTGAGTTGATCTCCAATGATTTCGCCAAGCGTTATGACGATGAGAACTGGGATAAGATCCAGGTTCGCAGAATTACGGCTGACCCCAAGCATCTTAATGACATCTTCCAGAATCTGGTGAATTTCGGGCTGCTTGATCGGGAAAAGCTTGGCAAGGGGTCCAAGGACGAGAAGTTCGACCGCTTCATAGCCGTTAAGGCGAACATTTCGAATTACACGTATTCCGACAACGAGAACATCTTTGAAATTGATCCTGATCTTGCCGAGGTTCTGCTTGATGTCATCAGGGAGTTTGACACTCCGGCTGTTGTGAGGTAGGCGTAAAATGTATACAGATATTCCAATGTGGCTTTCGCTGATCATGATCGTCGGCGGTTTGATTGCGCTTGCCTGGTCTAGTGATGCCTTTGTCGATGGAGCCGCCGCGGTCGCGAAGTTCTTAGGGATTTCGCCATTTATTATCGGCATGGTGATCATCGGCTTTGGAACGTCCGCGCCGGAGCTGTGCGTATCGGCGCTGTCGGGTATGAATGGACATTCCGATCTTTCGCTAGGAAATGCCTACGGAAGCTGTATTTTTAACGTTGCGGTGGTCGTAGGGGTGGCGGTGCTGATCTTTCCCTTGGTGGTGAAACCGACTGCAACCTTTTTCGCAGGGCCGTTGCTCGGCGGAATCTCTATCTTCTCATTGTTTATTCTGCGAGACGGCGTCTGTTCCCGCGGCGAGGCGATTGTCTTGCTTTCCGCCTTCGCAGTGATTCTGCCGTTCTACTGTTGGTACGACCAGAAGAATTCCCCTGCGAAACCGATGGATGAGAATGAAAAGTGCGAAGCTGAGGAACAGGGCGCGAAGGTTAGGCGGCTTCTGACCTCGCTGACGAAGCTGGTTGTCGGGCTCGGAGTGCTGATTGGCTCCTCGCATTATCTGGTGTGGGGCGCGGTGGATTTCGCGAAATGGGTCGGAGTGTCGGATCTTGTCATCGGACTAACCATCATAGCGGTCGGTACGTCATTGCCGGAACTTGCGAGCGCCGTTCAGTCCGCCCGCAAGGGCGAACATGAATTCGTGCTTGGAAACATAGTCGGTTCCAACCTCTTCAATACTCTCGCCGTTGTCGGACTTGCGACCGTGATTTCTCCTGCGAAGAGCTTTTCCCATTATATTATCACCAGGGATCTGCCGTTGATGATCGCATTGTCGTTTTCAATCACGATCTTTGGCATCAACTGGAAGCATCCGAAGTGGCCGGGTGTCATCCAGAAGAAGGAGGCCTGGATCTGGATTGTGGTATTCGTCGGTTACATGGTGCTCATGCTCTGGCAGGAAATGCATGGGTGAGGCTGTTGGGGTTGAGGATCGCGAAGTTGAAGCTTTCCGTAAAAATCTGCCTGGGGGTCCTAATCGCGTATTTTGCGGCGGCGATCTACGGCGAGGTCCAGTATCGTGTCGCGCAATTCCGTGACGTCACGCCGGCGTACAATGTCGTCAGGCCGGACTTTCGTTATCTCCCGCCGATGTCCATCTCCGACGATCACTCCGCCGGCTCTTTCCACCTCTTGGGTACGGACAACCTCGGTCGTGACGTTGCGCTCAGACTTGTACAAGGGGCGCGCATCGCGTTTCATGTCGGCATCATGACGTCGCTTATCGCAATCCCGCTGGGTGTCGTCCTCGGGCTCCTCGGCGGATATTTCGGCGGTAAGACGGATTCGCTTGTGGTGTGGCTTTGCGCAACGGTTGCTTCGATGCCCGGACTTCTCTTTATCCTCGCAATCTCCCTGGTCGTCGGACAGGGGCTTTTGGGCGTTTATCTCGGTATCGGGTTCACCACCTGGGTTGGAGTCTGTCGTACGATTCGCGCGGAGGTGATGAAACATCGTGACCGTGCGTATGTTCAGGCGGCGAAGACGCTCGGTTATTCGCATGTCAGGATAATGTTCAGGCATATTCTTCCGAACGTGGCGCATATTGTCCTGATCCAGTTCTCGATCCGTTTTCCGTCCGCTGTGGCGATCGAGGTGTTCATCTCCTTCCTCGGTATCGGCGTACAGGGCGAGCCGAGTTGGGGCATCATGATCAACAACGCGCGGCTTCGTCTCTGGCAGGGTGTCTGGTGGGAAATGACATTCACCACGCTCGCTATCTTCGCCCTTGTCCTCGTTTTCAATCATCTCGCGGATTACCTTCGCGACCGACTTGACCCCGCGCTCCGCAGCGAGTGCTGAAAGGGATTCATGTTAGAGACACTTGCGTCCCATCTTGATTCAATCGCCGCCTTGGCCCCGACCTGGGGAATGCTCTTCGTATTTCTCTTTATGGCAGTCGAATCCTCGTTCGTTCCGTTTCCGAGCGAGGTGGTGATGATCCCCGCAGGTTTTCTTGCCGCGCGTGGCGAACTCGGGCTTGGCTCTCCGTTCGCGGCAGTTGTCGCCGCCATCTTCATCGGCACGCTCGGTTCGCTGGCGGGTGCCTATGCGAATTACTTTATCGCGCTTTATGTCGGTAAGCCGTTTCTCGTGAAATACGGAAAGTACTTCTTCGTGAGGCCAGAACCGCTTGAACGCGCGTGCGAGGTCTTCAACAGGTACGGCGCAGCGACGACCTTCGTCTGTCGCCTCGTCCCGGTGATTCGTCAGCTCATTTCGATCCCTGCTGGAATCTCGAAGATGTCGCTTGGTTCCTTCTCGCTTTTCACTTGTCTCGGAGCCGGGATCTGGACCGCCGTCCTCGCGTTCGTCGGCTACGCCATCGGACGTTCCACCGCCGACATCACATATCTCGAACTCTGCCAGAAGGGCAAGAATATGGCCGCGGCGAATCTGCCGTGGGTTGTTCTCGGTGCCGTCGTTCTCGTCGGATCTTATCATCTCGTATCGAAACTCGTAATGAGGAGATCCTGAGATGAGTCAACGCGTGATTAAGACGGAGATGGCGTTCTTCGGTTGCTGTTACCGGATGGCTGGCGGAGAGAATAAGGGGGATTGAGCTTAGATGCTGCTCGAGGTCAAACATCTGCGGATCGCGTTCAAACTCGAAGGGAAGGCTTCCGTCCCTGTCCGAGATGTCTCGTTCTCCATTCCCGAGAACGGACGCATGGCGCTGGTTGGAGAATCTGGCTGCGGGAAGTCCCTCACGGCGCTTTCAATCGGCGGACTCGTTGACCGCGCCGAGATCACCGGCGAGATCGTCGGCTCGCCGCGCATTAGCTACATCTTTCAGAATCCGATGCAGTCGCTCAATCCAGTGATCCGGGTGGGTAGGCAGATCGCTGAAGCGATGGAGAAGTTGAGGTCTCGGGCTGAAGTTGAAGAAAGGGTCGGGAATCTTTTGTCGGAAGTGGGGCTGCCGAAGGAGGCGGCGAGGAAATATCCGTGTGAGTTGAGCGGGGGACAGCAACAGCGCGTGATGATCGCGATGGCGCTTGCCGTCGAGCCAGATCTGCTGATCGCGGACGAGCCGACGACTGCGCTCGACGTGACGACGCAAAAAGAGGTGCTTGACCTTGTGGATCGCATTGCGGACGAGCGTGGAATGGCAGTGCTATTGATTACGCATAATCTCGGACTCGTTTGCGAGCATTCGCGGTATGTCAATGTGATGTACGCCGGAGAGATCGTCGAGCATGGTGAAGTCCGCGAAGTTCTGGGCTGTCCGCGTCATCCCTATACCCGGGGCCTACTCGCTGCGGTCCCCCGTCTTGATGCGCCGAAAGACGCGCCGCTCGCCGACATCCCCGGCACCGTTCCGCCGCCGACCCACTGGCCGTCGGGCTGCGCCTTCCATCCCCGCTGCCAGCACGCTAAGCCGGAATGCAAGAAAGAAGGTTTTGTTTGTCCTTTCATGAAGGAGTCTCTATGAGTTGCAAGGGGTTGTCGTTGATGTCTGGTGGACTCGATAGCCAGCTCGCGGTGAAGATCCTCGAACGCGCCGGGGCTGAAGTCGAGGCGGTGATGTTCACCTCTCCGTTCTTCAAGGACGACGGGACGGCGGCGAAGGCAGCTGATGCTCTCGGCGTGAAGCTCCGGAAGATCGATTTCACCGACGACATTATCGCCTTGATCATGAATCCGCCGCATGGTTTCGGCGGGGCGATGAATCCATGCATCGACTGTCATGCGAAGATGATCTCGCGTGCAGGCGAGCTGATGACGGAGCTCGCGTATGATTTCGTCGCGACGGGAGAAGTGCGTGGACAGCGTCCAATGAGCCAGAACGCGCAGTCCCTCGAGACTGTTGCCAAGGCGAGCGGCATGCGGGGGCGTCTGGTGCGTCCGCTTTCGGCGAAGCTCCTCGATCCGACGATTCCGGAGACGGAGGGAAAGCTTAATCGCGAAAAGCTGCTCGACATTTCTGGTCGCGGACGCGAGCGTCAGATCGCGCTCGCCGCCGAATTCGGCATCACCGAATATCCTTCACCCGCCGGCGGATGCCGGCTTACCGAAGACGGATTCGGTCGGCGTCTTAAGGATCTCATGGAACACGAAGGACTCGCGAGCCGTCAGCTCGTCGAACTTCTCGTGGTCGGACGGCGCTTCCGGCTTCCCGGTGGCAGTTCGCTGATTCTCGGACGCGACCGCCTTGAGAACGAGCGTCTCCGCAGGACAGATATGTTTTTGGTAGAATGTTCAACGGTCGGACCAGTGGCTGCGATTCCCGATCTCAAGTGCGAAGAGGACCGTAAGCTTGCGCAAGAACTTGTCGACGCGTATGCGAAGGGTACGTCCGAGAAAGACCGCCTCCCTTACAAGCCCTGTCAGATTTTCTAACTCAGATCCCGATAAGAAAGAAGCCCATGAAAAAGACACTGCTGATAACGATGATGATTCCGTTCGCCGCGCTAGCTGCGAGGACTGTCGAGAACTTCAATGATGGCTGGGTGTTCTCCCGTGATCAGAAGGATTGGAAGCCCGTGACGATCCCGCATGACTGGGCGATTAACGAGGAGTTCGACGCAAAACTGCCGCATCGTTCCGGCGCGTTGCCGTGGAAGGGTGTGGGCTATTACCGCAAGACGCTGGTCTTTGACAAGCTGCCGAAAGGACGTGTCTTTCTGGAGTTGGACGGAGTGATGTGCGACGGAACGTTGTATGTCAACGGTCAGTGCGCCGGGCATCAGCCTTACGGCTATCTAGGATTCACGTCTGACCTCACTCCATATCTCAGCGAAGGCGTGAACGAGCTCCTCGTGAGGGCTGATACGACGAAGCTTCATTCGCGCTGGTATCCTGGTGCGGGCATGTATCGTAACGTCCGGCTGATCACGACCGACCGTGCTTATTTGCCAAAAGAGGAGCTCTTCTATTATACACCCGAAGTTACGAAGGAGAAGGCTAAGGTCGTGGTCGAGGGCGTGGTCCGTAACCGTGCCGGAGCCGCCGCGGATGGCGAAGTGATGGTCGTGATCCGTGATCGTGATGACAGGACCGTTGCCAAGGCGTCCGTCAAGGTCGCAGCTGATATCTTTGCGGACGGAATGTTCTCGGCTTCGCTTGAGATTCCGAATCCGCATCTCTGGACGCTTGAGCCGAATGCATATCTTTATACTATCCGCGTCGCTTATCGCGGCAGATTTGCCGTGGATGTGCTAACGGGGAAGCTTGGCGTTCGTGATTGCCGTCTCGATAAGGACAACGGCTTCTTTATCAATGGCGAGCGCGTTCAACTGCAGGGCGTGGACCTCCATTCGGATCTCGGTCCTGTCGGTATGGCGTTCAACCGTTCGCTCATGAAACGTCAGCTTTCGATCATGCGCGACATGGGCGTGAACGCGCTCCGTACTTCGCATAATCCTCCGGCGCCGGAGGTTTTGGATCTCTGTGACGAGATGGGTATTTTCGTGTGGGACGAGTGTTTCGATAAATGGACCGCCACCGCGGGCAAGGGGGATGAGCCGATCGAGGAATACGTGGAGCGGCAACTCATCAAGATGATTAAGCGCGATCGCAATCATCCTTCCGTCGTCGTCTGGTCGATGGGTAACGAGATTCCCTCCGGCGGCGGTTTCGCGCCCGGACAGGAGGTGTGGGGGCTGAAGGCGAGCGAAGGGACTACGCGCGAGCGCTGTACGCGGTTTTGCCGGACCATGAAGAAGTTCGACCCGACGCGTCCCGTAGGCATGGGATGCTGTTTTACGGAGGCGGTTGAGCACAACGACTACGCCGATCTTGATTTTACCGGTTGGAACTACGGCGAGCGTTATCTGCCTTTTCGTAAGAAGTATCCGATGAAGCCGATTGTTTATTCCGAGTCCGCATCGGCGTTTTCGGTCGCTGGTTTCTATGCCGACACGGTTGCAACGAACAAGTCCGATTATGTGGGGCCAGAGGGGCTGATAGACTCCTATGATCGCAACAGCGCGTGGTGGAGCGATATCCCGGATGTCGAGTTTGAGCGCATGGAGCGTGATCGCTATGTCGCCGGCGAATTCGTCTGGACCGGCATCGATTACCTTGGCGAGCCGTGTCCGTACGAAGGCTCTGGTGCACGTAGTTCGTATTTCGGCATTTGCGATCTTCTGGCGTTTCCGAAGGACCGCTATTATCTTTACCGCGCGCATTGGAATCCGGCGGTTCAGACGGTGCATATCGTGCCGGCGCATTGGAATTTCGACCGTGAGACGTTGCCGGTCTACGTGTATGCGAACAATGCCGACGAGGTGGAACTGTTCGTTAACGGTATTTCGCAGGGACGTCGCAGGCTTGATCCTAATGCGTCCTTCAAGAATTCGTATTATGACGCGATGAAGCGTTACCGTTACATCTGGGACGAGGTCAAGTACGTTCCGGGCGAAGTCGTGGCGATCGCGTTCGACAAGGAGGGCAAGGAGATCGGACGCGATACGGTGAAGACCGCCGGTGAGGCGAAGAAGGTGGTGCTGAAGCCGGAGGTGAATACGCTTCCCGAGCTGGACGGTGAAGAGCTGCCGTACATGTCCGTGGTCGAGGTGACGCTGGCGGACGAGAAGGGTGTGGCGGTTCCGAAGGACTGCCGC
>CALYRV010000064.1 GCA_945483525.1 uncultured Verrucomicrobiota bacterium
CGCGCTTTGCACCATAGTATACCATAAATGAGAATTGTTTGCGGAACAATTCTTAGTTGTGGGGCGGGTTTGGATTGGGCGAAATCGGTGGGGTAAAAAGTGTCGGTGGGGTAAAAGTGAGCGCATGAAATGGCGAGGGTGCTGTTTTGTGGTGCTGTTTTGTGCTATAATAATAGTAAAGTATGTGCTAGTCGGTTAAACGGCAAGATTGATTTGTAGAGGAATATGGAATTCAAAAAACTGATCGAGGAACGAAGAAGCATTCGCAAATTTGTCACAAGCGGCATCTCTGAAACGGAGATGAAGGAGATTGTCGCGGAAGCGCTGAATGCGCCGAGCTGGAAAAACACCGAGGTGACGCGGTATTATGCCGCGGTCAGCGACTCGATGAGGTCTAGACTTTGGAATGAAGCGCTGCCGAGCTTCAACGTGACGAGTTCCGCTAATGCCGCAGCACTGGTTGCGGTGACGTTCAAGGAAGGCGAAAGTGGCTATATGGGGGATACGCCCCCGAACGAACTCGGCGAGATGTGGGGAGCGTATGACTGCGGCCTCGCCAGTTCCTATTTTGTTCTCGCTGCGAAGGATCATGGCTGGGATTCGCTCATCCTCGGCATCCGTGACGCGGATAAGATCAAGAAGATCTTCGGCATCCCCTCCGATGAGATCGTGACGTCCGTCATTGTCCTCGGCAAAGCCGCTAATCCAGCGGCAAAACCGCCGCGGAAATTGGTTGACAGGTTGCTGAAGGTTTCATGAGAATCTGACATGTGATGGCGATCCCTCCGCTAATATCGGTACTATGAAGTTCCATTGTCTTTGCATGAGTCCGGCGATCGACGCCTATGTGACGTTGCCTGAAGCGCCGCGCGGCGATGGTGTGATATTCAAGAACATCGCTGACGTTGAGAACGTCGGCGGCAAGGGGATCAACGTCGCCCGCTGGCTCGCGCTCCGCGGCGCGGAAGTATCGTGCGGCGGAATCCTCGGACGCGACAAAGCGTCGCTTTTCAGGCAGGAGCTGAAGCGTTACGGTATCCGCGACCGCTTTCTCCGAGTCAACGGATCCACCCGCCGCAATGAGATGATCACCTGGCCGGACGGCTCGTTCAAGCTCAATCGTGAGGCGTTCCCGAATCTGCAGCAGGAGGAATGCGTCGGTGCCGGCGATCTCGGAGGTTTCGACGAACTCGCTTCTGGCGACGTCGTCATCATGAGCGGGTCGCTGCCGAAGAACTTCCTGCCGTCCTTCTATCAGATGATCATCATCGCCTGTCGCGCCATGGGACTGACATCAGTGCTCGACACTAGCGGCATGGCGCTTAAATGCGGCTTCGAATCCTGTCCCGACGTTATCAAGCCGAATGCCGAGGAATGCGAGGCGCTCGTCGGCTTCGTCCCGAAGACGCCGGAGGATTTTCTCCGCGTGACCAAGATGTTGAAGGAGAAGGTGAAGCACGCGATCATTTCAGATGGCGCCAATGGTTGCTGGTTTGACGGCGAATTTTTCGCCGCACCTCAGGTCGATGTCGTCGATACGACCGCCGCCGGTGACACATTACTCGCTGAATGGTGTTTTTCTAAAGACCCTCGTCTCGCCGTTGCGGCAGGCAGTGCCGCGTGCACCATGTCCGGCAGCCAGCCGCCGCCTCTCTCATGCGTGTGCAGAAGCTGAAATATGTTTATGGTTAGAATCATCGCAATTGGAGAAATATGTTTATGGTTAGAATCATCGCAATTGGAATCGCAATAGCATGCGGTAGTGTGTCCGGCGGAGGGCTTCATGATGACTTCGTGAATCCGCCGAAGGGATACGGCGAGGTGCCGTTCTGGTGGTGGACTGGAGATGAGCTCGACAAGGAACGGATCGCGTGGCAGCTTGAGGAGCTCGCGAAGAAGGGTGTCTCGGGAACGCAGGTGAACTACTCGCATCTCCGCAGCGGCGGCTGGAAGACGGCGCCTGTCGAGCCGGAGATCTTTTCGGACGAATGGTGGGATGTCTTTATCTTCGCCGCGAAGAAGTCAAAGGAGCTCGGGATGGGCATCGGACTTTCCGGCTACACGCTTGACTGGCCGGGACGCGACAATCTTTATTGCAAGCTCGGCATCTCCGCGCCCGAGACCCGCGCCTGGGTGATTGAGGAGGATCATCAGAAGGGCGGGGTTCATTTCCTGCAGAAGGACGGAACTTACGATCCCCTCCGCAAGGGTGCGGGACAGTTGGTGATCGACCGCTTCTTCAAGCCGTTCTGGGACAAGGTGCCGCCGGACTGTCACGACGCGCTCAATTATTTCTTCCAGGACGAACTCCAGCTGGCGGACGGACGGTTCCCGTGGTGCGAGGATTTTCCTGAGGAGTTCCGAAAGCGCAAAGGCTACGATATCGTCCCGAAGCTTCCGCTCCTCTTCGGCAAGTTGCGCGAGGATGCCGAGAAGGTGCGTCTCGACTACAACGACGTCGTCGTGGCGCTCACCGAGGAGCGTTACTTCAAGCCAATCTACGAGTGGCATGCGAGCCGCGGCAGGATCTACGCGTGCGATTCGGCGACACGCGGCAAGAACCCTTGCGAGTTCGGCGACTACATGCGCTGCATGCGCTGGTACACCGCGCCGGGATTCGATACGCCGGGCAGGGACGCGGACCACGTGAAGTGCAAGATGGGTTCGTCGATCGCGCACCTCTACAACCGTCCGCGCGTGTGGCTCGAAGGATATCATTCGCAGGGCTGGCAGGCGAGTCCGTCGACAATCTTCGATTCGACTGTCCATAACTACGCCTACGGCGCGAATCTCCTCAACCTTCACGGACTCTACTATTCAACTTACGGCGGATGGTGGGAATGGGCTCCGCCGTGCTATCACTTCCATCAGCCCTACTGGGCGTACATGCAGCACATGCTCAAGTACTTCGAACGGCTTTCCTATATGCTGACGCGCGGCGTCCATGTCTGCGATGTCGCCATCGTTTCGCCGCAGGAACCGTACGTGGTCGACAAGAAGCGCGCGGAGAAGTCCGTAAAGCTCGCGCATTCGCTCGTCTGGAAGCTTGCGGTGGACGGTACGACCGATTGCGACTTCATTGATTCCGATTCCATTGCCAAGGCAGTCGTGACGAAGGATGAGAAGGGGCCTGCGCTTTCGGTCGCGGGTGAGAATTACCGTGTCATTATCCTTCCGGATATGTTCGCGATGCGCGACTTGGCGAAGCGTAAGCTTGCGTGGTTCAGGTCCGAAGGCGGAAAGGTCATTGACGCGAAGGGTTACGACGACGTCGTGTTGCCGTTGATGAAGACCCCCGATGTCGTCGGCAAGGGAGTCAAATACAATCATCGTCGCACGGACGAATATGATATCTACTACGTTGTCGATGTGGAGTCGCACGCGACGGTGGATTTTCGTGCGGATGGCGTGCCGGAGGAATGGAATCTCTGGACGGGCGAGAAGAAGGCGGTCCGTTACTCGACTTTTGGCGGTAAGACGACAGTGGCGTTTGATTGCGATCACAAACTTCCGCATCTGATCGTCTTCGATCGGCGCAAGAAGGGACAGACGAATCATCTGGTCACGGACCTTTCGCGTCCGAAGGAGATCGCCGTTCCCGATGACTGGACGGTCGAATATCTGCCGACGTTGGATAACCGCTGGGGCGATTACCGTTTCCCGAAAAGCGGATTGATCGGTCCGGAGGTGCGACGGATGCACTGGGTGGAACTCGACCGCGATGAAGACCTCGGTTATGGTCCGCAATTCTATGTCTCTACCTCCAGCTCTTCTCTCCGCCTCTTAGAGTTCTCCTGGCGCTACGGCGTCTTCGGAAAGCCCGGTGATCAGGATTGTTATCACGGGCTCAACCGCAAGGTGACGAATTGCAACTTCATCATGGGTCCGTACAGTCCGGCGGCTTACTACGACATGAACCCGAAGCGCGGCGACAAGCCGACGAGGACGAAGTACGAGACATATGTCTATTCAGCCGAGGATCGGCGGAATGTCCGTATCCTTTCTGACGGCATCGCGCCGTTCGAAGGTGATTGGCCGAAGCCGGAGCCGTTGTGCCTCAAGGTCAACGGCGCGGAGTGTTCCGTTGACGAGGTCGTCGAATTGAAGAAGGGCTACAACAAGGTTGAAGTCGAGTACGAGGCGTTTGGACGCGCGGGAATCGCGTTTGCGATGTCTGATTCGCAGCGGCGTGAGGGCACGCCGCAGAACTTAAGCGGAGTATGGTGTGATGAGCTGCTGCCGACACGTTTCAATTTCGATCCATTCGGCGGTAAATACACCCGCGGCACTTTTACCGCGTCCGTTCCTCCGGGCACGGTAGATGCGGAGGTGGAGGTGTACGGCAAGCTCTTACGTAAGGAGATCAGGGACGGTGTGTTGACGGTTGAGGTCGCATTTGAACCTGGTCGTATCGGCGGCAATGCGTTCAAGCATGAGATCGCGCTCAAAACCGTGCCGGCGAAAACCCCGCTCGGCGATTGGTCGCGTTACGAAGGTCTCCGCTGTTATTCCGGTGGCGCCCGCTATAGAACAAAAGTATATATCGATGCTTCAACTTCAACTCGGAACTTCAATTTGTCCCTCGGCCAGGTCGGCTGTTGCGCGGGCATTTGTATCAACAACGGACCCGAGCATATCGTCATGTGTCCACCGTGGGAAGTGGGTGTTACTGCGGATCTGCGTCTTGGCGAAACGAACGAGATTTCAGTGACGGTGTACAACACGCTCAACAATCACTATCAGACGATCCCGACGCGGTACAAGGTGCCGACGGACAAGGAACCTTCGGGACTGCTCGGTCCGGTGAAGCTGCTGATCAAGTGAAGACGATTCTCCATGTCGATATGGATGCGTTCTTCGCGTCAGTAGAACTGCTCGATCATCCCGAGTGGCGGGGTAAGCCGGTCATCGTCGGTTCGGGTCCGCATGAGCGCGGTGTGGTGTCGACATGTTCATACGAGGCGCGAAGGTTCGGGGTGCATTCCGCGATGCCGTCAAGGACGGCGTACGCGCTCTGTCCCCACGCCATTTTCACCCATCCAAACATGGCGCGCTATCAGGAGGTCTCGGACAAGGCGTTCGAGGTGTTCGGACGATATTCGCCCTATGTGGAAGGCGTGAGCGTCGACGAGGCGTTCCTGGACATCAGCGGAAGTCTGCATCTTTATAAACGCGGCGACGATGCCGCGTCCTCGCTTGAATGCGCGCGGCGGCTGGGCGAGGCGCTCAGGACGGAGGTGAAGCGGGAGTGCGGGGTGACGTGTTCCGTGGGGATCGCGCCAAACCGGTTGCTGGCGAAGATCGGGTCGGAAGAGCATAAGCCCGACGGACTCACCATGATGCCGTTCGAGCCGGAAGCGATCGCGGCATTCCTCGCGCCGAAGCCGATCGGGATTCTCTGGGGCGTCGGGAAGTCCACGATCGAGGCGCTGAAGCCGTACGGCATCACGTCGTGTGGGGACATCCAGAGATTGGTGCGGAGTGCAGAGTGCAGAGTGCGGAGTGCGGGGTTGGGAAAGCTTATTCCGGAGGGGTTGGTCGAGTGTGCGTTCGGGAGGTGTGACGACACGGTGTACTGGGAGGAGAGTGCGGAGAAGTCGGTGTCGCGGGAATACACGTTCGACGAGGACGAGCCGGATCGGGAGAAGGTGAGGGCGAAGCTGCTCGAGCTGGTCGGAGAGGTCGGGCAGCGTTTTCGTCGTGATGAACGGTGGGCGACGACGGCGAGAATCAAGGTGCGCGATGCCGACTTCAACACCTTCACCCGTCAGCTTCCGTTCCCGATGCCGTCCCGTGACGACATCGCCTTCCGCCGTGCCGCGTTAGAGCTTTTCGAAGCGGCTTTCCCATCCGCACCCAGCACCCTGCACCCCGCACCCCGCACCCCGCACTCTGCACCCTGCACCCTGCACCCTGCACCCCGCACCCCGCACCCCGCACCCCGCACCCTATACCCCGCACCCAGCACCCGCCTCATCGGCTTCGGCGTGACTGGCTTCGTCGATTCTCCCGAGGTTGGCGATCAGCTTTCGCTTTTCGAGAATCCGGAAGAGAAGTCTCGTGAAAAGCACGAGCGGCTTTCGCTGGTAATGGATACATTGAGGGATCGTGGGTTCGAGTTCCGATAAATTTCCGGTTGTCTTATCCTGTCCGCTCATGATATAATATTTGAAGTTTTGCGAAACTAACCTAAAGTAAGGAGAAAAGAACCATGGCTCATAAGATTGCCGCCGATAAGTGCGTTGGCTGCGGCTGCTGCAAGGATGCTTGCCCTGCCGAAGCGATCAGCGAAGGTAACCCCTACACGATCGATCCTGACAAGTGTGTCGATTGCGGTGCCTGCGCCGCTCAGTGTCCGAACGAAGCTATCGCCCTGGCGTGATAGATTTCATCAAGGAGACCCTGCTTCTCCTTCCGTTCCTCTTTGTCACCTATCTGGTGCTTGAGGCTTTGGAGGTGAAGACGGGAAGCGCGCTCGAGAAAATTCTCGAGCGTGCTCGTTCTGTGGGCCCGCTTGCGGGCGCGCTAGCGGGCGCGATTCCTCAGTGTGGTGTATCCGCTGCGGCCGCATCATTTTATGCGGGGGGAGTTATTACGGTCGGGACGTTGATCGCGGTCTTTCTTTCGACGTCAGACGAGTTGTTGCCGGTTCTCATCTCCAAGCAGGTCCCGGTGACGTTGATGGTCAAGATCGTCGGGCTTAAGGTGGCGGCGGCGATCATCATTGGTTTCACGGTTAACGGGTTGCTGGTTTTCGCGCGCCATATTCGTCGCGAGGTGCATGTTCATGATTTGTGCAAGCATAGTCATTGCGGTTGTTCCGATCATCGGGGTATACTGGTTCCGGCGTTGATTCACACCGCCGAGATATTCTTCTTTATTGTCGTCATTTCAGGCGCGATTGAGCTTTCGATGCATTATTTCGGCGAAGAATCGTTGATGAAGCTGAAGCTTACTACGCCGTTTTTCGGCGAGATTGTTGCGGGGCTTCTGGGCTTGATCCCTAATTGTGCAGTTTCCGTCGCAGGGGCTGAGCTGTATTGTCAGGGTGCGATGAGTGCGGGCGCGCTGATGGCGTCCAGTTTCACAGGGTCGGGGTTGGGGTTGCTAGTTCTTTTCCGGACTAATCGTAATCTTTTCGAGAACCTGTCTATTCTCGCGTGTGTATATGTGATCGGTACGGTGCTGGGGGGGCTTACGGGGGCGCTGATATGATTAAGAACATCTACATTTTTTTGAAGAATGTCGTGTTGTCGTTTCTTGACAACAACTGTTCGATGCACGCTGCTGGTCTGACGTATTTTGCCTTGCTCGCGGTGATTCCGGTTCTCTGCTGCGTCCTAGTTGCGGCAAAGGCGTGTAAGGTAGATGAAATCGCGCGCGCGCAGCTTAATGCGAAGATTGATGCGATAATCGTGGAGATCGAGAACGGGCAGGACGACAAGATTGCCGAATATCTGCCGGCGAATTCTGAGGAGGAGCGTGAGCAGAAGCGGATAGCAGCGAAGGAGTTTGCCAGTCAGGCGAGGGCGATTTCTAACGAGCTTTTCAAGCGAGTTGAACAGTTCGATATTGGCACACTCGGATGGATCGGCTTCGGTTTCCTGCTTTGGACGGTCATTTCGTCCTTGGCGTCCGTCGAGTCCAGCTTTAATCAGATATGGGGGGTGAAGACGGCTCGTCCGGTATGGAAACGTGCCTACATGTATCTCTTTATTATGGTGGTGATTCCAGTGTTGGCGACGATCGCCATGTCTATGCCGATTCTCAATGTCGCCAAGAACATCGTTGTTGCGACGTTGGGAGCGACATGGCTTACGAAGTGGGTAGGTGATGGGATTATCTGGATAATTGACTCAGTAGCCTTTCGGCTGGCGATGACGCTTTTCTTTTCGTCGTTGCTTTTCGGATTTCTCTACTGGGTGTTGCCTAATTGCAAGGTTCCGTGGAGGGTCTCTTGGCTTGGGGGGGTGGTATCCGCATTCTTCTTCGGTGCCTGGGTCAAGATCTGCGCCGTTGCCCAAGTCGGCATTGCCAAGTCGTCTGCCTTGTATGGGTCGTTTGCGTTGGTGCCGATTGTTCTTGCGTGGCTTTATATGAGTTGGCAGATCATCTTGATTGGCGCTTGTCTTACGCGTGAGATACAGAAAGAGACTGGAAGATGAAGGTTCTGATCACTGGCGGTAAGGGTATGCTTGGCCGAACGCTGCAGCGGGAGCTGGCGGAGCATGAGTTGGTGATTGCAGACCTGCCAGAGTGGGACATTACCGACGAAGGTTTCACGGAACAGGTTCGGCAGTGCGCGCCTGATCTGATCATTCATTGCGCGGCGATGACGAAAGTTGACGATTGTGAGGCGAAGAGCGACATGGCTTTCCGGTTGAACGAAGAAGGGTCGCGTAATGTGGCGCTGGCGGCGAAGATTATGGGAGCGCGGCTTATCGCCATATCAACAGATTATGTTTTTTCCGGGGAGCCTCCGCGTGAACCTTGGGCGTGGAGCGAGACGGACATTCCACGTCCCCGTACTGTTTACGGCGCATCTAAGTTCGCCGGCGAGCAGATGATTCAGATGCTTTATCCTGACAATTCGGTTATTCTGCGCATTGCCTGGCTCTATGGTAATGGCGGTCCGAGCTTTGTTCATACGATGGCGAAACTCGGCGCGCAGCAGGGTTCGCCGCTCAAGGTTGTCAATGATCAGCGGGGTAATCCGACTTCAGCGAAGACGGTGGCTGACGTGATTCGGTTTCTTATCGCCCATCCCGAGGTCAGTGGCATCGTTCACGGCACCTGCGAGGATCAGTGTTCCTGGTATGAGCTGGCGTTGGAGTTGAAGCGGTTGCTCGGCGACCGTTTCCCGCGTGAAGTTGTTTCGTGTACTACCGAGGAGTACCCGTGTCCAGCGCCGCGCCCACACAATTCTGCGCTGAAGAAAAGTGTGCTTAATCTGCTTGGCTATCGTACTCCGAACTGGCGTCAGGCGCTGGCCGATTTCGTTTCCGGCGAGCCGCTTTAAGACCATTGGAAATTTCCTTAAAATTTTCTGAAAAACCCCCTTGTCAACTAAAGGGGTTTTTTGATATACTACATCATTGTTCGCCCGTGATGGCGACAATTGATCTTTGAAAACAGGTGTAAGACGTGTCTCAGGAAGAGACACGGAACAGTAAATGTTTGTGTGGAGCAACTCAAATTCTTTTTTCTGAGAGTTTGATTCTGGCTCAGAACGAACGCTGGTAGCGTGGATTAGGCATGCAAGTCGAACGGGATCCGGAGGGTAGCAATACTTTTCTGGTGAGAGTGGCGGATTGGGGAGGAACACGTGAGCAACCTGCCTTTGAGTGGGGGAAAACCGGTGGAAACGCCGGCTAATACCGCATGTGGCATCTGAAGACATCTTCGGAATGCTAAAGGGGGCCGCAAGGCTCTCGCTCTTAGAGGGGCTCGCGCACCATCAGCTTGTTGGCGGGGTAACGGCCCACCAAGGCTTACGGTTAGCTGGTCTGAGAGGATGACCAGCCCCACTGGGACTGAGATACTGCCCAGACTCCTACGGGAGGCTGCAGTCGAGGATCATTTGCAATGGGCGAAAGCCTGACAATGCGACGCTGCGTGGAGGATGAAGGCCTTCGGGTTGTAAACTCCTGTCATAGGGGAACAGGCGAGGGGACCCAATACGTCCCTTAGTTGAGTGTACCCCAAGAGGAAGCGACGGCTAACTCTGTGCCAGCAGCCGCGGTAATACAGAGGTCGCAAGCGTTGTTCGGATTTACTGGGCGTAAAGGGCGCGTAGGCGGTCTTGCGTGTCAGATGTGAAATCTCCGGGCTCAACCCGGAAAGTGCGTCTGAAACTACAGGACTCGAGTCTGGGAGAGGGAATCGGAATATAGGGTGTAGCGGTGAAATGCGTTGATATCCTATAGAACACCGGAGGCGAAGGCGGATTCCTTGAACGGTACTGACGCTGAGGCGCGAAAGTCGGGGGAGCAAACAGGATTAGATACCCTGGTAGTCCCGACCTTAAACGGTGCACACTCGGGGTTGGACCTTTTCATCGGTTCAGTCTCTTAGCTAACGCGTTAAGTGTGCCGCCTGGGGAGTACGGCCGCAAGGCTAAAACTCAAAGAAATTGACGGGGGCCCGCACAAGCAGAGGAGCATGTGGCTTAATTCGATGCAACGCGAAGAACCTTACCTGGATTTGACATACAGCTGCAAGGGGTATGAAAGTATCCCGCCTTCGAGGGTGCTGTACAGGTGCTGC
>CALYRV010000065.1 GCA_945483525.1 uncultured Verrucomicrobiota bacterium
ACTTGCGCTCGCCTATCATGACCGTTCGGACGGCGGACTTGCGGTGACGCTCGCGGAAATGGCGATCACCGGCGGCCGCGGAGTCCTGGCGAAGCTTCCCGAAGGGGATGTCCTCGAACAGCTTTTCAACGAGCAGCCAGGCGCCGTCCTCCAGGTGGCGGAGAAGAATTACGGCAAGGTGCTTGAAATCTTCAAGGCGGCGCGCGTTCCGGCGCAGCTCATCGGAACCTGCACCCAGTCCAGCCGCGGCTTCAAGGTCTGGGTCGGTTCGCGCCTCGCGATTGACACCGACATCACGTATCTGCGCCGCGCGTGGTCTGAGACGACCTACCGCATGCAGGCCCTCCGCGACAATCCGTACACCGCGCGTCAGGAGTACGACAACGGACTCGACGAGCGCGATCCCGGCATGAGTTTCCTGCTCACTTACGACCCCGATGAGAAACATGTCATCTCGGCGAAGCCGCGGATGGCGATCCTGCGCGAGCAGGGCGTCAACGGACATATCGAGATGGCCGCGGCGTTCGCGCTTGCCGGGTTCGACTGCCAGGACGTCCACATGAGCGATCTTATCGCGGGACGTGTCGATCTCGCCGATTTCCAGGGGCTGGTCGCTTGCGGCGGCTTCTCCTACGGCGATGTCCTTGGCGCGGGTTCGGGTTGGGCGCGTTCGATTCTCTACAATGCGGAGCTCAAGGAGATGTTTAAGAAGTTCTTCGAACGTCCCGATACCTTCAGCCTGGGCGTCTGCAACGGCTGTCAGATGCTGTCGCAACTCAAGGACATTATCCCTGGAGCGGAGAATTGGCCGAAGTTCGTGAAGAATGTTTCCGAGCAGTTCGAGGCGCGTTATGCGACAATCGAGATCGAGCCGTCTCCGTCGATCTTCTTCAAGGGTATGGAGGGCTCGCGGCTTCCGATCGCGGTTGCGCACGGTGAGGGCCGCGTATGGACGGATGGCTTCGTGCCGACGGTCTGTGCCGCGCACTTTGTGGATAACTACGGCAATGCGACAACGCGTTATCCGTACAATCCGAACGGTTCGATCGGCGGGCAGACCGCGTTCACCACGGCTGACGGGCGCGTCACTATCATGATGCCGCATCCCGAGCGCGGATTCCGCGCGGCGCAGCTTTCGTACAACGACGGATCGTTCAAGGTGAACGGACCCTGGATGCGCATGTTCCAGAACGCTTATCGTTTCGCGATCGATCGCCGGTAAACAGGAGATTCCGTATGCTTTACTTCCTCGGCGGTATTGCATTCTTGATCATTGGGTATTTCACCTATGGGCGGTTCGTTGAAAGGATCGTCGGGACGAGTTCTTCGCCGACGCCCTGCATGGCGAATCCGGATGGCGTGGACTTCGTCCCCTTGCCTAAATGGAAGAATATGCTGATCCAGCTGCTGAACATCGCCGGGGTAGGACCGGTTCTCGGGGTGATCCTCGGCATCAAGTTCGGCAAGGTGGCGATGCTCATCATTCCGGTCGGCTGCGTGTTCATGGGGGGCGTTCACGACTTCCTTGCGGGCATGATGTCCATTCGCCGCAACGGGGCGAATATGCCTAAGATCGTGGAGGAGATGCTTGGGAAGGGCTATGCGACCGGGTTTTCGTGGGTGATGGTGCTGTTGTTGCTCCTCTGCTGCGCCGTGTTCATCAACGTGCCAGCGAACCTCTTCGACAAGACCTGGTTCCCGGGCACCGACATGTTCTGGTTGTCGGTTCTCGGGATATTCGCCTATTATGTCGCCGCCACGCTTTTCCCCGTGGATGCGATCATCGGGCGATTCTATCCGATCTTCGGCGGACTTCTGATCCTGGGTTCGCTGGCGATATCGGTGGCGGTCGTGATTGCCGGGTTCAGGAATCCGGAGATTCTATCCGACTGCGCTAATTTCGCCAGCGAGGAATTCGGCAACTTCCAGGGGGGAAATCCGTTGTTCCCGTGCCTTTTCGTCACGATCGCCTGCGGCATCATCTCGGGTTTTCATGCGACCCAAAGTCCGATTGTCGCCCGAACGATAAGGTCTGAACGCGAGGCCCGTGTTACTTTCTACGGGATGATGATCGTAGAGGGCGTGATCGCGATGATCTGGGCGGCGGCAGCGCTGGCGATCTACAATCTCGCTCCGGAGAATCTGAAGCTGGCCGGTCCGGTGGTGCTTGGCAACATCGCCAATCATTTCCTCGGCTCCGGGCTTGGGGGTGTTACAGTGGCTGCGATCATCGTGCTGGCCGTTACCTCCGGCGATACCGCGATGCGTTCATCGCGACTGTCGCTCGGAGAGATGCTGCATGTCGATCAGGTGAACATCCGGAACCGGGTGCTGACGTGTCTGCCGCTGATAGCGGTGGTCGGCGTGCTTCTCTGGTGGTCCAATCGGAGTCCCAAGACGTTTAACAACCTTTGGAATTATTTCGCCTGGGGCAATCAAATGGTGTCCGCCACGATCCTCATGTGCGGGGCCGTCTGGCTGCTCCGTCAGGGCAAGAAGGCGACCGGATGCATCGCGTTGCTGCCGGGAATGTTCATGACGACGGTAGTTGGGACATTCATTTTCTGGACACCAGGAACCGGTGGACAGCCCGTGGGGCTCGTTCCTGGCGGGCTTCCACTTGGAGTTTCGATTGCGATTGGAGTCGTGGTGGC
The DNA here is from genome assembly GCA_945483525.1 of uncultured Verrucomicrobiota bacterium. Next base: position 2,655 of record CALYRV010000065.1, read on the forward strand.
ATTGTTTTTCGCAGTTTTCGTCTATCGTCGCGGCAAAGGGGAAAATTTGATATAATATAATACCAATGAAGAAGTGGTGGCTATTTTTGTGTATTTTAGCCGTTTTTAGTGCGGTTAATGCTAGCTGGTACTGGCCCTTCGGTCCTGACGAAGATAAAGTGCCGCGGCTTTCTACGCTTATGCGTGATGCCACCCGGATGATTGATGAGGCCACTGAGTTGGCGGCAGACAACAAAGGCAAGGAGGCGATTGCCAAATATCGTGAAGCTTTGGCCGAGTTGGCTCAGGTTGAGGCGAACAATCCCGAGCGTGCGAATACTCCAGAATTTACGTCCCTTCGTAACAAACGCGCATATGTTTGCGCGGCTATCGATTCGCTGCTGTTGTCCGAAGCCCGTGAAAATGCCAAGGCGGTTGCCATAACCGACACCACTGAGCTAGAGAAGATGTTTTTGCGGAAAAAAGGGTTATTGAAAGAGCCGGCCCCTGAAGTGCAGCCTGTTCCTGCAGTCGAGCCCGCTGTTAAGACGGTCGTTCGTAAATCGCAGTTGAAAGCGAAGAAGTCTCCAGCGGTTCGTGTTGATAAACAGAACAAGAGAAGTAGTATTGCCAGGATTGAAGAGGCGCTCAGAAAAGATCCGAATAGTCGTAAATATCGGCTTGCGTTGATAGGTGAGCACATCCGTTTGGGGGAATATGATCGTGCGAAGCAGGAGATTGAGGTTCTGCTGAAGGCGAACATGACCGATTCTTCTGCGCTCAACCTCAAGGCGATCTGCGAGGCTTCTCAGGGTGATCCGAAGGCGGCGGAGGAGACGTTGTTCATGTCGATCAAGTCTAATCCGCATGATTTCAACGGCTATTACAACATGGCGAATCTGAAGCTGTATAATTTTGGCAACATCGATGCCGCCAGATTGTATTATGATACAGGGCGCAAGATGGGCGGCCCCAAGGATGAAGCCCTTGAGGAGGCGCTCAAATGATTGCACTTATTGCGAGCTTCCTGATTTCCACCAATGCTCCCGCGGCGGAGCTGATCTCCACTTGCCGATCGATGATTCCGGACGAGGTGAAGATTGAAGGTCGGGTTATTCTGCGAAACCGCAAGGGCATTGTGCAGTTTGAGCGTGCTTATACCTTGTGTCGGACGAATGGCGTAACCCAGGTCGACATTGATGATGAGACGCTCGCCAAGACTGATGTCACCAAGGATGATCTGTCCCTTTCTTACCTATGGTGGGACGAGGTTGCGGATGATGTGGTTAAGACTGGGGAGACGGTGCACGGGCAGGAATGCCGTGTGCTAGATCTTAAGAATGGCGAACGGACGGTCAAGGTTTGGATTGATTGCAAGACCGGTGCGCTGCTGCAGGCGGAGGAGTATCGTGATGGCAAGGCGCATCGTCGGCTCTGGGGTACCAGGGTGAAGAAATTTGGTAATCGTTGGATGGCAAATGTCATGGAGGTCGAAACTCTCGGCTCCGGCCACCGCACCAAAGTAACAGTGGAGAAATTGAATAATGAACGCTAAGGTAAAGAAGGCCCTCAAGATTCTCGTCTGGGTCGTAGGATTGATAATTCTTGTTCCGATTCTGCTCGTTGCTACGATTCCGCTCTGGCTCGGGCCGATCGTCCGTCCTTCGGTGAACGCGATTGCACCTAAGCTTACCAAAACGGCGTTTAATATCGACAAGCTTTATCTCAATCCCTACACATGTAATTTTGAACTTGGCGGTGTCTTTGTCGGCAATCCGGAAGGGTTCTCCGACGCCAATGCGGTCAAGCTGGGGTATTTCAATGTTGATGTCGACGCGGATACGATCTCTAAGGACGTGATTGTCGTTGATAATGTCGAGGTTTCGGATATCTACGTGACTCTTCTTAGGAATGACGAGGGAAAGACCAATGTCGACATTATCCAGGAGAACGTGCTTGGAGCCAAGGAGGAGTCGAAGAGCGTCGAGCTGATGGAGAAGGAGGCCGCCGAGGCTGAACGCAAGGATCAAGTGTCAGAGGAAGAGCTCAAGGTTGAAAAAGAGGCCTTGGGATTCAATAAGAAGATCATCGTCAATCATTTCGCCTTCAAGAATGTTTCCGGTAAGCTCGCGCTTTCTAAGAACGTGGTGATACCGTTCGCGATTCCGTCCATTGAACTGAAGGATATCGGCCGCGATTCAGGAGGTTATGATGTAGATCATCTCGTTGCGGCGATCATCAAAGAGTTCTGGTCGTCGGTCATGACTTCGGCGGTGGACTTCTCTAATGCGTTGGGCGACAAGGCCAGCAAGGCCATAAATTCCCTCAATGACGCCAGCAATTCGCTCAAGGGGCTTTTTAAGAAGAATTGATTTCTCGTTTCGGTTATTATCAGCAGCATCATATTGAAGACAATGGAAAAGAAAGTTACAAAGAAGAAGGACCGCCGCGTTGAAATGTCGGTGGAAGGCCTTAAAGAAGATTTTGCGTGGCATCTGCGTTATACGCTTGCCAAGGGGGCGACTCGTGCAACCGAGCGAGACCAGTACACGGCCTTCGCGAATGCGGTGCGTGATCGTATTGTCGAACGCTGGATCTCCACCCAGGAGGAGTACGGTCGTCAGAACACCAAGCGTGTTTATTATATGTCTCTTGAGTTCCTGATCGGGCGTCTTCTTGGAAATAATGTTATCAACCTGAAGGCTGATCAGCTTTGCCGTGACGCGCTTAAAGAATACGGAATCGACTGGAACAATCTTCGCGATTATGAATGCGATGCCGGTCTTGGCAATGGTGGCCTTGGGCGGCTTGCCGCCTGTTATCTCGACTCGATGTCTACGCTTGATCTTGCGGGAATGGGATATGGGCTCCGCTATGACTACGGCATCTTCAAGCAGAAGATCGTCGGTGGAAACCAAGTCGAAGAGCCTGACCAATGGTTGAAGAACGGCTATCCGTGGGAGATGGCGCGTCCAGAGTATGCCCAGCGCGTTCATTTCGGCGGACATGTCGAGTGTGTCAACATCAAGGGTCGTCAGGAGTGGAACTGGGTGCCGGACGAGACAATCGAAGGTGTTCCTTATGATCTTCCGATTGTCGGCTACTGCAATGCGGTAAACTCGCTTCGTCTTTGGTCCGCCAAAGCGGTAAACGACTTCGATTTTAACAACTTCAACTCCGGCTCCTATGGTGAGGCGGTCGAAAAGAAGGTTCATGCCGAGAACCTCACGAAGGTCCTCTATCCTAACGACAACACCCGTCAGGGCAAGGAGCTGCGTCTTCGTCAGCAGTACTTTTTCGTGAGTTGCTCGCTGAAAGATATTCTGCGTCGTTATCGTAGTATCAATGACGGATGGGATGCGCTTCCCGACAAGGTGTTCATTCAGCTTAATGATACGCATCCAACGCTTGTTATCCCTGAGCTTATGCGCATCCTTATCGATCAGGAGGGGCTCGATTGGGACAAGGCCTGGGATCTTACCCGCCGTTCGACGGGTTATACCAATCACACGATTCTTCAGGAGGCGCTTGAGAAGTGGCCGGTGCCGATGATGGAGAAGCTGCTTCCGCGTCATCTGCAGATCATTTATGAGATCAACGGGCGTTTCCTGCAGGAGATATCCTCGATGTATCCTGGGGACGTGAAGAAGCTTCAGCGCATGTCGCTGATTGACGAGAACGGCGAACGTTATGTGCGAATGGCGAATCTCTGTCTTGTCGGCACCTCGTCTGTTAACGGCGTAGCAGAACTTCATACTGAGATCCTCAAGAACGACCTGTTCAAGGATTTCTACGAACTCTGGCCCGAAAAGTTCCATAACGTTACCAATGGTATTACGCCTCGGCGTTGGCTGCTTAAGGCCAATCCCATGCTCTCGCAGCTCATTACCGAGAAAATCGGTGACAGTTGGATCACGCATCTCGACGAGCTTGAGAAACTTGAGAAGTTTGTCGGAGACGATGGTTTCCTCGACTGTATGGCCAAGATCAAGCGATCCAACAAGGGGCAGCTTGCCGCATACACGAAGAAGGCCATCGGCATTGAGCTCAATCCCGAGGCGATCTTCGATGTTCAGGTGAAGCGTCTTCACGAATACAAGCGTCAGCTGATGCTTGCGCTGTACATCATCCAGTTCTATAATCGTCTCTTGAACGACTCGAAGTTCGATCCCGCGCCGCGGCAGTTTATTTTCGCGGCCAAGGCGGCGCCTGGCTATTACATGGCCAAGCTTATCATCCGTCTTATTCACGGTATCGCTGGAGTTGTCAATGCCAATCCGCGTACCCGTGACCGGCTCCAGGTGGCGTTCCTGCCCGATTACCGCGTTTCGCTTGCCGAGAAGATTATGCCGGCATCCGAAGTGTCCGAGCAGATTTCGCTGGCGGGTATGGAGGCTTCCGGTACTGGCAACATGAAGTTCATGATGAACGGCGCGCTTACCGTTGGTACTTACGATGGAGCCAATGTCGAGATTCATCGTGCAGTGGGCGACGAGAACATGTTCCTCTTCGGCATGCGCACCGAAGACGTCGCCGCGAAGCGTCCCGGCTACGTTTCGAAGGAGTATTACGCGAAGGATCCAGAGATCAAGGATGCGCTGGACATGATCAAGTCGAACGTGTTCTCGCTTCTTGAGCCTGGTCTTTTCGATCCGATCCTCCGTAATCTTCTTGATTATAACGACTACTATATGCTTCTTGCCGACATGGCAGATTATCGTCGTGCTCAAGGCGAGGTGGATAAGGCGTATCGAGATCAGAAACGCTGGAATCGCATGTCGCTTATCAATATCGCCCGTTCAGGGTTCTTCTCCTCCGATCGCGCGGTTCTGGAGTATGCCAAAAACATCTGGCACGTCGTGCCGGTCAAGTTCTGATGAACGAGAAAATCTGGTACGTGAGAAGCGAAGAGGGCGCGGTCTACGGGCCCGCCTCTGAGGCTTCGCTTCTGGAATGGGTCAAGGACGGTCGTGTCGATCCTTCAGGTTACGTCTCAAAAGATCGCATCAACTGGGTTCCTCCGCAGACGCTTGACTGGCTAGAGATGAAGTGGTTGGTGGAGACCGATCTCGGCAAGTTTTTCGGTCCGTTCCACCGTGAGCTCATAAAGCAGCTTGTCGCCGACGGATCGGTTTCTTCCAGTGCTCGTATCTACTGTGCGTGGGAGCTTCCAGTCGACAAGGATCCAGATCCTGTAGTTGTTGAGAAGATCGTTGAGAAGCCTGTTGAGGTTATCAAGGAGGTTCGCGTCGAGGTTCCGGTCGAGAAGATCGTGGAGAAGATCGTTGAGAAGCCTGTTGAGGTTATCAAGGAGGTTCGCGTCGAGGTCCCAGTCGAGAAGATTGTCGAGAAGGTCGTCGTCAAGGAGGTAGAGCCGCCTCCGCGGTCGGCGATGGTAGTTCCAGAAGTGGTCGATGCGATTGATTCTCCACCGCCTCGTCGCAAGCTGGGAGGCATTTTCAAGGATGCCGATCCAGAGCGGCTGGCGGCGCTTGAGGCTGCGGCCCGGAAGGAGCTTACTGCGGCTAAGAAGTTTGGTATTGGCGGTTTATTCGGGAGAAAATGATGAGCGACAGGCAGTGGTTCTTGCGTACACAGGACGAGACATTCGGTCCGGAAACTCGCGAAACATTAGTCGAGTGGGCGCAGAGGGGCCGTATTCAGCCTGGCCACGAAGTCTCTGACGATAACGTCATTTGGACGAAGGTCGAGGAGGTTCCGTTCCTTGATATGCGCTTTTCGATCGATATCGGCGACGGAAATCCTCGTGGTCCGTTCAATAAGGTTGCTGCGGATGCGTTGATAGCGAGTGGACGTCTTCCGCCGTCTGCCACGGTTGTCGAAGTTCGTGCTCCGTTTGAATCCGAGTCCGAAGTCGTTGAAGAGCCTTCGTCTGTCGATTTTGTTGAAGAATCTACTTTAGCTCCCGCCGGTGAAGAGACGGCTTCAGCGCCCGCTGGTGAAGATACTCTTCCTGCATCGGCTGTCGGAGAGCCCGATGTCGTGATGGTTGAGGAGGAGGTGTCGGGTGGTGACGTTTCGTCCATTGCTGTTGCTGAGGCATCTGATGAGGATGCCTCAGAGGTGGCGAAAGAACCGGAGCAGCTGAGGTTTGAGTCGATCGAGGCGACGATCGAGCCTACGCCTAAAGTCGTCGAGCCGGAAGTCCGTGTCGTCGAGAGGGTCGTCGAGGTTCCGGTCGAGAAGATTGTTGAAAAAGAGGTTCGCGTCGAGGTTCCGGTTGAGAAGATCGTCGAGAAGATCGTTACCGTCGTAGATAATACTCGCGTTCAGGAACTCGAGGGAATGCTCGGTGAGGAGCGTTCACGTGTGGCGGTGCTGCAGGGAAAGCTAGATGATTCTTCCAAGACTGCGTCGGAACAACGTAATGAAGTCGCCAGGCTTGAGGGTGAGCTCAAGAATGCTGATGAGCGAGTTAAGTTGCTGGAAGCGGAGTTGTCCGATTCGTCGGCCAAGTTCGAAAAGTCCGCTAAGGATGCTGTCGATCGAGAATCGAAGCTGAGAGAGCAGGTGGCGGCGCTTGAAGACGAGCTACGTCGGCTTCCGCAGGCGGCGAGTGAAGTGGCGGATATTCAGGCCTCGATGTATGGCCTCATGACCAGAGAGGCACAGGAGATCGAATCGATCATAGCGGCGGAAAAGGCAGAGTTCGAAGAGTTTCGCAAGCGTTGCCAGGATCGTAGCGACCGGCTTCTCGAACGTCGTAGGGAGATTCTCAAGCGTGTAGGCAACAACATCGAGGAGATGACCAGGAAGTCGTTGATTGAGCGACCTGAGGATCCGCGTACGGCTCAGCTCCGTCGCGACCTAGAGGAGCTTCGTCGGATCGATGAGAAGAAGACGCTTGACGCTATGACTCGTATTCGCGATCTTGAGTCGCAGCTTAAGGATCGCGAAGCCGAAAGCAAGCGGATTTCCGAGGGTATGGAGGATGTGACCGAACTTCGTCGCCAGAATACCGAGCTCAGAGAGAAGTTGCAGCAACGCGAACGCGAACTGTTGGCCGAGCGCGAACGCGCAGAGGCGTTCCGCGTTCGGGAGGCTGCGAATCATCAGGCGATGGTGGCGAGGCTCAAGGTTCTCGAGTCTCCGTCTATCGGTACCACTTCGTCCGTCTCCACCAATCAGAGCCGTGAGGCCAAGCAGGTGAAGCTTCCCGGGTGGATGCGTATCGGCGGTAAATGATATCTCTTGCTATAACCTTGGTTGCCGTGCTTTCGGTATGGGATTATCCGTCCCGTCAGTTCCAACATGAAGGTTTTCGCGCGCAGTTTCTGCAGGCGGTCAAGGATGGTGATACCGCGACGATGACCGAGACCAGTCGGAAGGGTGTGAAGCTGCTTCCGGACGATCCCACGTGGCATTACAACCTTGCTTGTTCGCTGGCCTACGGAAAGAATCCAAAGCCGGCTTTGGATGCGCTGGAGAAGGCGATCGATTTGGGGTTTAGGGATGCTGACGCGATCGCCAAAGATCGTGATTTTAAGCAGATATCCAAGGAACGACGTTTTATCGAACTTGTGGAGTATGCGAGAGAGATGTCGGTTCGTGCTCTTACCTACGGGCCAAATGTTCATGTCCCACAGAC
>CALYRV010000066.1 GCA_945483525.1 uncultured Verrucomicrobiota bacterium
AAAGTGGTTCCGTACAGCGAGGACTGTGAGAGGGCCGCGGATGCCAAGCGAATAATTGCTGAGCATGAACGAACGATAGCGGTGGCGAAGACAAACGCCGTCGCCGTTGCTGCTCAAAAGGAAAAGGACGTAAAGAAGGAAGATAAGATCAGAACATTCGCCATGCGTGAGTCGCCTGCGGTTTGGCAGGCGGTTCAAAAGCTGCGTGCCGAAAAGGTAATGCTTGAAAAAGGCGTCGCGCGAGTTGAGAATGTTCTGAAGTATTACGGGTATGATTTGGCAAGCGATCGTGAGTTGAGTGGGCTGCGAAAGGATCTGCAAGAGATTGATGATTTTACTCAACGACTTCAGTATAGGTTGGAGGACGCTTATTTGAAATATGTGGCTTATCAAGCAACGCCAGGACGCGAAGACCTTAAAGAACTATGCGATAAAGCTTTGGTTGATGGAGTGCAGGAAGCGGGTGAGGTCGAGGCACGATTCAATGAAATGCGGGCGCAGAAATGAGGACGCATGAAACTTGTTGTTAAAATTCTGATTGTGGTTTATGTCTTGTTTCTTGTGGCAATGTACGTAGGGATGTGTGTGGAGTCGGTGGCCGCACACAGGATTGTTCTGCGATGCGAAGAGATCGAAAAAGAACGCAGTTTGAAAGAAGATGAGCGGCGCAAGGAGGAGATAGCGGCGAAGGTGAGGCGTGAAGCGGAGATTGATGCCGAGGTGAGAGCATTTATGGTGAATGAAGCTCCATCAATCAAGCAGTGCCTTGATCGGTTGCAGGCAGAGTCCGTTACGCAGAAGGAGAAAGTTAAAAAGTTGCGACAGACATTGAGGAGCTTCGGCCGGAATCCTGAGCAGGACGGTGACTTCAAAAGGATTTGCTCCTACCAGCAGGAGCTTTTGACAGAAATCCAAAATATCAGTAATCGTTTAATCGCGGCGTATATTGCATCTGTAAAATGCAATGTTGCTCCCAGCAGGAATGGTTTGTCTGAATTGCGGGAGAGTGCTTTGCGCGATGGAATTGATGCCGCAAACTCTGCGTTTGCACAATATGAGAAAATGAAAGGAGAAAAATGAAGCTTCTCGGTCTGATGATTGGATGTTGCACGGCGGCTTTTCTGCTGGGGTGTGAAACCGTGGCCCAACGGCCAGCAGATTGTCCAGAGGCGAAAAAGATGCCGGAGGTCTTACATTTAACCAAGGCGGAGCTCACAAGGAGAGATGCTGTACTGCGTCCATTTGCTTTGCGTGAGACACCATCTATCTGGCGTTCGATCCAGAATTTGAGGGTAGAGAGCGAATTGCTAGAATCGAATCGCAAGCGCTTGGAGTCAGAGTTGCGTGAATTTGGGCGTGATCCGAAGGGGGATGCGGATTTATGCAAAATCAAAGCGCAGAAACTGGCAATCGATGAATTGCATGATCGTGTTTACATGAAGCTGGAAGATGCCTATATCGCAGCAGCTAAATATGAAGCCACGCCGAGTAGCAAAGAATATGAGAACCTAAAGCGGAAAACAATCGCAGACAGCGTGTCAGAGGCTGAAATGGCGACGCAAAAGTTCAACTCGTTAAGAAACGTGAAATAATGAATTCCGAGATCGCAAATATTAAAGTCTTGCAAAAGGCATTGTCTGCTGGTCTGTTGAATGATATAGAGGATTTGTTAGATAAACAGGCCAAGAAAGATCGCTTGTTTAATATCTTGCGAGTATTCGGTATTGAAGAGCTTGAGATTCGTCACAGTTTCATGCTGAAATGGCTTCTCTCTCCGAAGGAGGATCATGGGCTTGGGGATTTGTTTTTGAAATTGTTCTTGAAATGTTATGTAAATGAAACTGAAGGTGGGAATGCAAAGAAGTTTCCCGAGCGTTACAGGGCGCTTAAAGCTGTTGCGGATTACAATTCGTTTGTGGCTGATCGCGAAGTGGAACATATTGATCTCTTGCTAGTTTCCGAGAAGGAGAAGATCGTAATTGCAATAGAAAATAAGTGGAATGCTTGCGAGCGGGTTGATACGGAAGGTAAAGAGGGGCAACTTTCGGAATATGAGAAGCTGGTTTCGGGACGGTTCCCTGATCATAAATGGAATCGTTATTTCATATTTTTGACGCCGGATAAACGCTCGCCAAGTAAGAAGAATGTTGACACGTGGGATGTACTTGGGTATGACAGTGTTGCAAAAATACTGGATTATATACTTGGGAATCTAAAGATTGCACCACTGGGCCAAGAGCAACGGTTGCTCATACAACATTACTATGAAATCGTAGAGAGGAAACTTGCCATGGAGGGGGCGAAAATCAAGGATCTGTGCAATCAAATTTATGATCAATACTGGAAGGAGCTTGAATTTCTCTTTAAGAACGCTAATCGTGGCGAGCGGATGCTGAGGTCGCTTCGCAATGGCATCCAAATTAAGGACGGCGAACTGCTTCCTGCTGTGAAGGGTGATTCATTGTCATATGTTCAATATAAGAGAAGGTTGCCTGAAAAAGAATCAAAATCGGTTCATTATGAAATCTCGATCGGGGAGAAGGAGTGTACGGTTCTTTTGCATATTGAGAAGAATACACACGCGGATATTATAGAAGATCTTCTTGAGGCAGTTTCCTCCAAATGTAAAGAGGTAGGTATTGAACGAATTCAAAAAAGGCATTCGAAAAATATACTTATACTTGGTGGCGCAAAAATTGTGATTCTGCGTCAGAATAAGTCTGATGAAGCTATTGAAAATGAGATTCGGACCGAGATGGCGAGGATGTATGAATCATTTGAGCCAATTTTACAGGGCTTTGAAGCGCGCATCAAATAAATCGTTACCAAATTTCAGCGAGACGGCTATAATGCACGAGGAGCAGCGGATGAAGACGAGAAATCAAGTGAAAGCGTCGTCGCGGCGCGGCAAGATCGTGAAGGTTCGTGACGCGGGCGTGGTGTCAGCGGATGAATTCTTCGATCAGTTGGATCGGAAGAAATTTGTGCGGCTGCGGCTGAGGGAATTTCGCGAGTGCGATCTCTACGAACCGGCGGCGCACATTCTTGCCGATGTGCTCGGGCTTGACGAGGCGGATGCCAAAGGGCTCATCCTCGGACGGCAGAGCTGGAAGGAATACAAAACTAATAACAAGGGGCGGCTGCCGAGTTATCAGGAATTGAAAAAGATTTGCGGCAAGAAATGAGGTGTTGATGAATCTTGCATCTTTATACGAGACGGACAGGGAGAGGTTCCCGGCATTGGCTAAGCTGGAGAAGCACGGTATTGCTGTCGGGGCGTATTTGCGGATGATTGATGGCGTCTATGCTGCGCTGGAGGGTGTAGAAGAACATTGGGGGTTGGAGTATGACGGTGATTACCGGTTTAGGTGGGTTCACTCCTATTGGTGCGCAGCCGCAGTGGTCTATTACCTTTATCGCTATTTCGAACCGCTGAAGAGCTGGCCGGAATCCGTTCAGAAGTGGTTTGATGCCGACGAGACGGAGACGCAGAATCAACTCTATCTGAAGTCGGCTGAGGACTACGCAGCGAAGCAGGACGCAGAGACCTGGGATTACAAGAATTTGCGCCGCGAGATGGGTTGTGCGGTCGATGAGCTTGTCCGGGTTGTCGAGCCAGAGGAAATAAAGATTGAGGACGCCATTGAGTAGTTGGGGCGGGTTTGGCGTGTGGCGGAGGTCTTCTGACCTCCGCTTGTTTTTTTGCTATAATATCTTTACTATGAATAAATTACTCGCTGTTGTCGTTTCGATGCTGGCTCTGTCTGGCGTCGCTACTGAACGTCAATACCTCTGGCCTGAAGGCAAGATGCCCGATGCTCAGGAGAAACAGTTCGCTAGGATGACGGACGAAGAAGGCTCGACCAATAAGATCGCCTATATCGAATGGCTGGCCAAGCCCGAGAAGCCCAACGGCGGCATCATCATTATGATCTCCGGCGGCTCTTATCAGTGCTGCTGCGATATTCATCACGTCCGCAAAATGTGGCCGGATTGTTTCGGTAAGGCCGGATTCCAGATGGTGAACCTCTGCTATCGTACTCCCCGCCCCGAGGGGATTCCGATCTATCAGACGGCATGGGAAGACGGACAGCGCGCGGTGCGCCTCGTCCGTTCCGAGGCCAAGAAGCGCGGACTCAATCCCGAGAAAATCGGTGTAGTTTCAATGTCTGCTGGCTCGCATCTCGCTACTTTGCTCGCGACTTCTTCGCAGACTCCCGCGTATCAGCCGATTGACGAACTCGATAAGGTCCCGTGTCACATCAATTTCGCGATTACCGGGGCGGTTGCTTACGGACTCACCACTAGCGCCGTCGGCAATCCCGATAAGAACGGCGGTAAGGACGGCAAGCCGGGTGACGAGTTTAAGTTCGACGCAAAGACCTGTCCGATGTGTATGCTTCACGGCGGCAAGGACATCTATTCTCCGCTCGCCTCCACTCAGGTCTATCGTAAACTCCGCCAGATGAAGGTTCCGGCGGAAGTCCATCTCTATTCCGATTGCGACCATGGCGGTTTCTGGGGTTGCAACTGGCAGGAAAGTGCGCTCGGCTTCATCCGTCAGATGAATTTCGACGGCAAGCTCGGCAAGGAAGTTTCTCTCGAACTCCGTTATGCGTCCGATCAAGACCATGATCTCACGAAGCTTCGCCGTGAGAATATCTGGCCCGAGGGCAAGATGCCGAATGCGCTCACGAACCAGTGCAATCCCTGGATCGAGTGGCATTTCCCGAAGGAACTCAAGACCAAGGCGATTCAGATCGTCTATTCCGGCGGCGCATATAACTGGAATTCGCCGGACAGCTTCGAAGTCGCGCCGTTCCGCCGCTATCTTAACGAAAAGGGTATGACCGTCGTGACGATGCGCTATCGCTGTCCGAACAAGGACCGCGCGCAGAAGCATCTCCGTCCCTGGCAGGATCTGCAGCGTGCGATCCGGATGGTCCGTTCCGAGGCCCCGGCGCTCGGACTCGACCCCGACCGCATCGGCATCATGGGGTCGTCCGCGGGCGGACACCTCACGCTCATGGGGGCGCTTTCCTCGACGAAATCCGCATATGAGCCGATTGACGAGCTTGATAAAATTCCGTGTAACGTCAACTGGGCGATCGGCATCTATCCCGCGTATGCGCTGACGGACGGCGTGGACTGGCACAACAAGACTGGCGGCAATGACGACAGCGCGGTGCCGGTTCCTGAATTCGCGTTCGACGACAAGTGCTGTCCGATGGTCTTCATCCACGGCGATGCGGACGGCTGGGCGGCGATGAATTCCGTGAAGACCTGGGAGAAGCTCCGCGAGAAGGGTATTCAGTGCGATCTCCACACGCTCGCGAAGCGTAATCACTGCTTCCATCGTAAGGCGTCCGAAGGCACCGGCAGCTACACCTGGATGAACCGCCTCTGGGAGTTTCTCACCCGTAAGGGCTTCAATAAATAACTGCTTTATATGACTAAGCGCGAATGGATGTGCAAGGAGATCGCCGAATGGCGGTCGGAAGGCGTGATCGGCGAGGATCTCGCCGAGAAGCTACTAGGACGGTATGCCGAGCGTGAATCGAAAATCTCCTGGGGCGCGATGCTCGCGGGAGGCTTCGGCGCTTTGATGATCGGACTCGGCGTCATAGCGCTTTTCGCCGCGAATTGGGATTGCTTTGGACGCGGCGAACGTGCCGCGATTTCTGTCGCCCCGTTGCTGGCGTGCGGTATCGTCGCGCTGATTGCCGCGAGAAGGGGCGTGAAATCGATGCTCATCTGGGAACCGCTCGGCATCCTCTGGACGATCGCGACTGGTGCGGCGGCGTGTCTGGTGGCGCAGACGTATCAGGTCGGCGGATCAGTCCCGGGACTGATCCTGTTCGTCGCGCTTCTCACACTGCCGATCGGGTGGGTAACGCGGTCTGTGATGGTGATGTCGCTCTGGCCGGTCTTCGGAATCTTCTGGGCGATCTCCTATGAGGACGCCAACGGCGAATCCTGGTCGCTTGTCTTCAAGGCGCTGGCGCTGATGGCGCTGTCCGTCCCGGGATATATCGCATTCCTCCGCCGCGAACAGTCGTGGGCGGCGCTGATCACGGGACAGCTGATTACCGGGTTCGTCTATTCCCTGGGCACGGCGATCATGGTCTGCAACGCGATGCCGTATATCGAGTGGTCGGTGCGAGGAGAAACGTTCGTCAGCGTGTTCTGGGTGTGCGCATTGCTGGTCGGCGGCGTAGGCATCTTCGGGAAGCTCCCGGCATGGCCTCTGATTGCGACGCTGGTGGCTGCTGGAGCGGCGATGGTTACGACCTTCGTGTCAATCAAGCTGTTCTGCGTCGCGCTCGTGCTGGCGGCCGTCATCGCCGCGGTCGGAATCCGCAAGGTCCGGCTGACCTATACGAACATCGGCGCGGCGTTGTTCTTCTGGCTGGTGCTTTCGAAGTTCTTCGCAAGCGATGTCGATTTCACGGTCAAGGGAATCGTCCTGATCATCGCCGGCGTCGCGTTGACCGCGCTCAACGTCGTGATGATCCGGTTCAAGAAGCGGAGGGCGGCGAAATGAATAGGCGGACAATCATCTTTGGGGCTGTCCTGCTTGTCCAGCTCCTTGCGGTCGGGTTCCTCATCTACCGTTACGAGCGCGTGGTGCTGAAAGGGACGGAGGTTCGTTTCAAGTGCCGGGCTTATGATCCCCGTGATCCGTGGCGCGGACGATATCTGCGAGTTTCGGTGAGCGAGCGGACGGAGATGCTTCCGAATACTGCTACGGAGGACCTGTATTCAGAACGTAACAAGTTCTATGTCCGTATCGAGCCGTCGACCAACGGACTCTGGCGTGTCGCCGAAGCCGCCTACGAGCCGTCCGCAGCAGGCGTCTGGATGAAGCCGAAGTCGTCGCGTGTTATGCATACGGTGACCTGGAACGAGAAGCGTACGGACGAGTCATACGATGACTTCAGTAAGCGTCGTAACAATTCTCCGTTGGTGGTACAGGTTAACTTCCCGGATCAGCTGTTCGTGAACGAGAAGCTCGCGCCCAAGGCAGAGACGCTCCTTCGCAAGCAAGGTGTAGAACCTATCGCCGTTTACCGCGTGCTGGACGGCGAGATCATCCTCACCGACATCGAGATCGACGGTCAGTCAGTGACCAAACTCGCGCAGTGAATTCTCAATGGTGTGATTTCTCCGAATTCCGAAATCTTTAAAGGTGAATCGGACTCACACGGGAAGAGGTGTTTTTGATATAATTTCGATGATAATCTAGAAGGGAAAATTTCAATGGGCGCTGTAATCTGTGCGTTGGGTGGTATCGCGGGTGCGACATTCGCGTTGCCGTTCCGTAAGATCAAGACGAAGAGTTATGAATCGTATTGGTTCATTTACGCGCTGGTCGGGCTCGTGTGTTTCCCGCTGATGCTTGCAAGTGTCACCTGTCCCCATCTCTTTGACGTGCTGGCGAACACCGAGACAAAGACCGTATGGCAGTGCGTCGGTTTCGGCGCGCTGTGGGGGCTCGGCGGACTCACCTGGGGACTGATGATCCGTTATCTCGGGATCGGGCTCGGCCTTGCGATCGGCTGCGGACTCTGCTCGGCGACCGGCACGCTGATTCCGCCGATCGTGACTGGACGCGCCGGTGAGCTCGTCGCCGGCAAGGCCGCGGTGATCACGCTGGTCTCCGTCATCGTCTCGCTCGTCGGCATCGTGCTCGTGGGTCTCGCCGGCAAATTCAAGGAGGGCGAGCTCGATGAAGAGGCGAAAAAGAAGGCGGTCGCCGAATTCAATTTCAAGAAGGGTATGGTCGTCGCGGTATTCTCCGGCATCGCGTCCGCCGGCATGAACTTCGGCTTGCAGTCCGGCTCCTCCATGGAGGCGTTGGCCGGCGAGTACGGCACCAGCGACATCTGGGTCGGCATGCCGGTGCTGGTGGTCGTTCTCTGGGGCGGCTTCATCGTCAATGCGGCGTGGTGCTTCTGGCAGAACGCGAAGAACCACACCTTTCACGAGTATCTCAACCGCGGCAAGGCGGACAACTATAATCTGGTGTTCGGTTGGGCGGCCCTCGCCGGCATCATCTGGGCGATGCAGTTCGCGTGTCAGAAGATCGGCGAGCCGATGATGGGCGACATGCGCTACATCTCGTTCGCGGTCGTGATGGGCAGCTGTGTCCTCTTCTCCTCGCTGCTCGGCGTCTTTCTCGGCGAGTGGAAGGGCACGGGCGCGAAGACGCGCGGCGCTCTTGTCGCGGGTCTCGTCGTTCTCGCCGCCTCGATTGCCATCGCGGTCGTCGCGAAGCAGATCTGATATGACTTCAACTTTCAACCTGAATTTTCCTACAACCAATAAACTAAAAACCTAATCATGAACCTCAATCGCAGATCATTCCTTCTCGGTTCCGCGGCGGCTACGGCGCTGGCGGGTTGTTCCACTTCCAAGATCGGCGCGCGCGAGCTCAAGCCCGGCGAGAAGCGCCGTATCGCGATGATCGGCTACGGCATTCAGATGCGTACCGCGCTCATTCCGCAGTTCCTCAACAAGGCCTACGCGAAGAACGTCGAGATCGTCGCGGTGTGCGACTGCGACAAGGTGCGTGCGGCAGCCGGTGCGAAGCAGGTCAACGACGCGTACAAGAACAGCAACTGCGCCGCGATCTTCGACTTCCGCAAGGTGCTTGAGGATCCGACGATCGATGCGGTCTGCATTGGTACGCCGGACCACTGGCACGCCTATATGGCGGTCGAGGCGATGAAGCACGGCAAGGACGTCTACTGCGAGAAGCCGCTCACGTTCTCCATCGAGGAGTCGAAGAAGGTGATCGAGGCGCAGGAGAAGTACGGGCGCGTCTTCCAGACCGGATCGATGCAGCGCTCCTGGCGCGAGTTCCGCGATGCGGTTGCGCTGGTGCGTGGCGGACTCATCGGCGACGTGATGTACGTAGACGCAAACTACGGCATCGGTGGACAGAAGCTCGGTGGCCCTTCGCATCCGCTGCGTTTCTTCGACAAGCCCGAGAACGCGGCGACCGAAGGCGCGCCGAATCCGGATGTCGACTGGGATATGTGGCTGGGTCCGGCACAGTGGCGTCCGTACTCCGACCAGCTCGCTCCACGCGGGGTGAACAACTTCTATCCGATGTTCTGGCGTTTCGACGATGACATCGGCTCCGGGTACAATGGCGACTGGGGCGCGCACCATCTCGATATCGCGCAGTGGGGTCTCGATATGGACAAGTCGGGTCCGTTCCGCATCATCCCGTCCGAAGAGCCCCACTCGAAGGACCTCTTCCACGGCGGACGCCGTCAGTTCGGCATGAAGATGCTGTTCGCGAAGAGCTACGGCACGGTGGAGCTTTATCATGGTCCGTTCGGCGTCTGGGGCACGGTATTCTACGGCACGAAGGGCATTGTCGCGGTGAATCGCGGCAAGATCGCCGTGTGGGTCGGCGGAAAGTCCGAAAACGTGAAGCCGAATGCGGAGGTGCGCAAGGCGCTGCAGGACGCGCAGAATCTCTTCGCGAAGGAGAACGTGGTCGTGGAGTCGATCGGCAAAGACTACGGCACGGACGCGATGGCGAAGAAGGATGACAAGCTCGCGGCGGCGCTTGACAAGATCGAGAAGGACTATGCGGACGTCATCAAGAAGGCGGACCTCTACTTCTCGCCGAACCAGGTGCAGAACTTCTGCGAGTGCATGGAGTCTAGGAAGCGCACGATTTCGCCGGCCGAAGTCGGCGGACGCGGCGCGACGCTCTGTCTCCTCTGCAACACCGCTTACAAGTATGACTGCGGCTTCGACTGGGACCCCGTTAACATGGAGATCGCCGGCTGCAACCGCAAGGGCATCTCTATCAGGCGCGAGGTTTATCGCGCTGGTTGGGACATAGTGGTCTGAGGATAATGATCGAATAGTCCGAGAAATCGGAATAATCGAACAAGATACCGAGTCGGCCTATGTCGGCTCGGTATTTTGTTGTTTTCACCGCAATTTCGCCTTTCGTTTTTACTTTTTACTTTTCTTCATTTTCCTACTTGCGCATAAACGACATTTTTTGATATACTACTCCAATATTCGACCACTCTAAAGAGAGTTAAACAACAATGAAAGTACGTAGTTCCGTTCGTCGCATTTGCGAGAACTGCCGCATCATTCGCCGCAAGGGCGTGGTGCGCGTGATCTGCACCA
>CALYRV010000067.1 GCA_945483525.1 uncultured Verrucomicrobiota bacterium
TTTGCGCTCGTTGCAGGAGAGATGGCAGAGCCTGGTTGAATGCACATGACTCGAAATCATGCATACCCGCAAGGGTATCGGGGGTTCGAATCCCTCTCTCTCCGCCAAACGTTTATTCTGCGGGCGTAATTCAATGGCAGAATAGGAGCTTCCCAAGCTTCTTACGTGGGTTCGATTCCCATCGCCCGCTCCATTGGAATTAAAAGAATAACAACATGGCGATCGTTCTCGGCCTCCCGAAAGGCAGCTTACAGGAATCGACTTTCGCGCTCTTCAAGCGCGCGGGTTTCAATGTCTCCTGTTCTTCTCGTAGCTATTATCCATCCATTGATGACGGGGAGATTAAATGTCGTCTGCTTCGTCCGCAGGAGATGAGCCGTTATGTGAAGCTCGGCAAGATCGACGCCGGTATCTGCGGTTTTGACTGGATCTACGAGAACGGCAATGTCGGTAAGGTGCAGGAGATCTGCGAGCTCAACTACTCGAAGGCTACCTCCAATCCCGTCCGTTGGATTGTTGCAGTTCCGAACGATTCCAAGATTAAGTCTGTCAAGGATCTCAACGGCAAGACTATTGCGACCGAGGCCATTGGCATTGTCAAGAACTACCTTAAGAAGAATAAGATCAAGGCGAACGTAGAGTTCTCCTGGGGAGCTACTGAAGTGAAGGCTCCCGAGCTCGTTGATGCGATTGTTGATCTTACTGAGACGGGCAGTTCTCTTCGTGCCAATAACCTCCGCATCGTTGACACGATTCTTGTCTCCACTACGCGGTTCATCGCAAATAAGGAGGCGTGGGCGAATAAGGCGAAGCGGGCCAAGCTTGAGCAGCTTAAGATGCTTCTTCTCGGAGCTCTTGAGGCTCAGCGTCGGGTGCTTCTCAAGTGCAATGCTCCGGCGAAGACGCTTGAGAAGGTGGTGAAGGCGATGCCCGCGCTTCATGCTCCAACCATCAACAAGCTTCATGACGCAGATTGGTTCGCGGTTGAGTCGGTTGTTGAAGAGAGGTTGGTCCGTGATATTATTCCGTTGCTCAAGGAAGCTGGAGCTACCGGAATCATTGAGCTTCCGCTCAATAAGATAATTTTCTGAGTCAGAAACGGCCTAGCTAGCCGAAACAAAACAATCAAAGGAAAATCACCATGGGTTCCATCAAGAAGAAAAGGCGCAAAAAAATGTCCAAGCATAAATACGACAAGCGTATGAAGGCTATGCGCCATAAGACCAAGTAAGCGTAAAGGCCCGGTGATGAACCGGGCCTTTTGCTGTGACGTTGAACTTAGTTGGAGTAAATAGTTCGAGTTGGAGAAAGGAAGGTGACTTTCTCACGTCCGTTCTCCAACTCCAACTCATCACTCTAACTAAAACAATAGGTTGGTAAATGAGAAAACTGATTGAAACTTTTCTCGCCGGCGGACCGGTCATGTGGCCGATTTTGGGGCTTTCGGTGCTGGGCCTCGCCGTCTTGGTGTGGAAGGCGTTAGAGGTGCGGTCGGGCAAGAAGGATCGCAAGGGACTGACGCTGGTTTCTACGATCATCACGGCTGAGCCTATGCTCGGGATTCTCGGCACGGTGATCGGCATTATGCAGACTTTCAGGTCGCTCAACGGGGTGGACGGCGTGGTCAATCCGATGTCGGCGACCGCCGGTATCGGCGAGGCGTTGATTACGACGGCCGCCGGGCTTATTGCCTCGTTGATTTTGCTCTTCCCGTACAATGTCATTGATGACCGCTGTTCGGATGATTGAAGACCGACGAATGACAGTATAATGTCTCGTAGACGTAGAGGAGTGCGACTGGAAATGACGTCATTGATGGACGTCATGTTTCTTGTGCTGGTCTTCTTTATTTACTGCATCTTTGACATGGCGGTGCACAAGGGACTCAAGGTTGAGCTTCCGGATGCCGCTGGTGTTGACGAGAAAGGGGAGCGGATCGTGATTACCATTCTCCCCGACGATTCAATTCAGCTTAACGGCAATCCGACCACGCGTGAGGCAGTGATCGGCAAGGTTCGCGAACTTAATGCTGTTCATATGAAGTTGCCGGTTCTAATTTCCGGCGATCGAAAGTCATCGCTTGGGCTTGGGATTGAGCTACTTTCCCAGCTTAAGGCGTCGGGTGTTGAGAAGGTTTCCTTCCAGGTCTCCGGCATCGTTGCAAAGTAATATCGCTATTGTGAAAAACGCTGGGATTTGATATAATTTCCAGAAAGTTTTTGCGTATGAAAAATAAGTTTTTCACGAAGCTCGATTGGGCGGCGTTCTGGACGGCCACTCTCGTAACGTTCGCGGTTTATTTTTATACCCTCGGTCCGTCGGTCGGATTGGAGGATTCCGGCGAACTCGCTACAGCCGCCGCTCACCTTGGCGTTCCTCATCCTCCGGGGTATCCGTTCTGGACTTTCTGCTCCTGGATTTTCTGCAAGCTCTTCTCCTTCGTGACCTACATGGGTCATCCGACGCCGGCCTGGTGTGTTTCGCTCTGTTCCGCGACCTTCGGCGCTTTCGCCGCGGGTTTCACCGCGATGCTGTTATGCTGCTCTTCTCGCGACTTTATCGGCGATGATGATTTAACCCGAACCACGAACGACGAACCGCGAAACACGAATTGGCTCTCCTTTGGCGGCGGTGTCGCGGGTGCGCTCGCGTTCTCGCTTTCGCCAGTTGAATGGTCGCAGTCGACGATCGTCGAGATCTATTCGCTTAACGCGTTCTTCCTGATGTGGGTGTTTCTGCTGACCTACCGCTGGATGAGGAAGCCGTCCGACAAGATCCTGTGGATGACGGCGTTCATTTTCGGGCTAGGGTTGACGAACTACCAGGTGCTGCTGTTCGCGATCGTGCCGCTGGCGCTCGTGATCCTGATGCAGAACCCAGGGATGTTCCGTGACGTATTCATCTACCTCTGTCCGGTGGCGATGACCTATCAGATCCTGCAGGTTGGGCAGCTCAACCGCATGAGCATTGAGATGTCTTCCGACTCAATCGCGAAGCACCTTCCCGTCCTGGGGAACGCGAAGGAGCTGGTGACGACGCCGTCGTCGACGGCGATCGTCCTCGGGCTTTTGCTGCTGGTCGGCGCCGTGGTCGCGGCGGCGGTCTTCGCGCAGAAGGGTGACAAGATCCGTGCCCGCAAGGCGGCGCTCTACGTCGGTGGAGCCGGCGCGGCGATTCTGTTCCTTTCCGCGTTCGTCTTCACTTCCGGGCAGTACTGGGCGGGTGAGTTCGAGACGGTTGTTGCGCCGTTGATCGCCCCCTGGCGCTATGCGATGATCGGCGCGTTCATCGCTGGTTCCGTCGCACTGGCGGTCGCTTCAACGCTCGAGGAAGAGCGGTTTAATAAGTACCTTTTCGCGGCGGCGGGGCTGGCGGCAGTCGCGGTACTGCTGGCGATCACGGTGCCGCAGGCATCCGAGCTCGGATACCGCGGCGAGGCCTATCCGTGGTGGAAGTCGACGCTGATGTTCTGGGCTGCAATGGTGACGCTTTTTGCGCTCTGTTGGTTCACGCCGAAGGGGCTATCGTTCGCGGTGCCGGTCGCGGGGCTCCATCTTGCGGGCTTCATCCTCCTCAAGCACGGCGCGATGAACGGGCTCACCCACCCGTGCTCTTGGTGGTTTTGCTGGCCGATTGCGTGGAATTTCATCCTGCTTGCGCTCGCGTGGGCGACGCTGCCGAACGGCAGGTCGGTCGCGGGGGCGGCGTTTTTCACCCAGCTCGGCGCGGCGTTCTACGCCTACATGCCGATCGCGTCTGATCTCCGGAATCCGCCGATGAACTGGGGTTATCCGCGCACCTGGGAGGGATTCAAGCATGCGCTCGAGCGCGGACAGTACGAGGCGATTACGTTCCACATGCCGACCTGGGACGGCATCAAGGGCTATTTCAAGGACGTGATGCTGCAGTTCACCGACGTACTCGCGCTGATGGCGCTCGTGCCGTTTGCGCTCGGACAGTGGTCCGTAAGGAAGGAGCATCGCAGGCTCTTCTGGAAGTGGATGGGCGCGGCGTTCAGTTGCTTCCTGCTGATGTCAGTGCTCCTGATCGGTCTCGCCAACGTCAAGGGCGACATCCAGGACGGCTTCATTCAGAAAGTGAAGTTCATCTCGTCCCACGCGATGATCGCGCTCTGGATCGGCTATGGTGTTGTCTTCGTCGGAGCGCTTCTGAGGCGCTGGGTGCCGGTAAAGATCTATGCCGCGGCCGCGATCCTGATCGCGCTCGTGTTCCCGATTTACGACAACTACTGCAACGATCAGATCGTGTTCGAGCTCGGCGGTGCGGAGCAGAACGGGCACACCTTCGGGTGGCAGTTCGGCGCGTATCAGCTGGACGGCGCGAAGGCGATCAACGAGCAGTTGGTCGCGGATGAGGAGCCGCTCCCCGATCCGACCTATCCGCCTCCGATGGAGCCGCAAGCGATCTTTTTTGGCGGCACCGATCCGGGGAGGTTCGTCCCGACGTACATGATCTATTCGGCGAATTTCCGTCCCGATGTCTACCTCATCACCCAGAACGCTCTTGCCGACGACACCTACATGTCCGTCGAGCGCGATCTTTACGGCGACGAGATCTGGATTCCATCGAAGGAGGATTCCGCGGAGGCGTTCAACATTTATGTTGACGAAGTCCAGCGCGGGGTTCGGCAGGCGAACGGCGATCTCAGAATCGAGAACGGGCGCGTCCAGGTGACGGGTGCGCTCGGTGTGATGGAGATCAACGGCATCCTCACGAAGATGATGTTCGACCACGACCGGTTGCACAACGCCTTCTACGTCGAGGAGTCGTACGTGATCCCGTGGATGTACCCGTATCTCTCTCCGCACGGGCTGATCATGAAGATTAATGCGGAGAAGACGCCTTATGATGCGAAGCGTGCGGCGCAGGACGCCGATTTCTGGGACTGGTACGTGCGCCGGCTCACGAAGGATCCGATGTATCGCCGTGACTTCGCGGGCCAGAAGTCGTTCTCGAAACTGCGCTCCGCGATCGCGGGGCTCTATAATAAGCAGGGGCGCTACCGCGAGGGTGCACAAGCGTTCCGCGAGGCGTGTCTTCTTTATCCGATTTCGCCAGAGGCGGGCTTTCGTTACGCGCAGGAATGTCTGTTGCCGTTCCGTCGTTATGACGTGGCTCTTGAACTGATGGACTACACCGATCTCATGGATCCGCATAATCGCCGTACCGGCAATCTTCGTGCCTACATTGAGCGGGTCATCAAGCTCACGGCGGACGTTGAGCGGTTGGAGCTTAAGCGGCGCGATCCTAAGAAATTTTCGGCGCAGGATTCGTTCGAGCTCGCTACTTGTTACTACGAGATGGGCCGCCTGATGGAGTCCGCTCGTCTTTTGAAGCCGCTTGCCGGTTCGCTCCGCGATCTTGCCACGATGCGTTCAGTTGCGAGGATATTTTCTGAAGCCGGAATGACAGAAGACGCCGAGATGCTGTTGGAGCGCTGTGTGCGCACCGAGACTAGAGACTGGACTCTTTGGGTGGAGTATGCAAAGATTCAGTATCGTCGTGGCAAGGCGGTGCCCTCGCAGCAGAGTTTTCTTCAGGCATATCGGATTGATAAGGACGCCGTTTATGCTAGGTTGCTCAAGGATGAGGAGCTACAGAAGCTGGCAATGCCGCTGTTTCAGCGGCGTAAGTGATTTAACAATAAAACAATAAAGCAAAAAGGAAAAAGAAAATGGTAAAAGCACCTAAGAAGGGTATCAAGTGGGAGCAGTTGGGTTTCGGGTTTTCGGACGTCAATTGTCATCTCCGCATGACATGGAAGAACGGCAAGTGGTCCAAGCCTGTGTTCGTCAGGGATCCGTGGATCAAGATGCACATCGGTGCTGCGTGTCTGCACTATGGGCAGGAGTGCTTTGAGGGCATCAAGGCGTTCCGTCAGAAGAGCGGCAAGATCGTGATCTTTCGTCCTGACGAAAACGCGAAGCGCATGTATCGCACGGCCGAGCGTACTTGCATGCCGCCGGTTCCGGTGGACGTGTTCGTCGACGCCTGCAAGGCGATCGTTAAGAAGAATTCCGAATTCGTTCCGCCGTATGGCACGGGAGGATCAATGTATCTCCGTCCGCTGCTGATCGGTACGGGTCCTCAGATCGGCGTCGCGCCGGCGAAGGAATATACGTTTATGATCATGGTGATGCCAGTCGGCGCGTACTACAAGGGCGGCATTAAGCCGGTCCGCGCCGTGATTTATGACGAGTATGATCGTGCGGCACCCCAGGGCATGGGAGACGTCAAGGTTGGCGGCAACTACGCTGCGAGCATTTTTGCCCACGAGAAGGCGAAGCACAATGGCTGGCCGGTGGAGCTTTATCTCGACGCGAAGACTCATAAATTCGTTGAGGAGTTCGCGACCTCTAATTTTGCGGGCATTTCGAAGAGCGGCGCGTACGTGACGCCCGATTCTAGGTCGGTTCTGCCGTCCGTTACCAATATGTCGCTCAAACAGTGCGCAAAGGATCTCGGTATCAAGGTGGAGTGTCGTCCCGTGCCTTATAGCGAGATCAAGAAGTTCCAGGCTGTCGCCGCGCTCGGCACTGCCGTCGTGATCACGCCGGTCTGGGAGATCACTCGGAATAAGGACGTGATCAAGATCTCTGATCCAGAGCAGGTTCATCCGACGTTGCAGGCGCTTTACGATCGTGTTCAGGGCATTCAGTACGGCACGATTGCGGATAAGCACCATTGGTGCCTGGAAGTCAAGTGAAGAACTAGTCCTTAGTTCCTCATTCAAATTGTTATGCACGCAATAGTCGAAAAGCTGTTGCGGCAGCGAGGGATAGTTGATTACGAAAAATATTTCAACCCCTCTCTTGCCGATTTAGCGGCTCCTGAAGAGCTGCCGGGCGTTTCCGCCGCGGTGGCCAAGATGATTGAGGCGGTGAAAGCCGGGCGTCGCATCGTGGTCTTTGGTGACTACGATTGCGACGGGGTTTGCGCCACCGCGATCATGGCCCTCGCGCTCAAGGCGATCGGCGGAAACGTGGAGACGTTTCTGCCGAAGCGTCTGGACGAGGGCTACGGCATGAGTGACGAGGCTGTGGTCCGTATGCTCGGGGATTTCCCCGGCGTCGAACTCGTGGTGACCGTCGATAACGGCATCAATTCGATTTCACAGATCGCCGATCTCCGTTCCGAAGGCATCGAGACGATTGTAACCGACCATCATTTGCCGTCCGTCAACATGTTCGGGCAGATGTTGCTGCCGAATGCCGTTGCGATCGTTAATCCCAAGGTTTCGGCTCCAGATCACCTGCAGGATCTCTGTGGCGCTTCAGTGGCGTTTCTTCTTGCGAATGCGCTGGTGGATGCGGCGACGAAGTGTGGGCTTTATGATGGCCCGAAGATCGGCGGGCCGTTGCTGGTTCTTGCCGGTCTTGCCACCGTTACCGATGTGATGCCGCTGGTCGGACAGAATCGCATTCTCGTGTCTGAATCGCTCAAGCGTTTTCATTGCTGGGCGCCGCTCGGGCTCCGCGAACTTTACGCTCGTGCTTGTCGCACTGCATCCATGACGCTGACGACGAAGGATTACGGCTTTCTGATCGGTCCGCGCATCAATGCTGCAGGGCGGGTTGCGAACGGTGAAGAGTCGCTTGAGCTTGTCCTTACCGACGATCGCGAAATCGCCCGCGAGGCCGCGAGGATCGTCGACGGACGCAACCTCGAGCGCAAGCAGATCGAGTCCGGCATGGTCGAGCAGGCGCTGGCGAAGGTGGTTGAAGGCGCGGCGGCGCAGGTCATTGACATGCCCGACGGTCCGCCGGAGCAGCAGGGTATCGCCGGCATTGTCGCCGCGCGGATAATGGAGAAGGTTCAGGTTCCGACTGGCGTTTTGGCTGGCGGGCATGGTTCGGCTCGGGCTCCGGAAGGCTACAATGTCCGTGATGCGCTGAAGGCGTGTTCGAAATATCTTACGCGATACGGCGGACATGCTGCTGCAGCTGGTTTCTCCGTGAAGGAGGGGATGGTTGACGCATTCCGCGTCGCCTTCGCCGCGGAATGCGCGAAGCAGTACGAGAGCATCTGCAATTCCTCGCTTCGCGCTCCGGTTTCCTCTCTCAGGTTTGATCTGGAGATTGAGCCTGCCGACCTTACGTTGGAGCTTGCTGAGGAGATCGCGAAGATGGAGCCGTTCGGCGAAGGCAACAAGGAGCCAGTCTTCCTGTTCCGCAATGCGGTGCTTTCGGATGTTCGTTTCCTCGGGCAGGAGTCTAAGCATCTCGCGTTCACGGCGAACGGATTCAAGGGCGTGTGGTGGGGTCGCGGCGATCTTGTCGAGGAGCTCCGTGCGTCCGTGGCTCCAGTGGATATCGCCTTTACAGTCGATATCTCCACTTACGGTGAGCCGCACGTCGAGCTCCGTCCCGTTGAGATCCGCAAAATTTGATATACTAATTAAACGTTGAAGTAAGTGGTTGAAGTTGAAGGATTGAACTGAAATGAAGAACATTACGGCTGACGAGCTGAGAGAAGAATATCTGAAGTTTTTCGAATCCAAGGGACATAGGATCATCCCCGGGGCCTCGGTTATTCCCGAAAACGATCCGACCGTCCTTTTCACGACTGCGGGTATGCATCCGCTGGTCCCGTATTTGATGGGCGCGATGGAGCATCCGGCTGGGACGCGGCTTACCGATGTCCAGAAGTGCGTGCGCACCGGCGACATCGACGAGGTCGGTGACGCCGCTCACCTCACGTTCTTCGAGATGCTCGGCAACTGGTCGCTTAACGACTACTTCAAGAAAGAGGCGATCAGCTGGTCCTTTGAGTTCCTCACGAAGCACCTCGAATTCAAGCCCGAGCAGCTCAACGTCACGGTCTTTCGCGGCGAGGGTAAGGAAGGCGACGAGGGGTACATTCCCGCGGACGAGGAGGCGGTCGCGATCTGGAAGTCGCTTGGAATTCCCGATGAGCGGATCTTTCGTCTGCCGCGCGAGGACAACTGGTGGGGTCCGGCCGGCACGACCGGTCCGTGTGGTCCCGATACCGAGATGTTCATCGACACCGGCAAGGAGAAGTGCGGTCCCGACTGCCGTCCTGGTTGCCACTGCGGCAAGTACATTGAGATCTGGAACGATGTCTTCATGCAGTACAATAAGAACGAAGATGGCAAGTTCGTTCCGCTGGGGCGTCACAACGTCGACACCGGCATGGGTGTCGAGCGCACCGTCTGCATGATGAGCGGCGCGCCGACCGTTTACGACACCGAGATCTTCAAGCCGATCATGGATGCGATCGATGCGCTTCGCGCGGTGCCTGGTGCGGAGTGCAGGGTGCAGAGTGCGGAAGAGGTGCTTAAGGCCCGCCGCATCATCGCGGACCACATGCGTACTGCGACCTTCATCCTCTGCGATCCGAAGGGCGGCGTGAAGCCGGGCAACGTGGGCGCGAACTACGTGCTCCGGCGTCTCATCCGCCGCGCGGTGCGCTACGCCCGTCAGCTCGGAATCGGACAGGGCTTCACGGTGAAGCTTGCCGAGGTGATCTGCGAGAAGTACAAGCACATTTATCCCGAACTCACCGCGAATCTCGCGACCTGCAAGCTCGATCTCGAAGCGGAGGAGACTCGCTTCAACCGCACGCTCGACAAGGGCGAGGCGCGTTACAACAAGGTGACGACCGCGCTCAAGGAGCACGGGCAGACCCGCATCTCCGGCAAGCTTGCGTTTGAGCTTTACGACACCTACGGCTTCCCAATTGAACTGACGCTTGAGATGGCTGCTAAGGACGGTCTCACGGTCGACAAGGAGGGCTTTGACGAGGCGAACCGCAAGCACCAGGAGCTTTCGCGCACGACGTCCGCGGGATCTTTCAAGGCTGGACTTCAAGACAACTCCGAGGTCGTCACCCGCATGCACACCGCGACGCATCTGCTGCACGCGGCGCTGCATCAAGTGCTCGGTCCGAATGCTTTGCAGAAGGGTTCCAACATCACGGCGGAGCGTCTGCGCTTCGACTTCTCCTGGCCGCAGAAGATGACGGACGAGGAGAAGGCGAAGGTCGAGGAGCTCGTCAACAAGTGGATCAACGAAGGCATTGAGGTCACGAAGAAGATGACCACGGTCGAAGAGGCGAAGGCCGAGGGCGCGATGGCGCTCTTCG
>CALYRV010000068.1 GCA_945483525.1 uncultured Verrucomicrobiota bacterium
AGTCCAACCGTTCCAGCGCTCCCAGATCGTGGTCGCGCCCTGGTCGACGGAATAGAGCCAGCTCGGGAACCTGTGGTTAAGCATCAGGTTCACGGCGATGTCCTGCATCCCGTTCTCGCAAAGCGTATCCATCAGCCACGAGGAGCCGAGGAAACCGGTGAAGTTCCCGTTCTTCTCCAGGTTCGACCTCAGCGTAGCAATCGTCTTCGCCTTCGCCTCACCCTCAACGATCCCAACCTGCAGTGCCAGCACCGCGGGAGTCTGCATATCGGAGAAGATATTGGTGATCATGCCGTCGGCCCCGGTGAAGAACTTCGCCTTGAGATAATCCTTCGCCTCGGCGAACATCGTCTCGTATTTAACGGCGTCCCGACCGGTATCTCGCGCCATATCCCTCATCATCCGCGCATTCAGCGCCCAGTAACACGCACCAAGATAGTTCCAATAGACCAGCGCCTCGGGACGCACAGTGCGCTTGCCCCAGGGCCCCGTGAACGCACAGTAATCGGGACGCCCACCGCCGTCACAGCTCTCGAGCTTCTCCCAGGAGAGCCAGTCGGCCCACTGGTAGTTGCCGCACTCGTCCTTGATCGCCGCCATATCGCATTTCGTCTCCGCCTGATAATCCAGCAGCTTCTCCATCGCCGTCCAGTTCTCGTCCACGATCTTCCGGTCGCCGAACTGACGCCAGATCTTCCACGGCACGATTACGCCGGCATCAGACCAGCCGACGCGCATCATCTCGCGCTCGCCAGACCCGTACTGTGCGAGCGGCGCGACCCCGGGGAAGCCGCCCTTCGGACTCTGCGTGTCGCGCATATCGCGCATCCACTTCGAGAAGAAGGAACGCGTATCGGCGATATAACCACCGGCATCGGCAAACACCTGCGTATCCGCGGTCCAACCGAGACGCTCGTTGCGCTGGGGACAGTCCGTCGGAATCGACAGGTAGTTGGAAAGCATTCCCCAATAGACGTTGGAGACGAACTGGTTGAGCGAGGCGTCACCCGTCTTAAACGAACCGATCTCAAGCTCCTGCTTTATTGAAGTCACCGGGATCGTGGAGACGGACTCGAGGTATACATCACCATCAGCCGAGAGCTCCGCATAGCGGTAACCGAAGAACGTGAACCGAGGATGATAGGTCTCGACACCCTCGCCCTTGAAGGTGTAATATACGCGCATTCCGTACTCGGGACAGCGCAGATTGGCACGATAAATCGAGCCCTTCGGTCCGTCACAGCCGCGCACACCGGCATCAGCGTCATTCAGCATCTCCGCAGGTAAAAACGTCAGCTTCGTCCCCGCCTTCGCCGAGAAGACGAATTCCGGAACTGCAGCACAGTTCTGTCCGAAGTCAATAACGAGCTTCTCGCCCTTCTTAAGCTGATACGGACCCTTCTTCATCGCGAGATCGCGCCTCAGCGTGACCTCCGCGCCGGCGCTCGGCAGGATCTCGCCCTTGAACTCGGTGTTGATCTCCGGCTCGGCGAAAACAGCCGTCCACGGATCGATCCTCGCGTCATACTCCTCGCCGTCGAAAATCGCCGCGTGCGTAATAGGTCCGGCGATCGCCGCCTTCCAGTCCTTCGCGTTCGTCCCGTACACCGCAGTCGTGCCGTCCGTGAAATGTAGCTGCAAAGCCCCGCGGAATGCGCTCTTCTTGCCCGCGAAATGGACGATCTTGTCACGCCACCAGCCGGCGGAGACCTCGGCTGCGAATTCGTTCACCGCGCCTTCTTCGGTGTTGATCATGTCGGTAATGTCGTAGGTGAACGAACGACGGGTCTTCCTGACGTGGGTGAAGCCCGGCTTGAGGAAATCATCTCCAACGAGCACACGGTTGGCGTAGATGTCGTAGACGCCGAGCGCGGTCGTGGTCCAGATCGCCCGCGCGACCGCCTTGGGATTCCTGACGGACGAGACGAAGAAGCTCGTGCCGTCCGCCGCCCGCTGGGAGGGTCCGCTCCATCCACCCTCCGTAACCGGCGCATCCTTCACGGACAGCCACTCGGATCCGTCCAGCGGAACCGGATGATCACAACGTTCGGCGCATGGCGCATAGTCGTGAGAAAGACAGCCAACGACAAAAACAATAGCGGCAGCAACGGTCAGTGTAGTTTGAACTCGCATATCACAGTAGCACCTGTTGGAATCTTGGATGGAATATGGAAATTATCGGAAACGCGGTTGAATGATGTTACTCTACTATGCGATGATAAACATCGGACGCGATCAAGGGATTTACAAAAGTGAAGGCAATATAAAAATCAGTATCGTCCTTCTTCACGTCGAAAACGAGTCCACCGACGGTGGGACGGCAACCGCCGACCTCAGAGAACGGGATATCGCAGTCGATCTCCTTACCGAGGAAAAGAATCCGCCTGTCGGTAAAATAACAATGCACCCGCTGGGCCTTGCGCCATTCGCGGGGCTCGTGCGGGAAAGCGACGTCGCCGATACGGCCCTTGACGGTCACCGCATCGTACGCTGACGTCCCCTTGACGTACAGCGTCCCTTTCTCATGGAACCAGATATGCTCCGAAGGATCGATGTGAAGTCTGTGGTTTGGACGGTGCGGACGCGGTCCGTTCGGCTTGATCTCCTCGAGCCACAAGGCGTATCCGCGGCGGTTCTTACGCGTTCGCTTCCAGATTCTGAGCCACACCACCGCCAGCGGCACCAGCAACCAGAACGCGGCGAAGATGACGACGAGACCCCCGATGGAGGTCATATAGTTCTGGTTCCAGATGTTATCCAAATCGCGATAGATGTACCACGCGATCCCAAGCAGGAACACGAAGGCGATCAGTTTTCTCAGCGCGAACTTCAATTCTTCTCTCTCACTTCATCGTAAATTCGATCACAGGAATCTCGACTGGCGGCTTCTCGACCGGTAGGAAAAGTCGTCCCCACTTAATCTCGACTTCGCTCTTATCGTTCAACAGCTGCGCATAATCGATCTTGTCGGCGAACTCGAGCGGCATCTCGCCGAACTGCCAGAAGAGGACATGCATATAGAGTTTGCGCGTCTTCGGATTCCAGGTGAGGATCGTGTTCGCCGGGGCCTTGTATTCCGCCGGAGCCCGCGTACAGCCGTAGATCGATTCGCCGTTGGCACGAAGCCACTTGCCGTAGCCGACGAGCCGGTCGAGCGCACGGTAATCGAAGTTGCCGCGTCCGTCGGGCCCCACGTTCATGATCACGTTGCCGCCGTTCGCGACGGTAAAGATCAGCTGCTCGAGGCATTGCGGCACCGACTTCCAGCTGCGCTCGTCGCGGGCATAGCCCCAGGCACCGGAGAAGGTCTGGCAGGTCTCCCACGGCACCTCGCGTCCGTTAACCGTCACCGGTTTCGACTCGCGGTTCTGCTCGGGCGTGGCGAAATCCCAACCGTCCTCGTAGTCGGTGAGATCGAGACGGTTGTCGATGATGATATCGGGCTGCAGCCGCTTGGTCAACTTAAGGATGCCTTCGGAATCCCAGTCGTAACGCGTCTTACCATTGGGTCCTGGGAAGGAGAAATCGTACCATAAGATGTCGATTTTGCCATAATTGGTCAGCAGCTCGGTGATCTGGTTCTTCATGAATGCGCGGTATTTCGCCATGTCACGGTTCTTGTTGACGGCTTCGGGACCGGAACCGTTCCCCTCGAAAGCCTGGTCTTCCAACTCCTGGCGCCGCGGATGATAACGGTCGATCGTGTAATCGGGATGGTGCCAGTCAAGCAGCGAATAATAGAATCCGACCTTAAGCCCCTCCGCGCGAAACGCCTCGACGAATTCCTTGACGAGATCGCGCCCGAACGCAGTATTGGTGATCTTGTAGTTGGAGAACTTCGTATCGAAAAGCGAGAAGCCCTCGTGATGACGAGTCGTAAGGACCGCATACTTCATTCCCGCATCCTTCGCCGCCTTCGCCCACTTCTTCGCATCGAACTGATCCGGATTGAAGTTCTTGAAATAACGGTCGTAATCGGAGTCGGAAATCCTCGCATTGGACTTCTGCCATTCGTGAATGCCCTGCGCGGCATAAAGCCCGAAATGAATAAACATTCCAAACCGCGCCTCCGTCCACCACTCCATGCGCTTGAGCTTCTGCTCCCAGGTCTCGTCCGTCAGATGCATCGTGAAACCGTAAGGCACGACATCGTACTTGACGCTCGCCGCATCAACCTCCGCTCCGTCCAACAGCACATACTGCTGGCGCGGAATAGTATGGAAGCGGAAAGTCGTGACCCCATCCTTGGTCTCATAAACGCCGACATCACATGCGACCTTCGGATCCTCATCGCCGAGATTCTTCCACCACTTCGCGTAGACCTTCGGCTTTGCCTCGCCCTTCCAGGAGAGCGAACGGACCGCGACCTCGTTGCCGAAATCAACGAAGACGCGTGTAGGTGACTTCTGGACAATCGCCAGTTTCGCGGCATCGACCGAATCCGCAGGCATGTTCCCGGTTTCCGCTGCGAAAAGCACGGCCGAGGCGAGAGCTATCGAAAGTGAGAATAATTTCTTCATACGAACCCCTTATTTTATTATTTTACGATGTGGTAATATTACACTGCATTCTTGCTGATCTCCTGTATAGTAACAAGAGCATCGCAAAATGCTTTTTGTTTTCATGAACAAATCTCTTCCGATAGGTCTAAACATAGCTGGATTTCAGGATCTCATCCCAGACTTTGCCATATTATCTATTTTACAGGCGCAATTTCCATGGACCACGTGACCGGTGCATTCGGATCGAAACGGTACTTGGACATCGGATACGGTCCGCAGCTGCCGCCGCCGAGACCGGTCTGTCGGACGTCAAGATCAAGACACACCTCCGCCCGGGGGATCAACGAAGCGCGGAAACGTTTCTGACCCGCAAGATGACGCGCACGCTCCAGATCATCCCAGGTGTAATGAAGCGCCGTCATGAAGAACGGCTCGGAACCCGAGAAGCGGACTCCCTTCCCGTCAGCATCTGTAAACTCCGCCCAGCGGACTCCGCACTTACCGCCGTTCACCTGCGGACGCACATACGGCTCGTACTGCTCAGACACCGTCGACTTCCAGATTCCAAAGAAGGAACCCGTACAGCGGTCGATGTAGTTCTCCCGCGGACCACGTCCGTAATACTTCATGTACTCGAGCGCCCTGTCGAGCTTCATCGAAAGCCCCATGCGGGCGATCGCCGGCGGCATCGTGCCGAACGGCGTCACCTTGTTCTCGACCGACAGCGTACCGTCGGCGAAAACGGTCCAGTCCGAGACATGCGTGAAGCCCGCGGACTTACCGCCAGTCACCTCAACAGAAATCGAAACCCTGGCCGATCCGTCCTCGGCTTTTGAGACCTTGAGAGGACGGGCGTGATACGAAAGCTGGGTAAGCCCACGTGAATACGCGCCGCCGATCTTCCGGTCCTCGCCCCAGGCGCTGCCGTCACGCATCCAACGGTCGTTATCGGCAAAAGCGCGATTGCATCCGACCCGCGGACCTTCGGCAATGATGTTCTTACCGTTCATCACGAGTCTGCAGAGCGTCCCAGTCTTGCGGCAGAATACGGCCTTTGTACCATTCGCCTCAATGGTAACCGCCTTCGCATCCTCATCAATCTTCGGTGCCTCAGAAGACTGTTCATTCCGCAATTCTTCATTTCTAACTCCCACTTTCTCATTCGTCAGCCCGACCTGATCCCTCGCGATGATCCATCCCCGCTTCGCCCAAAGAGATTCCTTCCTAGTCGAGAATTCGAAGTTGACGAAAAGTTCCTTATCCTTACCCGTCTTGGCGACAGCGTCGGCAAGTCCGGGGACGGTAAAGCGGCACTTGGAAAGCGGCTTGAGCTGCGGCACGCCGAATGCACCGCCGGCAACTTTCTCTCCATCCGCCAGCAGCGTCCAGCGTCCGTCGAACTCGTCCGCGAACGTAAAGCCGAAGCGATTCTCGAGCTCGAAGATGCCGTCGCCGGCCTTACGGACCACGAGATTACGGTAGACGTGGCCGACCTCGACGAGCTTCGCCGTCACCTTACGGTCGGGGGTAATCACACCGTTGCAGTTGAATGGTCCGTCGTTCGGCTCTTCGTCCCAGTCGCCACCGTAGGCCCAGACCTTCCTGCCGCGTCCGTTATCGACATACATCGCCTGGTCGACCCAGTCCCAGATGCAGCCGCCGGTCATGCAATCGTACTTGTAAAAGACGTCCCAGTATTCCTGAAAATTGCCGATGGCATTTCCCATCGCATGCGCATACTCGCAGGAGAAATACGCCTTGCCAGCGGTATGTCCGGAGATTGCGAATCCCTCTCCTCCTGCCGCGGACTCGAGCTTGTCAGCTGTCTTCGCCTCACCGAGCTTGCCACGCTTCTCACACCATTCGACGGACGGATACATGCTGCTGTCGATATCGGCGTCGGCATTACCCCGCTCCCAGTGGATGATGCGCGAAGGGTCAAGAGACTTCACGTTCGCGATCGCCTTACGGAAATCGTCTCCGTGTCCGGTCTCATTGCCCATCGACCAGAAAGTGACGGAGGGATTGTTGCGGTAGAAGACGCAGTTGCGCTCATTGCGCTCAACAATCGTCTTCTCCCACTCGGGGAAGCGGCCAAGACCTTTCTCGCCGTAGCCTGGCTCGTGCCCCTCAACATTCGCCTCGGCGACGACATAGATGCCGTACTTGTCACAGAGATCATACCAGTAGTGATTGTTCGGATAATGCGAGGTGCGGACCATGTTGATGTTGTAGCGCTTCATCAGCAGGATGTCGGAGATCATCTCGGACATCGAGACGGTGCGCCCGTTCTCGGGACTACACTCGTGACGATTCACGCCCTTGAACTTAATCTTCTTACCGTTCACTAGGATCGTATTGCCGACGATCTTCTGTTCCTTGAAGCCGATCTTCTTCGCACGGATGTCATCGCCCTTCTTGACGACCAGCGTATAGAGGTAAGGCTTCTCGGCGCTCCAGAGATTGGGAGAAAGATCAAGGCTGAAGGTTGAGGTTGAAGGTTGAGAATGGAGGTCTCCAATCTTTTTGTTGTCCGCATCATAAAGAGCAACCGACGCGCCTTCTACACCTACACCTTCAACCTCGACCTTCCACCGTTCGTACCCGTCGACAGGCGTGGTACGGACGGTGAAATCCCAAATGCCGTCCTTCGGCTTCGCCCAGAGCGTGACGTCGCGGAAGATGCCGGAGAAGCGGTTCATATCCTGGTCTTCGAGATAGGAGCCGTCACACCAGCGGTAAACCTCGACGCATAGCAAGTTGGTAGTTGATAGTTGACAGTTGGTAGTCGAGGAATTGAGGAAAGGAGTGATATTGAATTCAGAGGGAAGCTTTGAATCCTCGGCGTAACCGACGATCTTCCCGTTGACCCATACGTAGTAGGCGGAGTAGACTCCGTCGAAACGCAGGATCACGTCGCGCCCCTGCCATTCCGCGGGAACTGTGAAACGCGTACGGTAACTCGAGACGGGATTATAGTCGGGCTTACCGGTATCGCGATCGAGGATTTTCGCAAAGTCCTTGCCGGAAGGCTGCGACCTGTCAGCGTGGGGATAGCGGACGTTCGTGTAGCCGGGCACCCCGAAGCCGCGGGTCTCGACGCAGCATGGGACGTCGATCGTGAACCAGTCGGAATCGTCGAAATCCGCCTTCCAGAAATCCTTCGCGCGAAGCTCAGGATTGCCAGCCCAGGAGAACTTCCAATCACCGTTAAGCGACATCTTGAATGGCGTCTCGGGTTCGATCGCATCGGTAAACGCCGCCTTCTCTTCTGCAAGCGGCATCGAATAGGTGCGCGCCGGCAGTCGGTTGATAGAATTGGCGAAGGGATTCTCCCATTCAGGCGTTCCCGCGGCGATTGCAGCGATTACCGTTAACGTTGAGATCATGCTGGCGTTCTCCTTTTAATCAGACGTTGAAGCCAAAATAACGGTTGGCATTATCAAAACAGACATCCGCAACGATACCACCAAGCCACTTGATGTCGTCCGGCAACTGTCCCCTCTCCACCATGTCGCCGAGCAACTGACAAAGAATGCGGCGGAAATACTCATGACGGGCATAGGAGAGGAACGAACGAGAATCGGTGAGCATACCGACAAAGTTCCCGAGACAACCAAGTGCCATCAGTGACTTGAGCTGCGAACGCATCCCCTCGTAATGATCGTTGAACCACCAGGCGCTACCGAGCTGAAGTTTTCCTTTGACCGGACCTTTCTGGAACGAGCCGATCAGCGCACCGAGCGCCGGAGTGTCGGACGGATTGAGCGAATAGACGATCGTCTTCGGAAGCATATCCTGGCGGTCAAGACGATCGAAGATGTCGGCAAGGCCCTTGAGTCCGCCTGCTTCGCCTATGGTGTCGAATCCCGTATCCGGACCCAACTTCGCAAATCTCGCGGAATTAGGATTACGGATGCAATTAAAGTGGAGCTGACTGGTCCAGCCCGCCTTCGCATCAAGCTTCATACATTCAACCACATAGTCGGCGAGGCGTCCGGAGGGAATCTCATTAAGTCCATAATCCGCCAGCACGCATCCGCGTTTCGCGAAATAATCATGTCGCTCGGCGAGATGCTTCATCGGGTCTTTCTTCTTCGCGACAGCCTCCTTAAGTATGCGATCTGGACGCCAAGTGGGAAGCACCTTCACCTCCTTGAATTCTTTCGCAATTACTTCGTGCCACGCGAGATCGTCATCGGGATCATCCGTAGTGCAGACAACCTTAACTCTCGACTTCACCATCAGTCTACGCGCCGAGAAGCCCTTCTTTGCAATTGCGGCATTGCACTTCTTCCATATTTTCGCGGCCGTAGATGTTGAAAGAATGTCGGTCACGCCGAAATATCGCGCCAATTCAAGCTGGCTCCAGTCGAAAAGCGGATTACCGACCAGCTTCTCCATCGCTCCCGCGTAGGCGAAGAACTTATCGAAGCCGCAAGCGTCTCCCGTGCAATACCTCTCGTCCGTCCCGTTAGACCGCATCTGACGCCATTTGTAATGGTCGCCGCCGAGCCACACCTCGGCGATGTTATTCCATCGCCGGTCCTCCGCGATCTCCTTTGGCGACAGATGACAATGATAATCAATGATCGGCTGCTTTTCGGCATAACGATGATAGAGTTCTTTCGCCGTCTTCGTCGCCAGCAGAAAATCATCGTTGATAAAAGGCTTCTTCATCGTACACCCTCCTCGATCAGGACCGTTTAGTAATGTAAATCTTCGCCATATCAGTCTTGTAGCAACTCTTCTCGGAGACGTCGATCTCCTCGAACAGCTTCTCTCCGGGACGGACCCCGGTGAAGACCAACTTGATATCGACGTACGGACGGTAGCCCGCCTGCGCGATCATCCGCTCCGCGAGATCGACGATCTTCACGCTCTCGCCCATATCGAGCGTGTAGATCGCCTGCTCGCCGCGGCTCGCCGCCTGCAAGACGAGCGACACCGCTTCGGAGACCGTCATGAAGTAGCGCTTCATCTCGGGATCGGTAATCGTCACGAACCCAAGCGTCGCGATCTGCTCGCGGAAAAGCGGCACCACACTGCCAGAGCTTCCGAGCACATTGCCGAAGCGCACCGCGCAGAATGAGGTCGAGGTGTCAGGTGAAGGTGAAGAATTGAGAGACATTATCGCGTCTTCGGCGGCCTTCTTGGTCTTGCCCATAACCGAGACGGGATTGACCGCCTTATCGGTGGAAATCAGCACGAACCGCCTGACGCCGTGTTCCTTCGCCAGTTCCGCAAGCTGCTTCGTCGCCTCGGTGTTGTTGCGCCACCCTTCTTCCGGATTCGCCTCAACCATCGGCACGTGTTTGTATGCCGCCGCGTGGAGCACGATCTCAGGCTGATACTTCTCGAACACAGCGGCGATTTTACCACGCTCGTTAATATCGATCATCAGCGGCACACACACCCCGCACCCTGCACTCTGCACCCTGCACCCTGCACCCTGCACCCTGCACCCTGCACTCTGCACCCTGCACCCTGCACCCTGCACCCTGCACCCTGCACTC
>CALYRV010000069.1 GCA_945483525.1 uncultured Verrucomicrobiota bacterium
AGATTTATATTTATTCTTACGACAAAAGATATTCGCCATCTTTTGAATGAGTATTTTCAACATTTGAATAGTCATGGCAAATGAATGTCTTAAGGACTGAATTTACGAATTCGAGGATGGTTATGCGTGTGCTTTCTATTGTTAATCGTGTTCTGCAGGTGATTGCGCCGCTTACGCTAATTGTGTATGTTGCCGCAAAATATCCTTGCAATCATGGTGATGGGCCATGGTTGTGGGTGTGGTTGGCGGCGTCTGTCGCGGTTGTTGCCATGGTTGACTGGTTGGTCAATCGGACGAGTTTGATAAATGATTGCAGATGAATTCCTTAAGAATAGAAATTTTGAAAGATGATGTTTCGGACCGCTATCCGTTCTGGAGCGAGAAACGTTTGGGTTTCATCAATCTTAAATGGTGGCTTCTTCGCAAATCCATTAAGAGACAACTTAATGAACGTCAGGAGGTGTGGGGTGTCGGCTTGTGGCCGAATGAAGAAATCGAAAATGCCGCAAGAAAAATTGCACACATATTTCATGAAGAATATGGTATGCCTTGTCGTTTTATTCCAGACGATCCATTTGCGATGATTGCTGGATATAGGGATGGACTTGATTCTAACGAGGCATTGCTTGCCATTGAGGATGAATTCAAATGTCGTATTTCGGACGAGGTGTTTGACGATGAGCCCAATATGACATATCAGCGTTTTGTGGAAATAGTCCTGAACAGCCCGTCGCGTCGTTGTCAACATACGGATCTTCAAGTTATTACAATTAAAGATTATTGTCTTATTGCTTTGTTTTGTTTTTTGCTTGCGACACCTGTTATAATAGTGTTATATTTTGTCAGGAAGATAATATGTATATGGATCAAGTGATAATTTAATCGGTGGTAAATGAGGGTCATTACATTAACTCCAATGCGTGTGATGAAATGTTTGAAAGATGAGTAATTGTTGTCGTGCTGGACGGTAATGATATGGTTAAGAGAATTGAATTTATGACTTCGGTCCGTTGAGAATAGGATTAAAAAATTATAGCAATCCAGAAGGCTTGGTCGTCATTATTTGGTTCAATAATTCCGACTATGTCGACAGAATTGAATTTGCGAGTTGTGTAAGTACATGCGAGAATCCGGTTTTATGATAGGTTGACACTATTTTGTGCTGGCAAATAGGAGGTGAAATTTGATGAAACAAGGTTTGATGATCTTAGTAACGCTGATCGTCTCCACCTGTGCGGTCGCACGGGACGACTCGGACGATTACGAAGGGCTGCTTTCTGCCGCGCCGGAGACCTGGTTTCACATCATCGGCGGGAACGCTTCGAAGGAAGGCATCGTCGCGGATCTCGACGCTATCAAGGCCGCGGGGATCTCCGGCATTCAGTTCTTTCACGGACAAGGCGACGGCTCGCTCTGGCCCGGCGTGACGAATCCGATTCCGTGTCTCAGCGAACAGTGGGTCGATCTCGTCAGATTCATCTCTGACGAATGTCACAAGAGGCATCTTACCTTCAAGATGCAGAACTGTCCCGGCTGGTCGATGTCCGGCGGACCCTGGATCACTCCCGACAAGGCTATGCGCAAGCTCGTCGCTTTCGAGCCGGGAAAGAAGCCCGCCTTTGGCGCGGACGACGACTACCATGAGATCTGCGAGGTGACGTTCGACATGCCGGATGCGAGTCGTGACGGCGAACTCCTGCGCGTGTTTCCGAATCCACAGCAGTTGAATCATCATTGGGCTTACGAGCCGAAGACGAACCTCTGGGATCGTCCGTGCCCTCCGGGCTCCTGGCAGGACGAAGTGCCAATGACATTCTCGAAATTCGGTGCTTCTAAACTCGATATGTGGGAGGCGAAGGCAGGATGGGGATTGAGACGCTTTGAGATGTCCACGAACGCGACGCCCGTGAAGACGGTCGGCACCAGGACCCTGGTCTTCGGACACGTCAACGCGAAGCGCAGAAACCATCCCGCGCCGCCGGAAGGGACCGGGTGGGAATGCGACAAGATGGATCCGCGCGGCTTCGAGGCGAACTGGGAAGGGTATCTCGGGAAGCTCGTCAAGGCGGGGGTGAAGATCGACGGAACGCTGGTGGACAGCTGGGAATGCGGCGTTCAGAGCTGGACCTGGAAGATGGAGGAGGAATTCGAAAAGCGCAACGGCTACAAGCTGAGACCGTGGCTGCCGGCGCTCTTCGGCTACGTCTTGAAGAGCGAAGCCGAAACCGAGAAGTTCCTGCTGGACTGGCGCAACACCTGCTCGCGGCTCATTGAGGAAAACTACTATGGCACGATTGCGCGGCTCGCGCACGAGAACGGCATGAAGGTGCAGTACGAGACCGCGTTCGGCGATGTCATCAACGGAGACATCCTCCGCTACTGGAAATACGCGGACGAACCGATGTGCGAGTTCTGGAGTCCGTTCGACAACGACAACGGCTTCGTCGGCTCCCACGATTTCAAGCCGGTTCTCCCGTGCGTCTCCGCCGCGCACATCTACGGCAAGAAACGCGTGAGCGCCGAGTCGCTCACGAGCTTTAACCTGACGTTCGACGAGAATTTCGGCGATTGGAAGAAGATCATCGACAATCATCTGGGACGAGGTGTAACTCACATCGTGTTCCACACCTACACGCACAATCCGATCGTCGACGGCAAGGCACCGGGTTCGAGTTTCGGCGGCAGCATCGGTTCGCCGTTTCTGCGACTGCAGCCGTGGTGGAAGTACATGAAAGACTTCACCGCCTATCTCGAGAACTGCTGTCGCGAACTCGAACGCGGCTTGCCGGTCGTCGACATCCTCATGTATCTCGGAGACGATGTCAATCACAAGCCGTCAGAATCGAAGTTGCGCTTCGACAACTGTTACAAGTACGATTATCTGAATAATGATGTGCTGATGTCTCGTCTGTCAGTCAAGGACGGACGTCTCGTTCTTCCGGACGGCATGTCTTATCGCGTTCTCTGGATCCCGGAAAACACTTATATCCTTCCGAAGACCGAGGAACGTCTCGCGGAGCTTGCGAAGCAGGGCGCCCGTATCGTCCGCGGTGATTTCAAGCCCGACTGGCCGTCACCGCTCAAGACGTTCACGGGACGCGACGGAAAGGGCGGTGTTCATTGGTACCAGCGTCATGACGGAGACGAGGACATTTTCTTCATCGCCGAGCCGCACGGAACTTCCTGCTTCATGTACTTCAGACCAGGTGCCGTCCCGAAGATCGTCGATGCCGTCACCCGCAAGCCGATCGACATGATCGTCCATGGCGGAGCCGTTTTCGAAATCGTTCCGAAACACGTCAGTTATCGTCGTTATGCACAGGGTGCGACACAACGTGTTTATGAATACGTTTTCGAGGCCAAGTCCGATTGTAAGCATTGTACGCTTCATCTCGGCGACGTCCGTAACTGGGCGACGGTAACTGTCAACGGACAGGAAGTGTCGCGCCTCTGGTGTCCGCCTTATAAATGTGATATCTCCGACTTCGTGAAGCCGGGTGAAAATCGACTGAAGATCGAGGTTACATCGACCATTTACAACCAGCTGGTCCTGGATGCGGCGAAGCCGGAAAACGAACGTAAGACCTGGACGATTTCCGGTCTCGGAAAAGACGCTCCATTGCACGAAGCCGGTCTTCTCGGACCCGTCGTCCTGCGCTTCTTTCCCTGACATTCCACCCCCATTTTCGGGTGAAATGTGATATAATATTTACATGTTAGTTTTCAACTCACTTTCTCGCCGAAACGAGGAACTCGTTCCGCTGTTGGATAATACCATCCGACTCTATACCTGCGGGCCTACGGTTTACAATTTTGCCCATATAGGTAACTTCCGTGCCTACACTTTCGAAGACATCCTCCGCCGTGTGATTCAGTTCAACGGCATGAAGATCAAGCAGGTGATGAACCTCACCGATGTCGACGACAAGACGATCAAGGGTGCGAACGCGCAGGGCGTGGCGCTGACCGATTACACGAAGACCTATAAGGACGCTTTCTTCGCCGATCTCGCGAAGCTCAACGTGCAGCCAGCCGAGGTCTATCCCGCGGCTACCGACCACATCCCCGAGATGATCGCGCTCGTGCAGAAGCTGATGGAGAAGGGCGTCGCGTATCAGAGCGAGGATAAGTCCGTCTACTTCAAAGTTCGTGAGTTCCCCGGCTACGGCAAGCTCGCGCACATCGACTTCGATCATCAGCAGACGGGTCTGCGTTGTGCGGCCGACGAATACGACAAGGAGAATGTAGGCGACTTCGCGCTCTGGAAGGCGTGGGAGCCGAGTGACGGTCCGGTGGGCTGGGATTCACCCTGGGGCCGCGGGCGCCCTGGCTGGCACATCGAGTGCTCCGCGATGTCTATGAAGTATCTCGGCGAGACCTTCGACCTCCATACCGGCGGCATTGACAATCTCTTCCCGCACCACGAGAACGAGATCGCGCAGGCCGAGGCGGCGACGGGCAAGGCGTTCGTGAAGACTTGGATGCACTGCGCGCACCTTCGCGTCAATGGCGAGAAGATGTCCAAGTCGCTCGGCAACTTCTTCACGCTCCGTGATCTCCTCGACAAGGGCTACACCGGTCGCGAGATCCGTTACGTGCTTATTAACGCACACTATCGTTCGGGGCTCAACTTCGCGTTCGACGCGCTCGAAGACGCGCGCAAATCGCTCAAGCGCATCGACGAATGCGTAGCTCGGGCCGAACGAAGCTCCTCCTCAGGGACCCTCGGCGAATACGCCGTATCCCTTCGCTCGGACTTCGCTTCGACCCTCGAAAAGTTCGCTGCGGCCGTCAATGATGACCTCAACATCCCGAAGGCCTTCGCTGCGCTCTTCGAACTCGTTCGGATGGTCAACGGAGCGGAGCTTTGCGCCGAGGCGGCGAATGACGCGTTGCGTATCTTCAAGAAGATGGATTCGGTTCTCGGGGTTATCTTCTTCGGCAAGGCCGCTAAGGTCGAGGTGCCGGCGGAGATTCAGTCGCTGCTCGACGCCCGTGCGGAAGCGCGTAAGGCGAAGAACTGGGCGGAGTCCGACCGGCTCCGCGACGAGATCACTGCGAAGGGCTGGATTGTCAAGGATTCGAAGGAAGGGCAGTCCGTCACTAAGAAGTAAAGAGTGAACAGGGATTAGTGAGCAGTTGCGGATTTTAAAACCAAAAAATCAAGAGCTAATATCTTATGAATAAATACATGGATAAGTTCATGGCGACGTTCCCGTTCGAGGGGCTGACCTATGATGATGTCACGCTTGTTACCCAGTATGCCGATTTCCTTCCTGACGACACCTCGCTCGAGACGAAGCTCACCAGCCGCACCAAGATGAAGGTACCTTTCATCTCCGCGGCGATGGATACCGTCACCGAAGCGCCAATGGCGATCGCTATGGCTCTCGCTGGCGGCATTGGTTGTATCCACAAGAACCTTGAAGAGGACGACCAGGCTGCCCAGGTGCGTCTCGTCAAGAAGCATCTTAACGGCATGATCTCTTCGCCGGTGTGTTTCCATGAAGATGATGACATCTCCACGCTTCGTGCCTACAAGCAAGAGCACAAGATCAAGTTCAACGGCTTCCCAGTGCTTGATTCTGAAGACCGTCTCGTCGGTATGATCACCTCGTCTGACATGCGCTTCGCGCCGATGAATGCGATGAAGCTCAAGGACGTGATGCAGAAGACGCTCTTGACCGCGAAGCCGGGCACATCCCTCCGCAAGGCTTACGACCTCATGCGTGATAATAAGATCGGTAAGCTCCCGATTCTCGACAAGAACGGGCGCATTGTCGGTCTCTACAGTTTCACTGATGTCCGCCGCATTGTTGAGAACCCCGAATCCTCTTACAACCTAGATGACAAGTTCCGTTTGCGCGTCTGTGCATCGGTCTCGGGCGGCAAGGGCGATCTCACCCGTATGGAGAAGCTCGCTGACGCCGGTGTTGACTGCGTGGTGGTTGATTCGGCCCACGGACACACCAAGGGCATTATGGACATGACGAAATACATCGTCAAGCACTTCCCGAAAGTCGATGTCATTGCGGGTAACATCGCAACCGGTGAGGCCGCCGTCGCGCTCGCCAAGGCTGGAGCGCACGCCGTCAAGGTGGGTATCGGTCCTGGGTCGATTTGTACGACCCGCGTTGTTTGCGGAGTCGGTATTCCTCAGCTTACCGCCGTCTACAATGCGGCGAAGGCGATCCGCGGCAGCGGAGTGGCGGTGATCGCGGACGGCGGCATCAAGCTTTCCGGCGATGTTCCGAAGGCGCTCGCTGCGGGTGCGGATTCCGTCATGCTTGGCTCGGTTCTCGCGGGAACGGAAGAGTCGCCTGGCGAGAAGATCTATTCGAACGGACGTCAGTACGTGGTCTATCGCGGCATGGGTTCGATGGCCGCGCTCAAGAACGGCAAGGGTTCTCGTGCGCGCTACTTCCAAGATAACGAGTCTGAAGACGATCTCGTGCCGCAGGGCATCGAGGGAATGGTGCCGTATTCGGGGCATGTGAAGTCCATCATGACGCAGTTCTGCGGCGGACTCCGAGCGTCCCTCGGCTACTGTGGTTCCAAGACGATCAAGGAGCTTCAGGAGAAGGGCAAGTTCTACCGCGTCACCGCGGCGGGACAGCGCGAGGCGCGTCCGCACGACATCACCATCACCAAGGAAGCTCCGAACTACCGCACCTGATGATGAAGGTGCTCGAGAAGTACAAGAAGCGTCTCACGCAAATGC
Organism: uncultured Verrucomicrobiota bacterium; assembly: GCA_945483525.1. The sequence continues at coordinate 6,722 of CALYRV010000069.1, forward strand.
TTGCGGACAGTAACGATCAGACCAAACGAAAGCACTATTCCACGCTTGTCCAGAACTGCATCTTCCTGCTGCAGCCGCGCGTGGACGAACTGATTTCGCTGATGCCGGGCAAAGTGAAATGACGGAAAAGAAAGTAAAGACCTTTCAGGATTACGGACGCGAATGGCTTGACACCTTCGTGGTGGCGATATCCGTCGCTATGGCTTTCCGCTGCTATTTCTTCGAGCCGTTCAACATCCCGACCGGTTCGATGCAGGAAACGCTCTGGGGCAATCATTCTGCGGTCTGCGAGGAACCTGGCGTCTGGGAGAAGACTCCTCTCAAATGGGCGCAGTGGTTCTTTACCGGGCGCGACTACAAGGATCTCGTCGCAAGCGACTCTGGCCGTTTGGAAATTCTACCCCGCAAGGACGGGCGCTGTGATGTCATCGTTGCATCGCGCGGTAAAATCGTCAACCGCTGGAAGATTCCTCAAGACGCGATTGAGCCGATGTTGTCCTCGCTGTCCGGCGCTGGTCGAATCGACAATTACGGCAATCGTTATATCGAAATAAAGAAGGGGCAACGGCTCTGGTCCGGTTATGATGTAACCGGTGACTTCATCTTCGTCAACAACTGGTGGTGGAACTTCTTTAAGCCGCAGGTCGGTGACGTGATGATCTTTGCGACAACCGGAATTCCGTGTGTTCAACAGGGAACTCACTATATCAAGCGAATGAAGGCGACACCGGGAGATACCTACGTGCTCGAGCATCCGATTTCGTATGATTCGCATTATCCGTACTCCGGCAAGACGGAGGTGACAATGGGGGAGGACGAGTTCTTCGCCTGTGGAGACAACTTCAGAAACAGTCTTGACAGCCGCTATTGGGGACCGGTTCCTGGATCCAAGCTTCGCGGAGTCGGAAGTTTCGTTTTTTGGCCGTTTAATGGATGGAGGAAAATCAGATGAGTGAAGTTAACGAACAGCTGATCAAGACACCTGGTCCTCTTGGTGACAACTTCATGCTCGAACGAGAGCTGGGGCGCGGGGGTATGGGAGGTGTTTATCTCGGCCGCGACATCATGCTTGATCGTCCTGTCGCCGTCAAGGTCATGCAGAAGCAGTATGGTGAAGACGCTGACTTCCTTATGAAGTTCAAGAAGGAGGCTCAGGCAGCGGCCAAGCTCATTCACCCTAATATCGCGCAGATTTATTCATATGGAGTCGTAGACAACATGCCGTATATCGCGATGGAACTCGTCGCAGGCGGTTCTCTACAACAGCTGATGAACAATGCGCCAGAAGGCAAGACCGATATCACGCGAGTGCTTAAGATCTGCGAGCAAGTCGCACAAGCTCTCCGTTGCGCCGCCGATCAGGGCCTCGTTCATGGCGACATCAAGCCGGATAACATTCTGCTGGACGCAAATGGTAATGCCAAAATCGTTGATTTCGGCCTTGCCGGAATGCAGAAAGATACCGCCGAGATCTGGGGCACTCCTTATTACATAGCGCCAGAAAAACTCAAGAAGGAGCAGGTCGATTACCGCGCAGACATGTATAATCTCGGAGGAACGCTTTATCATGCGTTAACTGGCGTTGCTCCGTTCGAAGGGCCCGATGCCAATGCCGTTGTTCGCAAGCGCTTCGAAGGCCTTCCTAAGAAGCCTAGTGAAGTCCGCCCAGAGATTCCTTCGGCTGTTGACGGACTCGTGATGAAGATGCTCGAAGTTGACAAAAAGGATCGCTATCCGACCTTTGAAGCTCTTCTTCAAGCATTTCAGGAAGTCCTTTCTACTGGACTTACCGCGACCTCAATCAAGCAAGATGCCTCCTCTGGCAAATCCAAAACCGGAGCCAGAAAGATGACCTTGCGAGGTACTCGTCGGGCGACTACAATGAAACTCGGCGGAACCTCAAAGATCGGAACATCTAAGATCAATACTTCCAAGGTGCATCTTGATGGCACCGGCAAGATGGATGCAGAAGCACTTGGCAATATTACCGGCATCAAGACCGGTATGACCTCGATGGCCGACGTTGGAGAAGAGGATGAAAACGCCAATGCAGCCAAGAAATTCGCTATGAGCATTGGTATCGGCATTGCCGCTATCGTGTTACTCGCTGGCGGCATCGCTTGGTATGTAGTTGCAGATAAGAAGTCCCGCGAAGAAGCGAAACGGACGATGATCGTCAACAATATTTCTAATGCTCGGCAGGCGATTTCCGATACCCGTCGTATCGCTACGAAATTTGGCGACGACTTCCGCGTTTTTGCCGAGAATGCTACTGCTGAATGCGAAAAGGCCACAAAGCGAATTGCCGAAGCGGTACCTGAATTCGCTGATCGTCTCAAACCGGAGCTTTCGGCAGAGTTGCTTGCCGCAATTGCGTTGACTAATACGCCGGCGATCGTCGAAGGTGCTACGAACGGCGTGTCAGGAGCCACTAATGCGATGCAGCAGGCCGCAACTGCCACGACCGGTGCGATGCAGCAGACCGTGGCTGCCGTGCCCGGTGCATTCCAGATCAAGCCGTTCCGTCCGCCGACCGATGATGAGGCGGATCCGGCTTCTCCTGAACATGAAGAATATGAGAAGCTTAAAAAGGCCTATATGGAAGAGCAGATGAAGCTCCTCAAGAACGCACTGGAGAATCCAGACAAGGCCGCCGAACAGGCTAAAGAATCGACTGCTAAGACTACAGAGTCCGAGGATGACGGACCTGATGAGACGATTCCAGAACCAGATTCCGATGATCCCGTTAAGAAACTTGAATACCAAGTTAAAAAACTTGAGCTCTCCAAGAAGAAATCCGAACGCAAGTTCAAGCGTGAACTCGTCTTGGTCGGCGAAGATGCGGTCAAGGACACAAACGACCTCTGGAACCGCGCCTACAGCTGTCAAGCCAGTGTGATCAAGATCGGTATTGCAATCGACAAAGTTAAAGCCGCTGCGGATAAGTCCGAGGGATTCAAAGACAATACCGAAGCGAGCATGAAGGCGCTTGCAGAGCTCTCCGGCGAAGTTACCGAACTTTATAATGTCGCTAAAGGATCTCCCGACGTCGAGAATGTCCAGAAGGGCATCAGTTACATCAAGGCAAAGGGGCAGAAGACTCTGCAACAGACCAGCAATAATCTCTTCCGTCGTCGTGCGGAATACGAACGCGAGATCAAGAAGATTGAATACGAGATCGAAAAACTCCAGAAGGAGATCGCGGAAATCATTGCTCGTAGAAAGCTTGTCGCCGAGGAACGTGAAACCGCCAAAACCAAATTTGAGGCTTTGCTTCAAAATAAGAACTTCGAAC
>CALYRV010000070.1 GCA_945483525.1 uncultured Verrucomicrobiota bacterium
CTTTATTCACCGGGGTGAGATGCGTTTTGACGGTCTAAAAATGGGTAAACTCCAGGTCCCAACCTCCCCTGTCGTGACAATATCCAGGAGCAGAGTCGGACATCGCACGATCGATCTCAGCATTAAACTCTGTCCGTCTTTCAAAATTCTTCTTCGTCGGATTCTGGCTGTTACATCAAAAAAGAACGGAGGCGTAACGCCTCCGTTCCCTTCTCTGATCGCCATGTACGATCGGCTTACGCGAAGAAGCGCTTGTAGAGCCCGGCGAAACCGGCGCCGTGACGCGCCTCGTCCTTCGCCATCTCATGCACCGTATCGTGGATCGCGTCGTAACCGAGCTCCTTCGCACGCTTGGCGATCACGAGCTTGGCGGCGCAGGCGCCCGCTTCGGCGTCCGCACGCATTTTGACGTTCTTCTTGGTGGAATCGGTCACGACCTCACCGAGCAGTTCCGCGAACTTGGCGGCGTGCTCGGCCTCCTCGAACGCATAACGCTTGAACGCCTCGGCGATCTCAGGATAACCCTCGCGCTCAGCCTGGCGGGACATCGCGAGATACATTCCGACCTCGCAGCACTCGCCGTTGAAATGATCCTTGAGACCCTGGGTGACCTCAGCGTCATCGACCTTGCCGTCACCGACGTGATGCTCGCACGCGTAACCCGCACCGGCCTCCTCGACCTTGAACTTCGAACCAGGCACTCCGCACTGAGGGCACTTCTCCGGAGCTTCGTTTCCTTCATACACATACCCGCAGACCGGGCAAACCCATCTTTTCATCTTTATTATCCTTTCTTGCTTGAGCTTTATGAAATTAAAAACACGGATATTATATCACATGCACATCCTCATTTCAATGTCCGCGACAGGGAACGACGACCTGGTTCGGATCGGGGATGGACGCGAGGACATCCGGCGGCAGCACCGGCAGTGTGCGTGTGCCCTTACCGAGAAGATCGCCCTTCATGAAATCGGCTGCAGAGATCATGGAGCCGAAAGCCGGCTTGCCATCGACGAGCAGCTCTGAATCGCTGGCGGGACGGCAGTCGATGGCCGTCGTCTTCGCCTGCTTCCAGTTCGCGACCATGACCCCGCGGAAAGGCGGATCCTTAAGCGCGGGCTCAAAGGACAGGATCCTGCCGTCCCAGGCGGTGACGACACGAAACTTTCCGTCACCGTTCAGTTCGATTTTATCGCCGAGCGCAAAATCGTCCCTGCCTGTATTCTTGCGCATCGCAAGAGAAGTGACACTGTCGCCGTCCGCGACTCCGATCGAACAGGTAAGAGGCATATTCGCGAGTTTAGGGTCTCCAGACATGCTCCCATGCTCCTGCCCGATCTCCGCTTGTGCCTTCGCCAGGTCGTCATACTTCCGCCACGGCTTCGCGGTGCGTCCGAAAAATGTCGGCGCGAAGAAGTTTCCGGAGCTCTTGACCCCCCGCTCGGCCTCGCCGTACTGCATACCGCCGCCGAGCAGCACATTGCCCTTGACCGTATAGCCCTTGCCGGTGAAGGAGAAGAAGCCGTAGCCTGCGCCCCAGAAGGTGTTCCGCTCGATCAGCCAGTTATCGCTGTTGCCGTGTCCGCAGATCACCATCACCGCGTCACAGCCCATGAAGAGATTCCCGGTGAACTTGACGTCACTCGTCTCTTCGGTCATCAGACTCTGTCCGCCCCAGATGTCGAAGTTCTCCTCGATGCGGATATCCGAAACGTCGCGATACATCTGCATGTTGTCTGGATGGCCCTGACAGATATGGTGGTGCATGTAGTTGCGCCGCACCGTCACGTTCTTTGTTGGCGGCATCGCGCCCTTCTCGCCGGCCTTGCGTCCGGAAGTGTTGCCGGCGACGACGATCCCGTCCATCACCCCGTGCGCCACTTCGTTACCCTCGATGAGCACGTTCTCAACGGACGCGACACCGAGGTTGTTGAGATTCTGGAAGACGAAGTTGCTGCAGATCCTAACGTTCTTGACGCCACGGGCGGAGATGCCGCCGCCGATATTATGGTGAACGATGCAGTTCTTGATCACCACGTCATCGCCGCCTATCTTGATGCCGTCACCGACGCCGCCGCACACCTCGAGCCCGTCCAGCACGACATTACCCACACGATTCTTCCAGTGTCCGATGAAGACGACATCCCGCTCAATCGCCGGACGCTGGGTCTTCTCGAGGTCCGCCTTGTCCATGGGTCTGAAGTACACGCTGCCCCCCTTCGCCGGCGCCGCAGGATCGTCCGAAACATACGCCCAGTGTCCTGGACGTGTAATGAGCGCGGGATGGTTCATGAACGAATACCGGTTGTTCTCGGGTTTCAGCCACTTGCTCCAGTTCTTCGGTTCGAAGGAAATGACGCCGGTCTTCGGATCATAGCCGGCGATGCGCGGACAACCAAACGAATTGCCGTAGGCGAAATAGTAGAAGCAGCATGCGTTCTTCACGTCCTTCGCCATCTCGTCAAGACACGGATCCGCAACCGGCTCGACGACGAAGCGCTGCCCCTTGAGATCGGTCTCCTTGATCGGGAGGCGCGTGCCGTTCGCCGGCCAGCGCGAGCACTGCTGGGGAATATACCCGACATAGAGGTCCTTCACCTCGCCGGAGACCTTCGCGACATAGATGCCGTTCTTCCATTCCTGCCAGCCCGTGACCGGTTCGAAGCCGCTGATCACCGCCCTCGCACCTTCAGCGGGACGAATCGTAAGCGGCGCCCCTTCGTAGTACTCCTGGATGACCAGCCTTTCACGATAGACTCCGTCGTTAACGACGATCGTGTCACCCGCTTTCGCGGACTTCACCGCCGCTCCAATGGTCCGGTAGACTCCGGACTTCTGATCAACCACCAATTCTGCCGCCGTCGCGCTACCGGCTGCAAGCGCGCACAACAGCCACCCCATCATTCTGTTCATTGTCATTTTACCTCCTGCAAACCATCGGTCAACGGGCGTGCTGCGATCTCAAGAATCCGATCGAGCTTCGACTCAATACTGTCAAGCTTCTGATCCAACCGCTCGTAACGATCGTCGATCTTCGCCTCGATCGAATCGGCCCGCGCATCAACCACATCGACAATCCGCTGATGCGTCACGCCACCATAACGAAGATAAAGCGCCGCGATCACGATGGCGACAACGATCACCGTCACCAATCCGAGTTTGATTTTCGTTCCTATTGTCATATCGCCTCCGCACCTTGATTATTGTATCATAATATTTGCTATACTATCCACATGAAACACGACGTGGAGATTCTGGGGATCATCGCGGACGAATGCGAAAACTTCTATGAGCGAGCACGCGGGCTCATCGCGCGTCCGAAGCCAGAGTCTGGGCACGGGCTCCTTATTCCGAAGTGCAATTCAATCCACACGTGCTTCATGTCCTATCCGATTGACGCGACCTTCCTCGACCGCTCCGGCAACGTCGTCAAGATGGTAAAGAACATCCAACCCTGGCGTTTCTTCATCTGGGGCGGGTTCAGGTCCGTCGCAGTTCTGGAAACCGCCGCGGTCACATCCAGCCGACTTTAGACTCCTCCTCGTAGTTAAGCACCTCGACGAAATAGGGGGCGTGTCCACCACGACAGAAAAGTCCGTGCACCGCATCCACCCCATTCGCCGCGATCACTTCCTTGACGAGCCTTACCATCGCCCTGGTAATGCGGAGACCAGGAATAAACACCGGCACACCAGGCGGATACGGCACCAGGAACTGCGAAGCAATGCGTCCTACGGACTGATCCAACGTCACCAGTTCACCGTCGCAAAGCGCCGCATCACGAGGCAGCACGGCGACATCTTCCGACACCGCCCCGATCACACTCTTGGCGGATCCGCGCTTCGACAGTGGCGCTCCGATCAGCTTCCTGAACTGACGGCACACGCGGAACAGATATTCAAAATGCTCTTCCGCCGTTCCCGCGGTGATCAGGAAGAGAATGGTAGTGGAGCTGGCCTTCTCATACTGGATGTGCGCCTTGTGGAGCGCCATCCTGAACACAGCACACGCCTTGGCGTTCCGCAGCATCAGCACAATTTTCAACGGATCCTTCATGTATCCGGCCGCGCGCCAATCCACACCCTTGCCGGCAATCTCCTCAAGCCCCGCAAAGCATTCGTTCTCGTTCCTCCCGCATTCATCTGCCACCCGCTTGCGAAACGCCGCCGCCCACCGCAGACGTTCGTCTAGAATCTTCATGCCCTCGAGTCTCATCTGCACCCCCGCGACATCCAATGCCGCCAGGAACGGATAATGCGGCGAGGTTGAATGCCAGTAGCGCAAGAACTCATGCAGATCGTGGGAGAACTTCTCGTAACTGCCGTGTCCGTGCAGCGCGAAACGACGCCGCAACCAACGGTACGCCGCCGTGCCGTCGTCTTCGAGAAGACGCTTGAAACGAACCGATACATGAATCATCGATGCCTGCGAGAAAGCAGACAGCGTCTTGTGAGTAGACTGTACCGAAAAATGAGCGCCGCCGGACTCACTAACGGCATTGTAACGGACCACATCACCCTTGCCGCGTCCGAACGTGTAGAAAGGATGGAAATTGAGATATGCCGCCCAGGCCTCGTCAGCGTAGAAAAGCACTCCCGCCTTCTCGCATAGCCGGGTGATCTCCCAGACCGGATAGAGAACCCCTTCATAAGTACAAGTGGTGAGGATCAGCAACCTGGGCTTGTCCGCCTCCGCACCCTTACCTTTCCCGCCCTTGCCTTTCCCTCCCCTCTCAAGGGCCTTACGGATATCCTCAAGCGCCACCGGACCCCACACGCCGAGCGCGGAATTCCAACGCGCAGGCAGATAACGCGGAACTGCACCGGAGGTGACAATAGCATGATGCACGCTCTTATGACAATTCCGATCCACCAACACCACCTCACCCGGACGAAGCAATGTCATCAGCATCGCCTTATTGGAGGTAGAAGTACCATTCGTCACATAACAACTTTGCGCAGTCGCAAAAATCTCACTTGTCAGCTTCTGCGCTTCAGAAAGCGGAGTGTGAGCCTCGGGACTGGAAAGGTCGCCGAGAGATTCGACCGAGACGGAAAGATCAGTGCGGAATATTGTCTCTCCGAATGCGTCGTAGAATCCGCGCAAGAACGGCGACGAGGCGAATCCGCGCCCGCCATTGTGCCCAGGCGTATGCCAGCTAGTACCGGCCTTGGTCATCACGTACTGCTTTAAAGCGGTCGAGAAACGCGGCATCCAAAAGCTCTTGAACAGATGAACGATACGCTCATGATGACGAGCCGGACACTCGAACACCCGCGCCTCCTTCTTGACCCAACGTCGAGCAGGCAGCGTTACCTCGGCGTGACCGGGCCGCGTCAACACGACCTTGGGGACCGCAGGAAAGAAGATCTTCAGCCACTCACGCGTCGACTTTCCATCTATCAGCTCATCCATCATGTCGTCATCGATGAAGAAGAGGCTGCAGGCGCGACCCGCCTCGGTCAGCACACCGCGAGGACCACGGCTCGTGAAGAGCGCCTTGGCAAAGGCCTCGCCATCCTGCGTGACCACCAGCTTAAGCGGCGGATAATCGAGGGGCGCGTTCGTATCGTAGGTCTCACGACAGAAATCGCGAAACGCATCATTGAGCCCGTATTCAATAATCGGGAGACGACGGGAATCGAATTTACCCGCCTTGTGCAGATAGAACACCGTTAACGATCTGACCATATGTGCGTATTATAGCACAATGGCAGTCTTGCGAATTAATGAGTCTTATGCCAATCCCGCTCGGTACTACCCCGAACCACCAACGACTCTCCGCAGTGAATGTGCAGCGGAGACGCCGACGGATTATCGATTCGCGCCAGCAACCGGCGAAAAGCCTGTTCAGCGATATCTCTGCATGGCTGATGGACCGATGTAAGCCCCGGAATCGACCGCCCGGCCATCACCACGTCGTCAAATCCAATCACCATGACATCCTTCGGTACGTTCATCCCCATGCGCTTCAAGACGGCCATCACATTCATCGCCGCAATATCGTTCTGACAGATTACCGTATCGAACACACCGACGCCTTTCAGTGCAGACTCGATCATCCGATAGTCAGAGGTGCTCTCCAACGTCAGAACCTTCACCTCCGCGGAATCAGCCCCGCTCTTAACGCCCTTCGCGCGCTCCACCACCGTGTTGGCGCTCCACGCACGCGCAACGAACACGACCTTTCGCGCACCACGGTCAATCGCGTGCTTCACGGCTATACGCCCCGCATTGAAGTTGTCGATATCGACGAGATCGAAACAGCTGCGATCGGGCTTACGGACCACGTCACAGTCAACCAGCACCACCTCAATGCCAGCTTCGCGAAAGACAGATACGATCCTGCGATTAGTCTCGTCCGATGTCTTCGAGAACTGCACCGGCTGGAAGATCACTCCGCGAATGCCGCTGGCCACAAGCCGTTCAGCGACAGCCAGCACCGCAGACTCGCTGTCAAGCCCCACAGACACCTCCGATGCGTCGCCGACGACCACCTCCACACATTCCAGAGCGGCGAACTCTTTGACGGCGTCGCAAATGGAGCGGAAAATCTCGGTGAACGTACAACCCGAAATCATTACGCCGATCTTCATTCGCGACTTCAGCACGCGATCGGAAACCACCGTCACCCTGCCGGGACGGCGGTAAATCATCCTCTGCGCGTCCAGAACGGATAACGCCTTGCGCACCGTATCACGCGCAGTTTTGAATCGCATCATCAGGGCTCGCTCACTGGGGATCGGTCCTAGCGGGATATACTTTCCGGATACGATCCCGTCGGTAATCGCCTTGACGATCTGTTCGTATTTCTTTAGTCCGCTCATTGTCCAGTATTTTACCACTTGGCGTGTCTAGCAACAATCCCTTTCGGGTAGAAAACGATCCGGGATATTATTCCCGGATCATTCTGTCAATCGTAAAAGGATACTGTGTATGAAAAAACTGTGCTCTGTGATTCCCCTCCTAAATATCTATAGTTGCCTTTTGTTTTATGCTCGTATTATATTATCTTCAGCGCCGATCCCTCAACCCCAATGTAACTGGTATATACCAGTTTCCGTACACGCACGTCATAGGGACTTGTCTATATTAAGCTCAGATATTAAGCTCGCCCTCACGGCAAGAGAATCTTGTATCTCGGCCTCGCAAGATTGTTTTCAAGGTCCAACTCCAGATTCGGATCGTTCAGGCGAGGATTGAAAACTGACTGCTGACATTGAAAATAAGCACATATACGAAGCGGTCCAAAAACCTTGGAATAATGCCATCCTGCATCTACACCTTTCTCCGTCTTCGTTTTTCTCGTGCGAAGAACCATATACTCACCATCTTGCAAGATTCGTGTTTGAGAAATCAACTTGCCAGTAGACATGTCACGCGATGCCGAGAACCTGATTTCCGATTCATATGTCATATTAACATCTGCGGCATAAGTCGTGGGGAAAGATGCGTCGCCTGTGTATTTACAACGATATGCACCGCACCCAGGAGCAAACCTAATTTTACCGACAAAGGTCTTCACATCATTAGTAACAATCTCCTGCTCTTCTATGACAAAATCCGCGCGAGATTCCCATGCGGACAGATCATCGCCAGACAACGCAACGTTGTTCTTTAAATCTATCGCAACATCCTCATATCTAACAACTTTATATCCATTGGTCATAAATTCACTACTGCCATTCGGCAATTTGATGTAATCATCCTTTCCATACGCATACATCGGCTGAGGATTGCGCTTCGGATAAAGCTTCAGCGAACGATGAAGCTTACACTTATTTTCCGGCCTCTCCGTAACCTTTTTTGCCGAATAATGATCTGGCGCATCCAAACGCCAATCTACATCCTGCCATCGCCGTTTAAACTTAACTGTAACCTTACCTTTGCTATCTGTCATTCCTTCGTAATGCCGATAATCATCGCTCAGGGCAGGCCTGATTCCGTAATGAACGCATGTATCGACATGAAGAATTGCATTCGTAATCGGTTGTCCGTAAATATCACAGCCTGTTACGGTTATACTTCCCCACTTCTCTGGCTCATACATCGCGCACCAAAACACCATCCCCCCAAACAATTGAACCGGCGACGTCGCGACATCAAGCGGAATCGTCACCGGCATCAGCCAAGGATTGTCGCACATATTCGTAATGCAGCCGCCACTCCCAAGCAGCGACAGCACAACCGACATCAACCTGAATATGTTATTTCGGCTGGACATATTCCAGATTCGTATCGTTTACACGAGGATTGAAATACACGTCGCCAAGTTCCAACGAATATCCAACACCAATTGGTCCGTGAATTTGCGTGTAGTGCACGCCAGTCACAACACCGTCCTCATTGTGTTCAACACGCGATCTCACTACCATATATTCATCTTCACCCATCGCATCAGACACTTGATACTTATCCGTGATCAAATCCCTTGAAAAAGAAAACGGAAACGACTTACGGAACTGTGCATTAACATCGACAGTATAATCCACCGGGAACTTTTCACATGGATATTTCTTTCGTATATATGCCCCACAATCTTGTCCAACAAATTCAACGACACCCGTGCACGCTCGCATTTTATCATCTTCCTTCCAATCGGCAAAGACATACATGTCGGCAACATCCCCTTTGCCATCTGGCTTAATCCAATCACCAACCTTCAAATCAAATCCAAACCGGCCGTTCTTCGATGGAAGACGTCTATGACTCTTGCCTATCCAATGTTTTATCATCGGCTGAGGATTAATAATCTTGCGAAGCTTAACCTCCAGTTTCTTATGTGTTTCAGAAAAAATCATGCTATCCGTTTCATCATCATAATCAGCACTAAATTTTATATCCCTGATTTTCTCGGGATAATAACCATCTGCAGTGAAGCGACAATGAACAAATCCTTCAAAGCAATCAAAACTTTCGCTCACCTTCCCTTCTTTGTCAGTAGTCCATTGCATGCCTTTATATTCCGACCGCGCCCAAGGCATCACCGGACATTTCTTGGATGCGCATTGGATGGTCACTCCTGGCAATGGATTGCCCTCGTAGTCCTTAACTTCAATGTCCAACCTTACCGTCTCGGCGAAAACAGTAAACGGCAATAGTGCCATCAATAGCTTTTTCATTTCATCCTTCCTTTCATATCTTCAAATAATCCGTGAACAACCATATATGGCGCGTCCAAAAAGAAACTGTGCCCCCAATCCCCTTCCCACCACCAGAAATAAATGCCATCATTGGCTTTAAATTTCAAAGCCATATTAATATTCTCGCCATCATAATCCCTCACCTTCCATTTCGGCACTTCATTGAACCCTGCCGGGAAAGATTCTGCCGGTATTGCATCAGCCAACAACTGGGACACCATTCCACGAGAAATGGAAGGAACAAAGTCAGCAGTCATTAACGAAGTGTCCTCGAACGGCTTAAATACCGGATAACATCTAAGATCATCCCTTATATTTTTGATATCTTCCAAGGTAGGATTAGCCATCTTCATTGTAGCAGAACCATGACCATCAGCGTCATACTCAGGTTTCTTATACTTTGCATTATAAGCCCAACCGCCTTCGTCTCGACTACCAGGAACAGGATTTTCTCCTTTGATTCGTTCTTGATTATACCATGACCAATCTCGCTGTAGCTTCCATTTCCCATAGCCATTAAGATCACATTTCAAGACCTCTTCCTCTGACGAATAATAGTTGACGGCTTTACCGATCTTATTAAAGCGATTCCGCCAGGTCAATTGACCAAAAAAGGTTAGAGCTTATTGATACAGCTTCATTGATACAGCTCACGGCAGTTTATACTCCTGAT
>CALYRV010000071.1 GCA_945483525.1 uncultured Verrucomicrobiota bacterium
CATAGGCCGCGTACGCGCGCCCACGAATTCCATACCCAAGAATAATCGCACTGACCGGTTTCATTTTTAGGTTAGAGATTAGTAATTAGGTCGAGGTCGACAATGGAAAGCTCATCCTTCGGCGGACCGCAGATACGCCGAATACGCCTTATAGGTCTCCCAACAATCCTTCTTAGACGCCAACTCCCAGGGCGCATGCATGTTGAGGAGCGGAGTGCCAAAGTCAAGCACTTTCATTCCGAAGCGCGCCATATACTGCGAAATCGTACCGCCGCCGCCCTTTTCCATCTTGCCGAGTTCCGCCATCTGCCAGGTGACGCCGCCTTCATCCATGATTCTGCGAATCGTCGCGACGAACTCCGGAGAGCAGTCGCTGGCGCCGCCCTTGGAGGTGCCGCCAGTGTATTTGGAAGCACACGGGCCTTTATGGAACGCGGCGGAATTGCCGGTAGAATCAACATCGGGGAAATGAGGATCGGCAACCGCAGTAACGTCGGCCGAAAGCATCGAGCTCTTTTCGAGCGCGCGACGCACAAGAATGTCCTTCGCGTTTTTCTCCTGACGCTCGATCATCTCCGCGACCGTGTTCTCGAAGAAGGAACTCTGCATTCCGGTCGAACCCATCGAACCGATCTCCTCCTTGTCGCACATCAGAATAGACGCCGTCTTCTCCGGGATCTTATCGCACGCATCCAACAACGCCTGTAGGCCGGCAAACGAACAGACACGGTCGTCATGCCCGTAGCCGGTAATCAGAGCCCGGTCAAACCCGACCTCGCGAGGCATCCCTGCCGGCACAATCTCGAGCTCCGCGCTCATCAGATCCTCTTCCGTGATCTTGTATGTCTTCTTCAGATACTCAACGAGCAAAGGCTTGACCTTCCGCTCTCCACCTCCACCTCTTTTCTCCACCTCGTCCCCCGTCGTCCACGCGAAGACATCCAGATCCTCAGCCGGGAAGAACTCGCTGACCTTCTTCTGCTCCTGATCCTTGCCGAGGTGCGGAAGGATGTCGCTGATCATGAATACTGGATCGCCATCCTTGTCACCGACCGCGATCTGAACCTTCGTGCCGTCCTTACGGACCACGGTTCCGTACAACGCGAGCGGCAGCACCAGCCATTGATACTTCTTGATGCCACCGTAGATGTGGCAGTCAAAATAGACATAGCCGCCCTTTTCGTAAAGCGGTTTCGGCTTGAGATCAAGACGAGGCGCATCGGTGTGTCCGCCGACCACTTTGATGCCAACCTCGGCGATCGGCTTCTTGCCGATGACCGCAGCCATCACCGTGCGGTCTTCATAACCGCGATAGACCTTGTCGCCGGGCTTGAGAGTCTTGAAAGTGGAGATATCCTTGAAACCCTTCTTTTCCAGAAGGCGCACGCTTTCCGCATAACTGCGCCGCGCCGTCTTGGCAATGCCGAGATAGCGCATATACTCCGCGCAATACTCGGACTCGCTCTTATAATTCATTTTCATACAATGTATTATACCAAAAGCGAGACCTTTTATGGGCGAAATTCTACCCCTTCTTTTGTAGGGCTTTCAGCTGATCGCGGATGTATGCGGCCTTCTCGAATTCGAGAGCATCGGCCGCGGCAAGCATCTCGCGCGTCAACTCTTCTTCGAGTTCACGGAGCGGAAGGGATTCCGCATCCCCGGTTATCGTCGGCGAGCGTACAACAGGGGATGCGGAATCCTTACCGCTCCGATAGACGTATGCACTTTCATTGATCGCGCGCTTGACGCTCTTCGGAGTGATGTGGTGCGCCTGATTGTAGGCGATCTGCTTTTCACGATGCGCGTTAGTGATCCTTAGTAGATCACGAATCGCATCCGTCTCGTGATCGGCATAGAGGATAACGCGTCCCTTTTCGTGACGGGCGGTACGTCCCGCAGTCTGAACGAGCGAGGTCGTCGAGCGGAGGAATCCTTCCTTGTCCGCATCTAAGATCGCCACCAACTCCACCTCGGGAAGGTCCAGCCCCTCGCGCAACAGGTTGATGCCGACGAGGACGTCGAATTCTCCCTTGCGCAGACGCTGCAGGATTGCCACCCGTTCGATCGCGTCAATGTCGCTATGGAGATATTCGACACGAATCCCGAGACGGTGCAGATACGCGGTAAGGTCTTCGGATGAACGCTTCGTCATCGTCGTCACCAGCACTCGTCCTTTCTCGCTGCCACCTCCCACCACCACTTTGATCTCGGACACCAGGTCGTCGATCTGATTCTCGAGCGGACGGATCTCGATCGTCGGATCCAATAGCCCCGTCGGACGGATGATCTGCTCGGCGACGGTCTTCGCCTGTGAATACTCATAGTCGCCCGGTGTCGCGGAGCAATAGACGATCTGCTTGACCTTGTCGTTGAACTCGTCGAACTTGAGCGGACGGTTATCCTTGGCACTCGGCAGTCTGAAGCCGAAGTCGACGAGCTTCTGCTTGCGCGCCTGATCGCCGTTGTACATCGCGCGGATCTGCGGAACGGCGACATGGCTCTCGTCGATGATGGTGAGAAAGTCGTCCGGAAAATAATCGATGAGGCATTCCGGCGCACTGCCGGGGGCGCGACCGCTCAGCGGACGCGAATAGTTCTCGATGCCGTTGCAGTATCCGAGCTCGCGCATCATCTCGATGTCGTATTCGGTGCGCTCCTTAAGCCTCTGCGCCTCGAGGAGCTTGCCCTTCGACTCGAAGTACCTCAAACGCTCGTCTAGCTCCGCCTCGATCCTCTCGAAAGCACGTTCGAACTTGTCCTTGCCCATTACGAACTGCTTTGCGGGAGTGATGCAGACGGACGGCATAGAGGCGCCTTTCCTTCCCGTTACCGGATCGATCTCGCAGATCGCATCGACATCGTCGCCGAAGTATTCGATCCGCACCGCCTTTGTCTCATACGCCGGGAAGATGTCGAGGATGTCCCCGCGCACCCTGAACGTTCCGGGCTTGAAATCAAAATCATTTCGAGTGTACTGCGCCTCCACCAATCTCTTGATCAACCCACCTCTTCCCCCGTTCCCCGTTCCCAATTCCCCATTCCCCGTTCCCACTGCCACTTTAATCGCCAGATCTCGGTATTCGTCGGACTCGCCAAGGCCATAGATGCAGCTGACGGACGCCACAACGATGACATCCCTTCTAGCAATCAGCGCGTTGGTCGCGGCCAGCCGGTAGCGTTCAATTTCCTCGTTGATCGACGCGTCCTTCTCGATGTAGGTGTCGGTCTGCGGGATGTAAGCCTCGGGCTGATAGTAGTCGTAGTAGGAGATGAAATACTCTACCGCATTGTCCGGGAAGAACTCCTTGAGTTCCGCGAAGAGCTGAGCGGCCAGCGTTTTGTTGTGACTGAGAATAAGGGTGGGGCGATTCCACTTGGCGATGAGGTTCGCCATCGTGAACGTCTTGCCAGAACCGGTTACGCCCTGAAGAATTAAACGATCATCGCCGCGCTTCAATCCTTCATGAAGTGCGGCGATGGCTTCCGGTTGATCACCGGTTGGTTTGAATTTTGATCTTAGCTTAAATATCCCCATCCCATTCCCAATTCCCTATTCCCAATTCCCTTCTTACAGGCACGGGCGCAGGATCATATTCTTGTAATCCGCATCGGAATGATCACCCTGGAGATAGATGAAGCCCGGGACGAATTCGTTCGCATCTACCGCACCTCCAGTAATGCCGACGACCGGAGCGTTGTCAATAATCTTGACCCCGTTGAGGATAACGGTGATGTGACGCTTGTAAAGCGTGACGTTCACGTGCTGCCACTCGCCGGGGGCCTTCTCGGCCTGAACGGACGGAGCGACGCGCCCGTAATACGCGCCCATGTTGTGGATGAAGTCATCCTTCTTGCCGTAGCTGTCGACGACCTGACACTCGTAACGACCGCGGAGATACACGCCGGAGTTAGAACCTTTCGGAACGCGGACGTCGTACTCGAGGTTGAAGTCGTAGAAGTCATCACGCTTGGTCCGCAGATTCACGCCGCCACCAACCCAGCTGCCATCCTCTTTGACGCCGAGCTTGTTAGAAAGGACACCGTCCTTGAAAGACCAGCCGAACTTGCCGTTTGTTTCGAGCTGCTCCCAGCCGGAAAGTCCGTCCTTGAGCAGGTCGATCGGCTCGCCGAGTTTCGCGTCGTCGGTGCTGGCAGCCGCAATGGGGGGATTCCTCCACCCCTTAATCGAGGTTTCAATGGACCCATCCTTCTTGAACATCGTGGCCTTCAGCGTTCCGCAGCAAACGGAGCCTTCGACCTTCTTGTCGCCCCAGGGGTGGACGAAGCTGAACTTGTTGCCTTCGATCTTGAAGTCTTTCATCGGGATCGGAGAGGCCCAACGCCACAGTACCAGCGCCTGCGGATTGCCGTTCGCATCACGAGAAGCTATCATATGACCGGCTTTCATCGCATCGTAACCGAGTTCAAGCCCCCAGTTTCCAATAACTGGATCCTTGGGATCGCCGCGCTTCCAGCAATCATTACATGCGCATCCGGCAAGAATCGCCGCCGCCAACGGAATCAAAATCTTCTTCATTATTCAATTTCTCCTCATATTGAAATTATATCTTTTGTAATTATATCAAAAATCCCCTCTCAATGGTAGAGAGCTTCAGTCTAATATCGACGCGGAACAAGTTTGACAACATTGCCACGCCCATGCGCCCCACCAAATCGAGTTCCCGAAACGATTCATAAGTGATTATGTATATCGCATAGTCACGGTTTGGCGGAAGTCGTCTCGGTCAACGAGCGAACTCCTGATCCTTCGCTCTCGTGATGATCGATCACTAATCATGCCGTAATGCCGTTCATACCGTTCTGAGGATCAATCATCACGTGCCCGAGACGACATTCCGCCAACCGCGACCGGCAACAACTGTCCCCGCAACGAAAAGCAAAACGCTGCCCGTACACGCATGAACGAACGGGACCTGTGGAGCTGGAAGACCGCGAAGTCCAACACCTGGCTCGCCGGACAGTGCATCATGTATCACAAGGCCGTCATCGGCTTTGGGACGAGCTTGCGTTCACAAGCGCCGGATAGCGGCAGCAGAAGAAGACGCGACCACCAACAGGAGCGAAGCCTCGCCGAGGAAGGATCCGGGGAGTCGCTGAGACTTTTTTACGGGGCCGACGTGCTGGGCGACGCGCATATTCACCTGAACGCGACTCGGGCGGAAGCGAAAGCGGAAACGCACGTTCACCTCGGGGATGGCATGTCGGCGGGGTCCCCCGTAAAAAACGTCGAAGCGAGCTCCCCGGCGACGACGAGGCAAGCGAGGAGCAATGCACCGCAGCGTCTTGCGACGGCCGTTACAGATACAAAAGCTCTCCTTAACCTTTATTTATCGGGCTATGGCGTACTTCACGCCGTAAAAATCGCGAAACTCCAGCTGGTGAATTGCATGCTATGTATAAAGGATTTTTGATATAATGACATAAAATCCAATTAGTTGAGAAAGGAAAAGACAATGGGATGCAGCTGCGGATGTTCTTCATGCAATAGGGAATTTATCGCACCGATGGGCGCGCTTTGGCAGATCTACGATGGCATCGCCTCTAAGTCCAACACCGATATCGTATCGGTTGCGTGGGAAAGAGAAGAGGGCAAGATTTATCGTTATGATCTTCCGATTCCAAAACGCCTTGATCCCGAGGCCGTTAAGTTTGTCAGCCATGTCATCGACCGTATCACGAAGTTCGCGTTGTGGGCGGCCGGCGGTTGGAAGCTTTATCTTTCTGGGCCCGACGCGGTCGTCCAGCCGGTGGCGAAGGCTTATACAAGGAAAGGCGCACGCAAGTTTGATTATGATTTCTTCACCTCAATTTATGGTCGTCCCATGGAGGTGGTCGTGGTGCCGCTCAAGAAGATGCCCGAGATGACGGAGAAGCTTGTTCAGGTGAAGACGGTGGCGGACGGAAACCGTATCGGATTTGACCTGGGAGCTTCCGATTTCAAGATCTCCGCGCTCAGGAAAGGAAAGGTTGTCTTTTCGAAGGAGTTTCCTTGGGATCCCGTCAAGCAGGCGGACCCCGAATACCACTATCAGCATCTCACCGCCGGGCTCAAGGAGGCAGCGAAGGTCCTCGGCCGTGTGGATGCGATCGGCGGATCGTCTGCGGGCGTTTTCGTCGGCAAGAAGCTCGGTCTTGCATCGCTTCTCCGTACCGTCAAGGCGAAGAACCCCTCCAAGTTCGAGCAAGGTCAGAATATGTTCTACCGCATTGAGAAGGAATGGGGTGTTCCGTTCGAGGTCTATAACGACGGCGATGTCACCGCGCTTGCGGGCATGATCTCAATGAACAAGGAAGGTATTCTCGGTGTCGCGATGGGGTCTTCTGAGGCGGTCGGCTATGTTGATCCGAAGCGGCGCATGACTGGTCGTATCACGGAGCTTGCCTTCGCGCCGGTTGATTTCAATCCCTGCGCACCATGCGATGAGTGGTCCGGCGATTATGGTGTGGGCGCAATGGCGTTCTCGCAGCAGGCTGTCAATTGGCTCGCGATTCGAGAGGGCTTCAAGTTCCCGAAGACGATGAAGCTCCCCGAGCGTCTCAAGGTCGTGCAAGCCGCGATGGAGAAGGGCGACGAGAAGGCGCTTAAGGTCTATATCCAGATTGGGCGTTTTCTCGCGCATGCGATTCCGTGGTATAATGAATTCTTCGACTATTCGAACATGATGATCCTTGGTCGTGTCACTTCCGGCCTCGGCGGATGCGTGATTCTCGAAACCGCCAAGGCGATGCTCAAGGATGTCTATCCCGAGTGGGGCGAGAAGATTGACATCTTCATGCCGGACGAGAAGGCGCGCCGCCTCGGTCAGTCTGTCGCCGCCGCGCAGATCCCGGTGATCAGGAAGTAAGACGCCGGAACCGCCGGAAGCGGAATCGATGATCGTACTCGGTGTAGACACTTCGCTGCGATCGACGGGATACGGAGTCCTTGAGGTTCTGGGCACGCGGATGCGGGCCCTGGATTACGGCAATATCCCGAATGCGGCGAAACTGCCGCTCACCGGTTGCCTCAAGGCGATCCACGCGAAGGTCGCGGAATTGATCGAGACGCATCGTCCGGATGTGATCGCGGTAGAGCAGGTCATCTACGGCAAGAACGCCGGCACGATGCTCGTTCTAGGAGAGGCTCGCGGAGCGGTGTTGACGGCGGCGGCCGAAGCCGGAGTGCCAGCTTATGAATATGAACCGCGTCGGATGAAGCGCGCGGTGTGCGGCAACGGGATGGCGGAGAAGGAGCAGATTCAGCGGATGATCAGGACGCTGTTGGCGCTTCCGGAACTTCCGCAGAACGACGCCGCTGATGCGCTCGGGCTGGCAATCTGTCACGTGAATTCGAATTCCGTGATTTCGACACAGGAACCAATTTGAAAACATAGCGGAGCAGTTAAAGGAGAACGACCGATGTCCAGTCGTAATTTCACGCAGGAAGAACTCGCCGAAGTCCTCAAGGGGATGGGAGTGACCGACCAAATCGAGGTCGCACGCTACGGTTCGGGACATATCAACGATACCTTCAAGGTCGAAACGAAACGTGGCGTCCGTTACATCCTCCAGCGCATCAACACGGATATCTTTCCCGATGCGGAGATGCTAGAGGAAACGGTCATGCGCGTTACCGGTCACCTCCGCGCCAAGGGCATTCCCTCGTTAGAAGTCATCGCCTATGCGAACCCATGGCGTCTTTATGCTTTCCTTGAGGGCTATACTTCTCGGGATGTCGTCTCCGAGCCGCGCCAAGCCTACGACGTCGCTCGTGCGTTCGCCAAATTCCAGAACGACCTCGCCGATCTTCCGCCGCCGCGGCTCGGCGAGATTATCCCGAAGTTTCATGACACGCCAGACCGCATGCGTCAGCTGGACGAAGCGGTGAAGGTGAACTACAAGGGACGCCTCGCGAACGTCGCGAAGGAGATGGCGTTCGTCGAGGCGTGGCGCAAGAACACCTCCCGCCTCGCGGATCTGATGGCGGCCGGGAAGATCCCCGAGCGCATCACCCACAACGACACCAAGATCAACAACGTGCTCGTTGCAGCGGACGGCACCGCGGTGGTGATCGACCTCGACACCGTCATGCCAGGCAGTGCGCTCAGCGACTTCGGCGATATGGTCCGCACCTCGTCCGCCGCCGCCGCGGAAGACGAAAAGGACCTCTCTAAGGTCTATTCGAAGATCGAGTATTTCGAACAGCTCGCCAAGGGCTATCTCGAAGGCGCGAAGTTCCTCAATGAATGCGAGAAGGACAACCTCGTCTTCTCCGGCAAGCTCGCGACCTTCGAAGTCGGCATCCGTTTTCTCGCGGACTATCTTAAGGGCGATACGTATTTCCATACGGCCTATGAGGATCATAACCTTGTGCGCGCGCGCACCCAGTTCAAGATGGTCGAATCAATCGAGGCGCAGGAAGCCGAATACGAAGCCATCGTCAGTAAATACAGGGTTTAATCCTTGAACATCATTCTTGCATTTTTGCTCGCGTCACCAGTGCTGCTTTCGCCGAAGGACGGTGCGGTGGTTCCTACCCATACCGAACTGCAGAAATCGTATCTGCAGATGAAGCCGCGAGAGTAC
This sequence comes from uncultured Verrucomicrobiota bacterium, assembly GCA_945483525.1. The sequence continues at coordinate 8,590 of CALYRV010000071.1, forward strand.
CGTATTGAGAAGTTCGCGGACAAGACGTTTCGCAAGCAGCTCGCGCCGAAGAAGGGCTGGTATCCGCTGCCGACCGAACTCTCGTGGAAGGCCGCTGGCGAATGCGAAGTGATGGTTGCGCGCAAGGCGGACGGCAAGGTCGTCTTCGACGTTAAGACGTCAGACTGCAAGATGAGCGTTGACAATCTCGAGATCGCCTGCGATTACGTCTGGACCGTAAAGGATTCGGAAGGCGAGGCATCCGCTTCTTTTCGTACCGAAGACGAGGCGCCCCGCCTCATCCGCGTCGAACACGTCCCGAACGTGCGCGACCTCGGCGGACGCATCGGATTCGACGGACGGCGGGTGAAGCAGAACCTCGTCTTTCGCACGGCGGGACTCAACGAGAACGCGAGTTCGAAGCCGAAGGACAAGGACGAGATCGCGTCCGCCGATCCGACTGGCGCGCTCATCGCCGCCGGCGACAAGATCAAGGTGTATCGCGAAGAGATGAAGAAGCTCCGCAAGGACAAGTCCGGCTTCGTCTTCCCCAAGTGCGAACTGCCGAAGACCTGGAAATACGCGTCCGTCGCGAAGGCGCTCGAGTTCAAGGACGCGGCGATGATTGCGGCGAACGGACAGCTTCCCGAAGGTGATGAGACTATCGAGATCGGCGAGAACAGCATTGCTGACTTCGCTAAGGTGCAGGCGGACGAATGGATTGCGCTTACCGGCGACCTCGTTGCGGAGGAGGACGGCTACGCGCTCCTCGCGGCGTCCGCCGACTGGTACTGGTCCCTCGAATTCAACGGCAACCTCGTGCGCAATTATCTCGGCGGTAACGGTACCCTCGCGGACAGCGCATCGCACGAGATCCTCGTTCCCGTGAAGAAGGGCGCGAACCGGATTCGCGTGCTGCTCGGCACCGGTTCGGCCGGTTTCCTCTTTTTGCTTCGCGAAGCTCCGGCCGCCAACCGCGACAAGTCGCTCGCGCACGAACTCGATACACTCAAGAAACTGCCCGCGACCCTCGCCGGCGATTCGAAGAAGAAGGTCCCCGGGAAGACGCGCATTACGGACGAGAACCGCGACTTCTTTCTGAAAACGCTCGGCATAAAGAGCGATATCGATCTCCGAAGCGACGGCGAGTGCTTCGGCATGGACGGCTCGCCGCTCGGTTCGA
>CALYRV010000072.1 GCA_945483525.1 uncultured Verrucomicrobiota bacterium
GCAGATGGGCAAGAGCTTCCGCAACGAGGTCACGCCGCGCAACTACACGTTCCGCAGCCGCGAGTTCGAGCAGATGGAGCTCGAGTTCTTCATCCGTCCTGATGAGGCGGTGGAGATCCTCCACGGTCATGTGGTGACGCTCGCCGACAATCCCGACATCAACGGTCCCGTGCAGGACGACTGGGGTTGGGAGGTCTGGCACAAGTACTGGGTCGAGCAGCGTAAGCGTTTCCTCAATGCGGTGGGTCTGCCGACCGAGCATTTCGTCGAGTACTGGCAGAAGCCGGACGAGCTCGCCCACTACGCCCGCGCGACGGTTGATATCGAATACTCGTTCCCGTTCGGCGTGCAGGAGCTCGAGGGTATCGCCGCGCGCAGCGACTTCGACCTCACGCAGCATCAGAAGTGGTCCGGCGAGTCGCAGATGTTCTTCGACGATCCGCTGAAGCAGGCGGCGAAGAAGCTCGACGAGGCGGCGCGTAAGGCGTTTATCGCGAAGACCCAGGCCGAGTGGCTCGACCGCAAGCAGAAGGCTGCGGATGCGAAGGCCGGGAAGTCCGTTCCGTTCACCGACGAGCAGAAGGCGGAGATTGCGGCCGCGGCCGAGAAGTTCTGCCTCAACCTTTTCGACGGCAAGTACATCCCGCACGTCATCGAGCCGTCTGCCGGCGTCGACCGTCTGATGCTCGCGCTTCTCTGCGAGGCGTATGAGGAGCAGAAGCTTACGGACGAGAAGGGCAAGGAGGATGTCCGTACGGTGCTGCATTTCTCCCCGAAGGTCGCCCCGGTCAAGGTGGCGGTCTTCCCGCTCATCAAGAAGGACGAGGCGCAGATGAAGTTCGCGCGCGACCTCTTCACGAAGCTCCAGAAGAAGTTTAACTGTCAGTGGGATGTCTCCGGTGCCATCGGCCGCCGCTATCGCCGTCAGGACGAGGCTGGCACGCCCTGGTGCATCACCGTCGATGCCCAGTCGGTCCAGGATGGCACGTTCACTGTCCGTGACCGTGATACCATGGAGCAGAAGCGCATGAACTACGGCGAATTCATCGCCATGGTTTACGAGGCCCTTGAATTCTAATCTAAACCACCAGCGAAAGGAATAAATCAGATGAAGAAACTCCTCATGGCCGCCGCGCTTGTCGCGCTTGTCGGAAACGTCTTCGCGGAAGACGATATTAATGAAGAGCGTTGGGCTACTCCCATCGAAATCAATCTCGTCTCTCCTTTAGGGCTTCCTTGGGCCGAGCGTAACGTCTACGGTGTCCGTGCCAACATCCTTTACGGACAGTCGCTTGATACGTTCGGCCTCGACTTCGGTCTTGTCGGCGCCAACCGCGGCAATTGCTACGGGCTCCAGCTCAACTGCTTCAATTTCATCGACGGCTTCTTCCGTGGTGTCGAAATCGCTCCTATCGGCAGCTTCACCACGAAGATCACGTACGGGCTTCAGATCGCGGGTATCGTCAACTGGGGTCTGGATGACGGCGCCGGTGTCGAGCTCGGCTGCTTCAACTTCTCTGGTGCCTATACCGGTATCCAGGCTGGCCTGATCAACTGGGATGCGGGTCTCAATACCGGCCTTGCACTCGGCGCGATCAACGTCGGCACCGCCGATTTCGAGGGCGGATCGGTCGGTTTCGTGAACTACTGCAAGGGTAATCTCGGCGGTTGCCAGATCGGCGTGTTCAATATGGTGTTCGGGCATTCGAACGGACTCCAGGTCGGTCTCTTCAACGCTTCCGACGACCACGCCGGTGCGCAGATCGGTCTTCTGAACCTCAACGCCAACGGAGCCCTTCCGATTATGGCGGTGATCAACGTCAATTTCCGTTAAGCGCCAATGCTAGAGAAGAAGTGGCTTAAGAAGAAGGCGCAGACCGTGCGCGAGGTCGACTATATCGACCCCGCGCTCTACCGTAAATACGGGGTTAAGCGCGGTCTTCGCAACGATAACGGTACCGGTGTGCTGGTCGGGCTCACGAACATCGGCAACGTCCATGGCTACGTCATGGACGAAGGCGAGAAGCGAGCGATTCCAGGCGAGCTCTATTATCGCGGCATTAACGTCAAAGATATCGTCAAGGCCGACAAGCGTGAGCATCGTTTCGGTTACGAAGAGACGGCTTATCTGCTGCTGTTCGGAGAGCTGCCGACTATGAAGGAGCTTGCGGACTGGAAGAACAAGATCGGCTCCTATCGCAAGCTTTCGGAATCGTTCCGTGATACCGCGGTGATGAAGCATCCGCCGAAAGACCTGATGAACGCGCTCGCGCGTTCAGTTCTCTTCGCGTATGCGTTCGATCCTGACGGCAATCCCGACGAGATCTCGATCGAGAAGTGCCTTGAGCAGTCCGTCGATCTTATCGGTTCCATTCCGACGATCGTCGCTTACGCCTATCAAGCCAAGGCGCATTATCACGATGGCAAGTCGCTGATGATCCGTAATCCCGATCCCGAGAAGTCTACGGCCGAGAACATTCTGTTGCTGACCCGTGAGGACGGCAAGTACTCGCGTCTCGAGGCCGAGACTCTGGATCTCGCTTTGATTCTTCACGCCGAACACGGCGGCGGCAACAACTCCTCCTTCACGACGCATGTCGTCACCTCCTCGCATTCCGATATCTATTCGTCGGTTGCGGCCTCAATCCTTTCGCTCAAGGGGTCGCGTCATGGCGGTGCAAATCTGCGGGTGATGAAGCAGATGGAGGAGATCATGTGGAACGTGAAGGACTGGTCGAATCCGGAAAACGTGAAGAAGTACCTTGAGCGCATCGCCGACAAGAAGGCCGGGGATCGTTCGGGGCTTATCTACGGCCTCGGTCACGCCGTCTACACCATCTCCGATCCGCGTGCGCAGCTGCTCAAGGAAAAGGCTCGCGTGCTGGCCAAGGAGAAGGGTCGTGAAGAGCAGATGAAGCTCTTCGAGATGATCGAGGATTACGGTCCGGCGATCATCAAGGCTCATCATCCTCGGGCTGAGGATGTCTGCGCCAACGTTGACCTCTACTCCGGATTCGTCTATGACATGCTGGGGATTCCGAAGGATCTCTATACGCCGTTGTTCGCAGTGGCGCGTTGCGTTTCGTGGTGCGCTCACCGTATGGAAGAGCTCGTTAACGCGGGTCCGATCATTCGTCCCGCCTACAAGCCGATCTTCCATCCGAAGGCATACGTTCGGATTTCGGATCGATAAGGAGAATTCATAATGAAGTTCGCACCGCTGGTCTCGCTCGTGTTTTTCGCCGGATGTTTTTCGTCGGCTCCGAAACCTCCGGTCGCCTGGAATCTCGATGCGGATACCGCGCTGGCGGTTTCGTCCGTGACGGTTAACTCGCCGTATGACGGTACCCGCTTTGCGGTGTTGCGTCCAGACGGATCGGTTGCGTTTGATTCGTTCAACGTCTTCTCTGCTCGCCCGGTGTCGTTGGTTCGGGCTGCGGTGCTCAATGATCCTGACGGACCCGAACTCGTCGTCCGCCGGCTAGCGCTGGACTGCCGTCAGGATGGCGAACGGAAGGCGCTTGTGGAACTTCAGCTCCGTACGTCGCGATCGTCTCTGGGTCGATCAGAGGCGTCGGTATCGGCTGCCGACGGCGATTATTCCAAGGCGTTTTCCGCCGCATTCGCGGCGGCGGCGTCAAAGCTCGTCTCCAGGGATCGGCGCTGATGGGTCCGTTCGAAGCGATCGGTCGCGCGACTTCCGAACGCCTTGCGTCCTTCTGGGCGTCGATGGTTTTCTTGGGCGAGACGGTGGTCGAGGCGCTTGTCTTGCCGTTTCATCCGCGGCGGTTTCGTATTGGGGATGCGTTATTGGCGTTCGAACGTGCTGCCTATGGTGGCATCCCGATCTCCATCGGCATCGGGTTTCTGCTGGGGGTCATCCTTGCTTTTCAGTCCGCCGCCGCGCTCAAGATGTTCGGAGTGGAGGTGTTCGTGGCGGATCTCCTGGCAATCACGATGTTTCAGGAGCTCGGTCCTATAATCACCGCGATCATTCTCGCCGGACGCTCGGGTAGCGCTTTCGCCGCTGAAATCGGCACGATGAAGGTGAATGAGGAGCTTGATGCGTTGACCACGATGGGGCTTCCGCCGGTCCGGTTCCTTGTGCTGCCGCGTGTCGTTGCCGCCGTGTGCGCGATGCCGATACTCACCATCTTTGCAGAACTAGCCGGTCTCATCGGCGGCGCAATCGTACTGGAGATCATGAATGTCCCGAACCAGGTGTATTGGCGTCATGTTGTATCCTCTACGACTGCCTTTGCGATTCTTTACGGTCTCGCAAAGGGGGCTCTTTTCGGATTCCTCGTGTCGCTGATCGGATGTTCGTGCGGCATGCGGACGCGGTCGACGTCTGATGGCGTCGGTGTTGCGGCGACCAGCGCAGTGGTCGGAGGCATTATCGCTATTGCCGTTACGGACGGGCTTCTGGCGGTGATAACCTATGCATGGGACATCGGAATGCAGATCGGGGCGAGATAGGTGAAGGTGAGCGAGAACATCATAGAAGTGGAGCACGTTACCGCCGGTTATCCCGACGCGGTGATTCTTGATGATGTCTCCTTTTCCGTGAAAAAGGGAGAGATCTTCATTTTGCTAGGAGGCTCAGGATGTGGCAAGTCCACTATCATGAAGCATATGATCGGTCTCAATCCCGTACTCGGAGGCCGGCTGACTGTGTGCGGATTGGAATGGTCGATGAAGACTCGTGATGAGCTTTATCGTAAGATCGGCGTGATGTACCAGTCCGGGGCGCTCTTTGGATCGATGACATGTCTTGAGAACGTGATGCTTCCGCTTGATGAATTTACCAAGATGAAGCGCCGCGATCGTATCGCCAAGGCGATGTCCCTGCTTGATGACGTGGAGCTTGCCGACGCTGCGGACAAGATGCCGAATGAAATTTCTGGCGGCATGAAGAAACGCGTCGCAATCGCGCGCGCAATGGCGCTTGATCCAGCCGTCGTTTTCCTTGATGAGCCGTCTGCCGGTCTCGATCCGATCACGTCTTCGGCGCTCGATGATCTGATCTTGAAGTTTAAGCGCGAAAGGCAGATGACTTTCGTGGTCGTCACCCATGAGTTGCCGAGCATCTTCAAAATCGCAGACAGAGCCGCGATGTTTGATAAGGCGCGGAAGGCGATGATCGCCATCGGAGATCCGCGGGAGCTCATGGAAAAGAGCGAGGATCCGTTTGTACGCAGGTTTTTCAGGAGAGGAGAGGAATAATGGCCAAAGATAACCACGCCAATCTCGGACGCGTTGGATTCACCGTATTCATCGGTGCGATTGCAATCGCGATTGCCCTTATCTACATAGCCGGTATTGGCGACAAGGCGAACGAATTTCTTATCGAGACCTACTATGACTATCCGGTGAGCGGGCTTTCTGTCGGCAGTGCCGTTAATTTCCGAGGCGTCAAGATCGGAGAGGTCCGTGAGATCAGCTTCGCCAGTGCAATCTATGATGAAGACGAGATTACGCCCGAAGATTATCAACGCATCATCATAGTTATGGCTCTTGACTGCCGCAAGCTTGACGTCGATTCAACCGAGAACATGCGGCGGATATCCGGACGTTACAGCGTGGCTGGCCTCCGGGCGACTATCGCCTCGAATGCGGTTACCGGAATGTCGCGTATCGAGTTCAACATCCCCGATGATCCTGTCCCTCCGGCGAAACTGGCTTGGAAGCCGCGTTATTATCAGATCCCTCCGCAACCGTCGCTGATGGAGAATCTCTCCTCGTCGTTGGCGAATGCGCTGCACCAGTTCAACAAAACCGATTTCAAGTCCGTCTGGAGCAATATCTCTGCTGTTGCGGAATCCTCGGCCCAGGTGACGAAAGAGGTCAGTGAATTTATCCGTACCGAAAAGGTCGGTATGTCGATAATCGTCCGTAATATCCAGGAGGCATCCGACTCCGTCGATGAACTCGCCGAGACCTTGAAGAACAATCCTTCGCTCCTGCTCCGCAAGAACGATCCCGAACCGCTTTCCGAAACGAAATGAGGTCAAATATGAACATCAAACTTGCAGTTGTCACTGCACTCTGCACCCTGCACTCCGTACTGTTCGCTGGAGGTGAACTCGATCTCGCGGGAGAGTGGAAGCTCTCTAAGGCGCAAGACGCCGCATACGCCTGCCCGATCACGGTTCCCGGTGGCGTCCATACCGCGCTCGTGAAGGCCGGCAAGCTCGAGGATCCGTATTTCGGACGCAACGAGATCAAGGCTCGCTGGGTCGGCGAGACGGACTGGATCATCGAGCGTGAGTTCGACGTTTCCGCCGACTTCCTCAAGGAGCCGTTCGTCTGGTTGCGTCTCGAGGACTGCGATACGTTCTGCACGATCTATATCAACGGACAGAAGGTCGGCGAAACCGCCAACCGCTTCATCCGCTATCATTTCGATGTGAAGAAGTTCCTCAAGGTCGGCAAGAACATCGTCCGCGGCGTCTTCGAAGCTCCCGAGAACCGCTCGAAGAAGGAGGTCTCGAAGTACAAGGAACAGTACTGCATCGCCAATTGCTTCGTCAAGGATATGTGCCTTATCCGCAAGCCGCAGTGTCACGGCGGCTGGGACTGGGGTCTCTGCCAGATGATCGTCGGCTTCTGCGGCGATGTGAAGCTCATCGCCGCTCCCGCGCGTCTCGATTACGTCTATGTCGACCAGAAGTTCGCGGACGACTATTCGTCCGTCGAGGTCACGGTCACCGCCGAGACCCTCGGCGCCGGCGAGGCTCAGTTCTCCTTCGGTCGTACCGACGGTCGCGTTGGCTATATGGATACCGCCGTCAGACGGATTTCCTTCGAGAACAAGTCCTCGGTCTCCTTCACCGTGAAGAATCCCGAACTCTGGTGGCCTGCCGGACAGGGCGAGCAGAACCTTTATGATCTCCAGGTGACGTTCGCGGGACAGAAGATCAAGAAGAAGATCGGGCTCCGCAAGGTCGAGGTGATCAACGAGAAGACGATTGGCAAGAATGGCAAGGAGGAGCTCTCGATGACGTTTGCGGTGAACGGACGCCGCATCTTCGCGAAGGGCGCCGACTGGATTCCCTGCGACGCCTACGAGAACCGCATCACCGCGTCGAAGTACCGCGATCTCCTCGAAAGCGCCAAGGCCGCGAATATGAACATGATCCGCCTCTGGGGCGGCGGACAGTACGAGAAGAAGGAGTTCTACGAGATCTGCGACGAACTCGGTCTCCTCATCTGGCACGACTTCATGTTCTCCTGCGCGATCTATCCCGGTGACGAGTACTTCCTCGGTCAGATCGAGCCCGAGATCATCCATCAGCTCAAGCGCCTCCGGGATTACGCGTCCATCGCGATGTGGTGCGGCGATAACGAGTGCCTCGGCGCGCTCAAGTGGTTCCCGGTCTCGAAGCAGAATCCCGATTTCTATCGCGGCACCTGGCTCAAGCGCGTTAAGCTTACGGAAAAGCTGGTGAAGCAGTACGATCCCGCGCGGACTTTTTGGCCGACTTCGCCTTGTTGCGGTCCCGACGACTTCGGCGACGCGTGGAAGGAGGATTCACGCGGCGACATGCACAACTGGGACGTCTGGCATGAGGGACAGGATTTCGAGTGGTACTTCAACTTCCATCCGCGCTTCTGTAGCGAGTTTGGCTTCCAGTCGTTCTCATCAAAGGAGGTCGCGCTCACGTTCGTCAGGCCCGAGGATCTCAATCCGACCTCGCCGGACTTCGAATGGCATCAGAAGAATGCCGGAGGCAACCGCCGCATTCTCGAGACGATTTCACGTTACTTCCGTTTCGGCGAAGGCACCGAAAACATCCTCTATCTTTCGCAGCTCCAGCAGGCACTCGCGATCGAAATGGGCGTCCGTGCCTGGCGTAGCGAGACCCCGCACTGCATGGGTACGCTTTTCTGGCAGCTCAACGACAACTGGCCTGTCGCCTCGTGGAGTTCGATCGAATACGGCGGCAAGTGGAAGATGCTCCAGTACGCCGCGAAGCGCTTTTACGCGCCAGTCATCGCGGTGCGCTCCCCTGACGGCGGCGTCTTCGTCGTGAACGACAAGGATGAGACCTTCAAGGGCGACCTCAAGTGGGAGTATTTTGACGCCAACGGAAACTCTTTGGGGTGCGGTGTTTTTGATGCGGAAGCGCCTTCCAGGACGTCGGTCAAAGTTGGATCGCTTGCCGCGAAAAAGGACGCTTTCCTGCGACTTGAGGTTGACGGCCAGATCTATGACACGTTCTTCGATCGTTACAAGGAATATGTGTTCCCGAAGGCGAAGGTTGAGGTTGTGTTCAATGGCTTTGAAGTTACGCTTAATGCCGATAATCCCGCGTTCTTCTGCTGGGCGAACGTGGACGGCATCCGCGGCGAATTTGACGACAATTGTGTGACCGTCCTTCCGGGACGTCCCGTTACGCTGAAGTTCACGCCTAAGTGCGAAGGAGTTACTCCTGATGCGTTTCGCAAGGCGTTCTCGCTCAAGCATCTGCGAGAGACATATTAAGTACAAGGAGTATTCGTCATGCAGAAGACCGTCATCATCAACGCGCACGTGATTTCCCCCGGCGTCGATCTCCGGAACGCAACCATTGTCATCGAAGGCAGGAAGATCAAAGGGGTTGTCGCCAATGGTCCGAAGTCTGCGAAGCCGGACAGGAACTGCACCGTGGTTGACGTGCGCGGAAAGTATGTGATGCCTGGCTTCATCGATGTTCATACCCACGGTGCGCTCGGCTACGATTTCTGTGACGCGGATCCGAAGGCTGTTTTCGAATTTGCGAAGGCGAAGCTGGAGGAGGGGGTTACGACCATGCTGCCGACGACGCTTACCGTTTCCAATGCGGAGCTCAAGACGGCAGCGAAGAATGCCAGAAGATACGCCGACGCTGGAATGCCTTACGCCAAGGTCCCGGCAATCCATTTGGAAGGTCCATTCATCAACGTCAAGTGCTGTGGCGCGCAGAATCCTAAATTCGTCCGCAATCCTTCCGTCGCCGAGGTGAAGGGCATCGCGAAAATCTATCCGGTCAAGGAAATTTCCTATGCCGTTGAAGCGAAGGACGGCGCGAGATTCGCCAAGGAGATGATCAAACTCGGGATCGTTCCCAGTTGTGGACACACTGGAGCGAAGCTTGCTGAATTTATGCCGGCGTATGAGAACGGGCTCCGTCATATTACGCATTTCTGCAATCAGATGACTCCGCTTCATCATCGCGAGATTGGCATGGTTGGCGCAGGTTTCCTGATTGAAGACCTCAATACCGAAGTGATCTGTGACAAGATTCATCTTTGTCCGGATATGTTAAAGCTGATCTTCGCGCGTCGCAGTCTCGAGCACATCCAGATGATCACCGATTCGCTTCGTTGTTCGCATTGCCCCGATGGGTACGAGTTCGAGATGGGAGGGCTGAAGGTCGCGCTCAAGAACGGCGAGGCGCGTCTTGTAGAGGCCGGCAATCTCGCGGGTTCGACGCTTTGGATGGGCATGGGCTTGAAGAATGTTCATGAAGTCACCGGTATTCCGTTGAAGGACCTTGTTCGTACTACCTCTTGGAACCAGGCGCTCGAATTCGGCTGGGGTCGTGAGCTCGGTAAGGTAGAAAAGGGTTTCGTTGCCGATCTTGTCGTCATTGACAAGAAGACTTGGAAGCCCGCGGCGGTCTTCGTTGACGGTGTCCAGCGGATATGATATAATACACGCCGTTTTGTACGATTTGGAGGGATGGCCGAGTGGCTGAAGGCAACGGTTTGCTAAATCGTCATACGG
>CALYRV010000073.1 GCA_945483525.1 uncultured Verrucomicrobiota bacterium
TCTCTTAACAAAGTTTGGCTATTCATGGCTCGTGAAGGGCGCTGAATTGTGAGTTGCTAATGAAGGAGGAATCAATTTTGCTACGACCCCTGCGCACACGTTTACCGCATTATGGGCGATGCTGTCGCCAAAGCGTTTTCATGCGGGAAGGAGATACCAACGAAAAATCATCAACTAACCGAACGAGAATTCAACAGGGGCGTTTGTAATCCGTGGGCAAAATTGGGATGCCAAGAAGGGAGGGGCCAAATATGCTATAATACCAGTAAGCCCAAACGAAGGAGACCCAAAGGAACCGATCTGAAACCATAGACTAGACAATTTATTGAACTGCCTAGGCGACGAACGTGAATGTTTGCAAAGCGTAAGGAGGGGAAATGAGTTATACGCTGACGATAGAGCCGGAGATCGTGAAGGAGGCGGAGTCGTGTGCCATACGAAACGGCACGACGCTTGACGCCATGATTCGGGCGTGCCTGCTCGTGTTTGTATCCCGCGATGCCATGAAAAGCGGGGTACAGGCGCACCGCGATTCCGTGTCGAGCGGCATCAAAATTGGGCTGATGAAGGACGAGGTCAGGCTTCCCGATAATTTCGACGAGGTATTTGATTCACTGGATGACGAGGTGGCTTCACTGTTCACGGGGGCGGCATCGTGAGATATCTGCTTGACACACACATAGTTATTTGGGCTATGGTCGGCAGCGAAATGCTCTCCGACAAGGCTCTTGACATTTTGCATTCATCCGATAACACGTTTTATTTGAGCTCTGCGTCGGTATGGGAAGTCGCCATCAAGCATTCGGCAAAACCCAACGAGATTCCCGTGACCGCCGAGCAGGTGGTCCGGTTTTGCCGGGAATCTGGAATCGTTGAACTGCCTGTTGGCTTTCGCCATTCACTTGTTGTGTCAGGACTCCCGCCGCATCATGGCGACCCGTTTGACAGAATGATAGTTGCTCAGGCCATAGAGGAAGGAATGTCTATTTTATCGCACGATGGCAAATTGCCTCCGTATGGCGATTTTGTTGTCAGAGTATAGAATGCGGATTTATGCTATACGATCAATAATCCAAATCCAAGGAGATCCAAAGGAATCGACCTGAGACCATAAACAAGACAATTTAGCGAACTGCTGAACGACGCATAGCCGGAAATACTACCACACGTTTCCCAACGTCGTATGAGAATGTGAAGCCATGCAGGCTTCTGTCTAGTCAATTGTCAGCAGAACGCGCCCCAACCTGGGCGCGTTCTCACATGTAACTAGACAGGCCTGTGGTAGGGCTTCCGGCTATGGCATGGATTGAGGACGCGCTCTTTTCATGCAGTTGTGATGTGGTCGCATCACGACCATGAAAAAGAAAAGTACTCACGCGAAATCAGAAACGACACACGGTAGTGATGTCAACTGCATAAAAGAATTCCACCTTTTTGCCGGTATCGGCGGTGGCATTTATGGGGGCAGACTGCTTCATCACAAATGTGTTGGGGCTGTTGAAATTATGCCTTATGCGCGAGGGGTACTTGCGCAGAGGAAAAAAGACGGGTGGATGGATAAGAGCATGGATATTGATAGCCATACAGATATTACAAAACTGAATGGCAAAGAAATTCGTGGAACTTTTGATGTGTTGTGTGGAGGATTCCCCTGTCAGGCCTTCAGCACTGCTGCGCATGGTATGAATATTGCCGAAAAGAACTTGTGGGACCACATGTTCCGAGTAGTTCAGGAGTCTGAAGCGCCGATCGTCTTTGGTGAGAATGTCGTGTTGCGCGCTATTGAAAAGGCTAGATGTGATTTGGAGGGCGTTGGGTACAAGGTAGAGCGCATACGGTTGAGCTGTGAGGACTTGGGGGCTGATCACCGACGGAATAGATTTTGGTTGCTCGCAATCAGGGACGATACTAAAGGTGCCCAGGCATTTCAATCTCTTTCTTCACAGATCGCACGGCTCCCCAAATTGGCGGGTGATTGCTGGACGAAGAGCCCAGCCGAGACGGGTGAAGCGGTCGCGGTTAAACCATGTGATCGTCGTGATCAGCTTCTTGGAGTCGGCAATGCCCAATCCCCATTTGTTGCAGCGTCAGCATTTCGTATTTTGGTCAATCGGCACTTGAACCATGTTGAAGGACGTTCGGAACACGTCTCAGCGGGCGAACTGGATGCTGTTTTTGAAAAGCGCAAGACATGGATTGATCGCACATACCGCGAGACAGGAATCATCAACGGTCTTGTGCATACGCCTACAACGATGGCAAACTATGCGTGCCCATCAATGATGAAACACGAGGGGTGTCGTAACTTTGCCGAGGTATTTGAAAGGCCCGAACCAGAGAATGCCGAGTACCTCATGGGGTTCCCCCTTGGCGCGAGCTCGCCAAATCCTCAGCCAAAGGCCAATATAGAAAGATGGGGATAGCAATGCATTAAGGAGATGCCATGAATAAGACAGCAATAAAGGCAATCGTATCGTCGTCGATGCCGCTTTCTGTAGAAGATGGGTACACGGCTAGGAAACGAACAGTGCCAGGCACATTTCATATTGGGGTGTTGTCAGGGAATAGGCTCAATAGCGGCACACTTAGATCGCAGTTTATATTCTTTGAATCTGAATCCGATTGGTTGAATAATGACGCATCAGCAAAAAATGCATTGCACACTGACCAGAGAGTGTTTGTTCAAGTTCAAGACGATGTTTGGGACGTCTATAGCGGAGGTGGGAATGAAACCGAATCAACGCCGCCAATTCTCTTGCGACATAATGTGCCTAGCCTTTTGAATCAGATTCAGGTTGCAAGGTTAGAAGTTGCACAACTTAATCCGATGGTTAATCCTTTGCCCTGCTCTCTTCAGCGGATTACCTATGGTGCCCCTGGTACAGGAAAGTCGCACGATACAGATGATCTTATCAAGAAGTATAATGTTGCCAACTTCCGCACGACATTCCATCCTGATTCGGACTATGCAACGTTTGTCGGGGCGTACAAGCCGACGATGAATGCGGGAAAGATCGAGTATTCTTTTCGTCCGCAGGCGTTCATGAATGCATACGTCAAGGCGTGGAAACTGATGGCAAATCCTTCTGAGGACGGCAAGACGGAGAATGTTGTCCTTGTCATTGAAGAGATAAATCGCGGCAATTGCGCGCAGATATTCGGCGATCTGTTCCAGCTGCTCGACAGGGACGGGCAATCAGGGTATTCGACATATCCCATTGATGCTGACGTTGACCTTGCCGTCTGGCTTGGCGGACAATTCGGGTATGTCGAGGACGATGAGAACAAGAATGGCCTAAATGTCGCGAGCAGACCAAGTTGTCTCACCCAATCTGACTGGAATGATGTTTTAAAGGGCAAGAAGCTTGCGTTGCCGCCAAACCTGTATATTTGGGCGACGATGAACACGAGCGACCAGTCGCTCTTCCCGATAGACAGCGCATTCAAGCGGCGTTGGGACTGGAAGTACGTTCCGATCTCAAGGCCAGACAAGAGCGATGATCCGAATTGGAAAGATCGCAAGATTGTCGCTAACGGCAAGTTGTATGACTGGTGGGATTTCATCAGAATCGTCAATGCTCATATCGCAGATGTCACGAAGAGTGAGGACAAGCAGCTTGGCTACTTCTTTGTGAAGGCTACCGATGACACGGGTGTTATCACGGCGGAGCGCTTTGCCAACAAGGTGCTGTTCTACCTTTTCAACGATGTCTTCAAGGATTGGGACTTGCCAGTAGCAATATTTGAGAGGGATTCAAATAGCAAGAAGAAGTTCGCGTTCAAGGACTTCTTCTACGATGTGCCGGACGCTAACCATGTGGTTGGTAGTGTGCGGGAAGATGTTGTGGCGGCGTTCATCGAGAAACAGGAATATGAAGACGAAAAAGTGAAAGCAGATGCCCCGCCCTCTCATGGCGGAGAGACTCCTGATACACCCGATCCTGAATTTGCGCCTCCGCCAGCGCAGTCCTAATGAAGATACTTGTTGAGGAATATGCGTATGACAAGGAGGTTGTTCGCAACGTCCTCCCTGAAAGTCATGTATTCCTGACGAATGGCAAGGTCAAAATTGAATACGTCGGTTACTACCATAACGCCAATAGCACGGCTGAAGGGAAGGATGACTTCGTGTTCTTCCTCCCAAAGGTTGTCCTCAACAAGCACAACCGCGTATTTGCAGACGAGAATGATGCGATTGGCGGATTCTCTCCGGAAGACATCTTGGACCCCGACAATGTCAAGACTGCGGATGGACGAACTCTTTCGGAAGAGCAGCGGAAGTTCCTGTATGAATTCTCCGTCTGGATTTATCGAGCGCTGGCACACTATGTAGAGACACACGAGGAGACAGATGCAGTTTGGTCAAGCAACGACGGGAAGTCCGGCACGTTCAGGCGGAAGTACGTCACGAACACGTTCTTGGACGTTATCCTTGCCCTGATCCGGTTTAATCGCGAGAATCAGGACTACTTTCTCTTCAAGGTCAAGGAAAAGCACTCGGGCTTAAATAAAATCAGTTGGGCTCGGACAATCGCACGCTCGCTGGCATTTGTCAGCGACGGTGTTCCCGTCTATCTTGAACCAGTCAACAAGAAGCGATCGATAGACTTCGACGAAGAGTTGCTTGTCCTGTACTATTCGATATTGGATTATGTGCGGTCGCATTATGGTTTCCGCGTCAAGATCGGAATAGGATACGAGCTGATAACGGGCGACATGTTCCAACGCTACCTGGACGGGTATGGTGCCGCGCGGCTTCGCCAGATCAAATACAAGTATTTCTCGGATAGGGACTTGATGCTGTGGGAACTTTGCTTTGCGTTCTTTGACAAGGCGCATCAGGCGAACATTGCGTCGTCTGGCGAAGACTATCTTCTGGCCAAGAGTTTCGATCGCGTGTTTGAGGCGATGATAGACGAGCTTTTGGGCGATTCGCAGTTTGCGCTGCACAAGGAACTGGCGGACGGGAAAGAGATAGACCACCTTTATGTTGACGACAGCTTGACGCGCACCGATGGCTGGCGGACGCTTTGCATTGCAGACAGCAAATACTACAAGGCGGGGAACTCTTTGAACGACGAAAGCGTTCCAAAGCAGTTTACATATGCGCGCGACATGCTTCAGCTTGACGTTGACTTGTTTCTCTATGATGAAGACGACGTTGATGATTCGGTAAAAAAGCGCAGGAAGCCGTTTACGGATGCGAAGGTGCGGTTGCTGCGTGACAAAGTGACCGAGGGTTATGACATCATACCCAACTTCTTCATTAGCGCGACGATGGATGAAGGGTTGGGATATGATGACGCCAAGCTACGGGCACGCCATTTGGATGATGGTGGCGAACATCACAGCGCCCATTTCGAGAATAGACTGTTCGACCGAGACACGATGATTCTCAGCCATTTTGATGTCAATTTCCTCTATGTCGTGCGGTTGTATGCGCAAAACGACGATGGGGAGCGGGCGAAGTGGAAACGGGAGGCTCGCGAAATCTTCAGGAAGGAGATTCGCGGGATTATTGAAAATCGCTATCAGCTTTATGCTTTGATGCCGCATGATGGTGTCGACGCGCAACAGTTCTTCCAGGAGAATTTTAAGTATACGTCAGGCAAGGTATATTCGCCATATCCAGACGACGGTGGGAAGCCGATATACGCATTGGCTCTGCAGAACGTTGACAAGGTCTTTCCCGATAAGCGGCTCACACCGGATAAAATGTTCTCTGAGGGAGATCCAGGTGGTGCTGGCAGACAATATACCCGAATTGCAGAAGAGAATACTGCCGTGAAAGAGCTGATAGAATCAGCTTTCTATTGCGTGAAAATCGGATTTGGAGAGAATCCGCGAAGCGCTTTGGAGAAGGAGTTGATCGAGCACCCGGCAGCAGTACATGGCCCGGCTGCGGATGCGAAAGCAGGAGTGCAGGTCATTTCAAGAGTAGCTGGTCCGCTGACGCAGGCAATTCGTAAGAGCGGGAAATGCCCTTGTCCGGAGGAGCAATGCCCTGATGCTGCGTCCGTTCGTGTTCTTGTCGTTCCGTTTACGCAGGGGGCGCATCTCTTTCGCGTAGCCGATGGTGTGGCACCAATGAAATTGGGTGTTGACAAATTGCCGCCAGACTTTTCATCTGTGAAATTCCCTTCTTCCGATGTGCTGTGTTGGGTGTGGGATGTGGTTGAGGAATAGCAGGCAGAATATTCGCCCCTGGCCATCTCTCGCTCCTTGCGTCAATTTCGAAGTGTACGCATGAAAGAAGTTGCGGCGATTGCGGAGATCGAATTGTGAAGTAAGGAGCGGCCCGAATTTTGATATAATACTTCCAAACAACGGGAGTAATTTATGGCGAAGCTGACGGAAATCGGTTGGGAAGAATTTTCGGGACTGTCCCTTGATGAGAAAAGCCCCTACTTGGCGCGTTGTGAAGGCGACGGATTGCCATACCATACGTTGTTTGCGCAACAGTTCGATCGGCCTCTTCTGGAACGGCTTTGCGCGCTGGCGAACCGTATCCGCTTCATCAACAAGTCGAAGGAGGGTGCGTTGTACCTGAAGAGCGTTCTCGCGCACAAGCGGGCGATGCTCTACTTCTCGCAACCGAGTTCGCGCACGTTCCTCTCGCATCTCGCCGCGTGCCAGATTCTCGGCATCACCACGGGTTCGGTGCGTGACGCGGCGACGTCGTCCGAATTCAAGGGCGAGTCGAAGGAGGACTCGATCCGGACGTTCTCCAGCTATTTCGACATGATCATCATGCGTTCGCCGGAGCAGGGCCTTGCCGAGAAGATGGCGTGGGAGCTCTCGAACAGCGACCGTCCGATCCCGATCCTCAACGCGGGTTCGGGCAAGGACCAGCATCCGACGCAGGCGCTCCTCGACATCTACACGCTGATCCGTTCCTTCGAGAACAAGGGCGGCGTTGACGGACGCATGGTGGTCTTCTGCGGAGATCTCCTTCGTGGCCGGACGGTCCGTTCGCTGTCCTACCTGCTCACCAACTTCAACGACGTGAAGCAGGTCTTTATCGCGCCGAAGGAACTGCAGGTGCCGGACGATGTGATTGCGATCCTGAAGAAGAAGGGCGTCCGCTACGAGATTTCGGACGACCTCAAGGCTGGGGTGAAGGCTGCGGACGCGGTGTACATGACGCGCATTCAGGACGAGTGGGACAGTACGAAGGGTGCGTCCGCAAAGATCGAAACGAGCCACTTCAAGTTTGGCGCGGAAGAGCTCAAGCTCCTGAAGCCGGATGGCTGCATTATGCATCCGCTTCCGCGCCGCGACGAGATCGCCACTTGCTGCGACCGCGATCCGCGCGCCATGTACTGGCGTCAGATGCGCAACGGCATGTGGATTCGCGCAGCCCTCATCGCCGCGACGTTCGGCTATGAGCGGGCGATCATGGACTGCGGCTATTAATCCAGGCAGGTGAAGAAGCTGGTAATCGCACTGACTGGCATCGCGTTGTTCTGCGGCTGCGGACCGATGAAGGATTGACCGCGATGAAGTCTTTTGCCATTTGCCGAATGAACGCCTTGTTGCGGTCCCAACTCTTCGGGGCGGCTGGTGCCCTGGTATGGAGCGTTTCGGACATGCTTGTCGCGGGGAACATCGTCGGCGTGGACGCGCTTGCCGGAATCGCCGCGACGGTGCCCGTGTTCCTCGGCGCGCAGTTCCTCGCGAAGCTCGTCTATTGCGGGGCCGGTTACCTGTTTGCCCGCCGGCAGGGCAAGTTCGACGTCGCGGGCGCGCGCCAGGCGGCAGGGCTGGCGTTGGAGGCGGGCGTTGTCGTCGGCGTCGTCACCTATCTTGCGATGTTCTTCGGACGCGACATCTACTTCGACTTCATGGGCCTGACGGGTGGGGTGCGTGAGCAGGCAGTCGCCTACTGGACGTGGATGTCGGTCGTTGCCGCGCTCAATCCGTTCACGATGGCGATGTGGCGGCTGGTCTATGCCGACGGCGAGATGGTGACGACCGCGATTGGCGACCTGTGCGCGCCGTTTCTTGTCGTCGGGCTCTCGATTGCCTTCACGAAGATGACGGGGTCCGCGGCGGGGTCTGCGCTCGGTACGCTGGTCGGCGGCTTCATTGCCGACTCGATTATGATGCTGCATCTCCTGCGTCAGTCGAACGCCGTCCGTCCGAAGTGGTGTTTCTCCTTGCGCGGACTTCGCGAGCTCGTCACCTATTCGCTCACGGATTCCTCCACGCGGCTCTGCCAGAGCGGCTTCATGGCCGTTCTCAACAAGATGATCGTCTTTGCCGCCTCGACGGCCTATCTCCCGGTCGCGGGTCTGGTGATGCTCGTCCTCGAGCTCCGCGAAATGCTTGACAAGGTCGGCGACGCCTATATGCCGATTGCGGAGATGTACCTTGGCGAGGGCAACCTGCAGCGACTGAGGGAGCTGGCGCGCTACGGCACGGTTGTGGCGGGAGTCTCCGGATTCGTGGTGTTTGCTCTCGTCTGGTCTTTTGCTCCGCAGATCGTCTCGCTTTACGGCATTCCCGCAGGGGAGGTGTATGAGACGAGCGTCCACGCGCTCAAGGTCAGCGCCCTGACGATTCCGATTTCGTCGATGCTCTGCTTCCTTTCGTCGCATTATCTCACGATCAACCGCGTGGCGCTGTCCGTCGTGGAGACGGTTCTCGAGGAGTTCGTTCTGACCGCGGGCTGCGTTGTTGCGCTTGGTCTTCTCTACGGATTGGACGCGATCTGGTTTGGGCTTCCGATCGGCGGTGCGCTGACCCTGGTGCTGATCGGCGCCTATGGATGGCGGCGGAACGGTTGCTTCTTCCCGATGTTCATTCCTGCGGACAGGTCCGCGATTCTCAACCTGACGTTCGTTCCCGTCGCCGAGCGGATTGTCGAGATACGGGATGCGGCGGAGCGCTTCCTGCTCGGACAGGGTGTTCTGCGTGAGACGGTCTCGAAAATCATGCTGCTGGTGGAGGAGTGTGCGATGACGGTCGCCGATGACAACGGGGGAAGGCGCGTCGTGCTGTCCGAGGTCTCTCTCTCCGTTTCGGCGGATGAGACATGCGTCATCCTGCGGGACACGGGGCGACTCAGGGACATCACGGACGGTGATGCGCGGGTCTCGAGCCTTCGGAGCTTTGTCGTTTCCGGTCTGATGCGGTCGTATGAGGACCGGCGTTACCTGACGACCATCGGCTGCAACCGCGCGGCATTCGCGTTTCGCGCGGGGCAATTGCACTCGGTCAGCGAGTCAACACCGCTGGCGCGGTCTTGACTGACCGGAACGGCTGCCGTTTTCAACCATCGCATTGACGTAATTTGATATAATTTGCTATGAGAGTGCTTGCGATGGCCTTTGCTTCTTGCT
>CALYRV010000074.1 GCA_945483525.1 uncultured Verrucomicrobiota bacterium
GCTGGTGATTAGCGCATGGTCTCTAAATGGGAATAGCGATGATCTCACGACGTCAGTTCATCGGAGGCGCCGCGTCCGCGGCGGTTTTGCCGCAGCTCGGGTGCGTTTCGTTCGCGGATAACGCTCGGTCGTGGAGGAAAGGGGATCTGCAGATCCACTTCATCTACACCGGCGTCGGCGAACAGATGTTCTATATCTTTCCGGACGGCACCACGATGGTGCTGGACTGTGGTGACGAGGTCAGCTTGGAAGGACGCGAACCCGCGCCGGTGCCGACGGCGGCGCAAGGGAGGGTGGCGGACTACATCGCGGACTACATCGAGCGCGTGAATCCCGCGGCGGATCCGACACGGGTCGACTACATGATGACCTCGCACTACCATTCCGATCATACGGACGGATATACGAAGCTCGTCGACCGCATCCGCTTCGGCAAGGCCTTCGACCGCACCTGGCCGGACGTGAATTTCCCGTGCCGTATCTCCGATCATCAGCCGCACGAACTGAAGGTCATGTCCGAGGTGTACGCGAAGCTGATCAAGCGTGACGGACTCGTCATCGAGAAGTGGCGCGTCGGCGAACGCGATCAGCTCAAGCTCCTCCACGGCGGCGCGAAGGATTTCTCGGTCTTCAACCTCTGCGCGAACGGTTTCGTCGCCGATGAGACGTCCGGCAGGGTCACCGATCTCTACAAGGATTATCCCGACAAGCAGCCTGGCTTCAAGGGTAACAAGGAAGGCAAGCAGTGGATCAACGAGAACGGGATGAGCATCGGCTTCATCCTGTCCTACGGCAGGTTCCGCTATTTTTCCGCCGGCGATTTCTCTGATTGTCCTTACGGACACAACATCGAGAACGAAATGGCCCCGATGGTGCGTCCCGTGACCGCGGCGAAGATGAACCACCATGGTTATCAGTCGATGTTCCGCGATCTGACTGCGGCGCTGCGTCCGAAGGAATGGTTCAACTGCGTCTGGAACCACCGTCAGAACACCAAGGACACGATCGGCCGCATCACCGACCGCGGACTCTACCCCGGCGATCGTCGCATCCATTCCTGCTTCTTCACTCCGCAGCGTCCCTGCCCAGATGTCGCCGATCCCGGTCTCTACGAAGGCCGCACGGTCGTCCTCACGGTCCATCCCAGCGGTGAAGAATACGACATTGAATACGTCCGATCGTAACTGTGATTGATTTTGTTGAGTTGCGGCAATGGATACTAGGAACGGCTCTGCTGTTCTTTGCATATGCTTTGTACTATGAGTACGCGAAGTCGCAGACTGATCGGATACGGCGGAAACTGCTTTCGGTTGGCGCTGTGGTGTTTATCATCGGCTCGGTTTTTGCGACGATAAGCGCTCAGAAGAGCGGATGTCCGGGTGGCGAACCGAATGATGATGGCACGGGTGGAATCGCGGGATTGCTGATTCCGTCGCGGATGGTCAATGATGCTGCGTTGCTACGCAATATGAGTGACGCAGAATCCGATTCCGAAGAAGGCGCAGCGTTGAGTCTGACGAATAGGATTTCGTTCGACTCTTTTGCAATCACTTCGACGAGCCGTGTGTTCGGTATCGGTTGGTCGCAGGGTTTGTCGTCGTATTTTCCGTTGCTTGATCTGGCCTATAAGAAGGAATTGACGAACGATGAGTGGTCGGTTTTCATGACCGAGGATATCGGAGGATCGATGACCAATGGCGTTGTCTTGGAGATTGCGACTGACCAGATGCCGACGAATGCGGTGGCGGACAAGGGCTTTTATGCGGCTCTTATGCGCAAGGATCCGAATCCGTTGCGGAATACGGATGGTGATTATTTCACGGATATTGAAGAGCTTGGAGAGGCCAATATTATTTCTGGTGACGGATATCTTTGGTTCGACATCGCCTTGACGGGCTCGGATCTGCTGTTTCCGTATTACCAGCGCGCTGATCTCGAGGCAGACGTGGATTTTCAATCCCCGCACGTGTTTAACGGAATCGCGTACTCGGGCGCAAGGGTCACCCTTGACGGATGGGTGTATTTCAGGGATGCGGCATTGGCGAGAATCAATACAGATTCGTGTCCCATTGTTCGCTTGTTTGGTATCGAACCAATGGTCGATGCCTGGAATTGGGGAAGCGGCGTATATTTCGGGACGGTGGTAAACGACGGCAGGACCTATGATGTCATCGAGTACCTCAATGTCGGCATGTACGATTATATGGATGAACCTGTAAGCCCGTTGCTTTCGTGCGAAGTGATTATCCCATGGGCGGAACCGGATGCGATATACGTAAGCTATGCGAATGTTGATGACGAGATTCGCAATGTCGATTCATGGCTGGGGTATGCGAATACGGCGCTTGAAAGCGTATTCGTGTCGAACGGATACTATCAGATCGAATATCCGGTCGGGACTCCTCGTCCCGTTCCTTACACGACGGTCAGATACCACATAGGCTCCGGAACTGACCCGAGGGTATATGACGATTATACTCCGCCGATCTGCGGTCAGACAGCTGCCGAGCGTGCGTTTGTCGAAACATCCGTAGGACACAATCTGACCAACGGGCTCTACGAGCTGACGGCCTCGGTGACGGAGGATCCCGTCGTGCCAGTCCGCATTACGGTCGGAGACCGGTCGGTGACGATGACGAATCGCGGAGAGTGCGTGTTTCTGTGCGAGAAGGGCGTCCAGTACCAACTTGCGATTTCCCCGTCGTATTTCTCATCCATTGAATTTTCGGCCCGGGATGACATCGCGCCGCCGAGGATGATGGCAGGTGCCGGCGGTTCTGCGGGTGCGGCTTGGACGGTGGATAATCGCTTGACGCTGGTGCCGCCGACTGGATCTGCATTCGGGAGCTGCCTTTGGCTACCGACTCTCACTGCAGGTCCAAACGTTCTTGAACATTGGTATCCTGATGACGGAGGAATGCGTTTTACTGCGTATCTGACCGATTATCCGGGATCCAACTCCGTCAGTTACGCCTGGTCCTGCGCGGATGACAATGTTCATATCGCCTCGCCTTCGGCGCAATCCACGATGGTCTCGCTTAGGAATTCTCCGGGATGGGGATCCACCGATCTCTCGGTGACCGCAACCGTCGACGGATACACGTTGTCTTCGACGCTGGCGAATCTTGAATACGGTACTCACTCTTCGCCGCAGGTTAGCTTTAGTCTTGAAGCGCCGGAAGTCGTGTTTCTGAATGATGATGACCGCACTAGCCGCTGGTACCGTGTGGCTCTGGATTTCGGTTGTGATGTTGAGACGAATGCGACGATTACATTGTCACATACTGGCAGTACTGGGATTCGTTTCGCCGCTAAATCAAACGGAGGGCGTCCACTATCGTGGAATGCCGTAAGGTCGAGGGTGGCGGATTTGCCGCGGACGTTACATGCCGAGTTCTATATGGCATGCTCGGATATCGATCGGGGATACTTCACGGCGGAATGCGAACTTGCGGATGGCGATGTGCTGGTCGTGAGCAATAGGTATCAGGTCATAGAGCCATTGAGGAAATTGGTTTGCACTGATCCTGCGCCAAATGGCGGGTATTACAATCCGTCGCGTCTTGTTTATGGAACGAATGCATGGCTCACGGTTGGCGTTAACGGCGGATTCTCTCTGGACGATGTCGAGTGGCGAATCATTTCAGGTCCTGGGGAGTTTGTGTCAACGAGCAGGAATTTTGCCTGTGTAAGGGCGACGGCGCCGCAGGGAACAGTCGTAGTCGAAGCTGCGTTCGGCAATGATTCTGCAATTCAGCCTCGTTTCGTTCTGCCAATTGTTTCTCAAAGAGCTATACCGGTGAAGGTGTTTGTTGTCGGGTCGAATACGGTTAGCTCGGCAAGTATATCTGAGAAATTTGCCTACGCGAATAAGATATTCGGTCAAGTTGGGATATATATGGACGTAATTAGTATCACGAATAATGTTGGTTACCCATCAGATTATGTTGTTTCAGAGTACGAGCAAACAACTAATTCAGATGGGAGGGCAATTAAAGCGCTCTCCAGCCAGGCTAAAAGGATATTGGATTTTTATAGTGTAGGTGACTGTATTGAAGTGTATTTAGTTGGGAGAATTATAGCTGGACGGGCAGTAGCATTCCAAACAAAAAAAGGCATCATTGTTTCTAACGATGCTTCAACTCATGTGATTTCGCACGAAATCGGGCATTGTTTAGGCCTTGAAGATTGTTATGTAAATCGACGCACTGTAGCAAGGGGTAGAATTTGGCTTGAGCAATATTACGCCCCTGTTAGTCGTGGATTTATGCAAGAACCTGTTGATTGGGGCCCTGAATTGGAGCGAGGTTTTTACGAAGTAGCGGACGCAAAGTCATTAGTGCATTGTAAGTTGCTTATGTATGGCGTGGATGGAAAAGATGGTGTAGATATTCCGTCGGCTGATGTGCTTTCGCTAACAAAAAAGGCGACAAGTTCTTCGGATACGCAACGTAGCCGTGTTGGGGCTGATTACATACATCAAAATAATGAGGAGGTTTATTCTCAATGAGTAAAATAAACTGCATGGCTTGCCTTATATTATCTGCTGCCGTGACTTCAGATGCTGACGCATTTTCCCATAGTGAGACGAATGAGGTTGCCATAGCCATATTGGAGTATGCGGCGATGGATAATGATGACACAATTGATGTGGACGTGGAATATCCTGTTCGCTATACAAGCTGGGATGGGTTGCTCGACAGTGTTTCGTTTGCGGGATGGACGCGGAATGATAAGGATGCTGCGGTACGCGAGTACTTACAACGGCTGGCCACAAATGATTTTGCGCAAATTGATGGCAGCGTTCGGGAATTGATGCGAATTGGTTTGTGTGAACTTCGAGATTTGAATTGTACGAATGCTTTGTCAATCATTCGGGATTGGTCTTTGAATCCTGCCGCTGCATTTCGAGAAATGGCTATACATATATATTATACATGGAAAACGATAGATGAAGATTGGGTTCTGATAACACGTAAGATTATAACAAATGGTGCTGGTTTGGGAAGAACAGGAAAAAATGAAATGCTCTACCATGTGACTAACGCCATAGGGCGGTATCGGCATTCCTTGGGGAAGGATGGGCGCTACACGAATGCCGTTCATGTCGTTTATCAGACGAGGTCGTACGCCCCTGAATGCGCCCCAATGTTAGATGGTTTTTTTGCTTCAGAGATTCCGGAATATGTGATGAGTTCGAATAGATTAGAGACTGTGATTGGTTGGCTTGGCTCGACGAATTGTTCGCCCGATGAGAAGTCTTATTGTGTGTCTGTGACTAATAGGCTTATGAATGCGCCGCATCCATTGCAAGCGATTGATTCGTTGCGAGGATTGTGATTTTGTCTGTTTTTGGATATAAGGGGGATTTTTAAAGGGGTGATGTCAATATGGTAGCAGGTTCGATATTGGTATGTGCCGCGGCGTGGTTCTATCCGCAGATGGATCTTGAGATCTATCGGCTGAACAAGATGCGGGAGGAGTCCGATAACGTCGGCATGCGTGCGGCGCATCCCGGTGAAGTCGCTTCGCTCCGTGATCATGTCGAGTTCCGTCGGCAGAAGGATGATGGGAGTTACGAGACGCGGACGGTCTGGCCGCGCTATCGTCAGCCGGCGTGCGTGCGGTCCGATAAGGACGGCTGGGAGGCGAAGGCCTTCGACGGCGAATGGCATGTCTGCTCGAAATATCCGGATTCAGAGGTGCCGCCGCATTCAATCGATATTCCGCAGGACCGCAGCCGTCCGCCGCTTCGTTTCCAGAAGAAAGGCGGTTATTACGATGCCGGTGAGGAGGTTCTTGCGTATATCGAATGCGAGAGCGAAGAAATGCCGGTGTTTCGACTCGGAGAATCGATGGCGGAAGTCGCCGAGAAGGATCCGGAGAAGATGGAATACTTGCCGCGGATGGTGCAGGTGGATGATGACCGCTGGCGCACTCCGGTGCCGTATGCGTTCCGTTATCTCAGGTTTGGCGAGGGACATGAGAAGCTGGACGAGGTGAAGCTGGTGATGGTGGGACGCAGGTACGAGAAGTGCGGCGGATTCGAGTCCGATAACGAACGTTGGAACCGGATGTTCGAAGTCGGCAAGCGCACGCTATATCTATGCTCGCAGGATTTCCTCATCGACGGCATTAAGCGCGACCGGCTTCCGTGGGCCGGTGATCTTTCCGTCTCGCTGCTGGCGAACGCTTACATCTACGGCGATGCGGAGATCGTGCGGCGTTCGCTCTCGGTCATGGACGCCTATCTCGGCGATGTGAACGGCATCACACCTTATTCGATGTGGACGATCATCGCGCATGACATGTACCAGCTCTACTTCGGCGACCGTGCATTCCTGGACGAGCGCTGGTGGCGCGTGAAGTGGCGCGTCGAGGATCTCATCTCGCGCTGCGACGAGCGCGGGTTCGTGACGAAGAAGCTCGACTGGGTGTTTGTCGACTGGACCGATGATGTCGATCCGTGTGCGCTGCAAATGATCTGGGTAGGGGCGCTGGATGCCGCGGCGAAACTCGCGGATCGTGTCGCGGACAGTGACTCGGCGAAGTATCGAGCGCTGGCGGCGAAGGTGCGCGGCGAACTCAACGCGAAGCACTGGGACGACGAGAAGGGCATGTACGGAATCGGACGCCATGCGTCCGTCTATGCGGTGATCTTCGGCGTCGCGGATGCGGAGAAGACGAAACGGATCGGCGCGAACTTCGCGAAGGACGAGATCGCTCCGGTCGGTACTCCCTATGTGTTCGGCTGGGAACTGATCGCGCTCAAACGGGCAGGGTATGTGAAGGAGTTCTTCGCGGGACTCGAGAAGGTCTTCGGGGCGATGCTCGATCAGCGCGAGACCACGACCTTCTGGGAAGGGTATGACGCGAAGGAGAGGGGCATCGAGATGTACCGCTTCTACGGACGTCCCTTTGCGAAGTCGCTTTGTCACGTCTGGTCCGCCTGGCCCGCGTTCCTCTTCGTTTCCGAAGTGATGGGCGTGAAGCCGACGTCCGACGGCTGGCAGACCTATGAAGCGAATCCGCTTCCCGGTCTTACCGGACTCCACGCGACCATTCCCACGCCGAAGGGCATGCTGGAATTCTGAGTTATCATGAATTGTTGATTTTCCGAGGGAGAAAATTTTTGTCGTGTAAAATATTCGGGAAATTTATTCTTTCAGGAGGTAAGATGGGAAAACTGTTCGTCGCTAGCATACTGTCGCTGCTCGCTGTATCCGTTTGGGCTGCGCTGCCAGAAGGTTATACTCAGGTTACGTATATCGAGGCGACCGGTGGGCAGTATGTAAACATTGACTATGTGCCGAATGATAATACCGAGCTTTCTCTGGTGTTTTCGGTTACGGAGTATAATTCGTCGAAGTCAACCCTCTTTGGCTGCACTGGGCGTACTTCAGGTGGCGGAACGAAAGGGCAGTGCGGCTTTGCGTATGGAATCCCTACGACTTGCAGATGGTCGTCAACCTCAACAAACGTCGACCTCGGACTGACGGAATTGGATTATAAGCAGCATACTTTGGAGTTCAAGAGCAAATCATATTCACTTGACGGAACGACGATATTCACCAGTAGCGCCTATATCAGTGGTGAAGGCCGTCCGCTGCTATTGTTTGTCAATAACAGTGCAAAGGATGCTGGCGCCGTTAATCCGTCCGGCGACAAGGCGTCGGCGCGGATTTATTCGATGACGATTACGGAAGGTGAGGACGTTAAACGAAATCTGGTTCCGGCGGTTGCTTCCAGCGGCGTTGCCGGACTTTACGATCTGGCGAGTTCGCAGTTCTTCACCAGCGCGACGACGGTTCCGCTGGTCGCGCCGTCGGGAGATGTCGAGCCACCGGCGTTCACGGAACTCGCGGTGGCGGGCACGAAGGCAGACGGCATCGTTGCGTCGGTGAAGGTCATCGGCGGAGATGAGACCGAGATGACGATCGAGTGTTACATCGGCGAGGATCCGGCCTCCTGGGATCTGTTCAAGAGTTGGAGTCATGAGGAGAGCGGAACGGTTTATGAGGCGATAGAGCCGGAGGTCGGTTTCGGAACGTATTTCATCGCCTTCCGCGCTTCCTATAATGCCGGACAGGGTCCGTGCGAAATCTGGACGGAGACGAATCGTCTGACTTTTGTTGAAGTAAAGGACCATTGGCTTTATGATCCGCTGTCCGGAATCGTAACCGACGGCATGTGGGAATTCGCCGCCGAGGCCGACGGCGGAAACCTGAGCGTTGGTAAATGGGCGGATGACGGCTATCCGCTTGATCCGAGTCTGCTTGACTTCTCGAAGCCGGTTCGCGACGCTGATCAGAATGTCTTTGTGATTACCAACCTTAACACGCAGTTCGGTACGGACGGGGGCGATTGGTACACGATCAATCCGTCGGAGGCCGGGCGCATGGTGGCGATGCTGGTTCTGCCGGCGTCAGGGCTGGTTTCGATTCGCAGCGGAGCATTCGCCGGTTGTTCTTCGATCACGAACATCGTCAACTTCCTGCCGGATTCGGTGCAGACGCTCGGTGCGGCGGCGTTTTACGGTATTAACAATTCCAAGTGCGCTTGCGATTTAGTGTGTAACATCGGGAATGTCGGTACGAGCGTGTTCAAGAATTCAACGGCTATCAAGTCCGTCACCTTCGGCCCAGACACGAAGAACATCGGCGGAGGATCTCACAAGGAGGCGGCTTTCGGCGATTGCACCGGCATTACCAACATCGTCTTTGACGCTGCGTGCGAGAATGTGAAGCTGACTTATGCGTTCGACAGCTGCAGAGTCGCCGAATTGGTGCTGAACGGTGTCACGAACGTGTCGTCGCGGGCCTTTGACTCCTGCCAGTTCAGGTCGATCGTCTTCGACAAGAATCTTCAGTCCGTGAGTTCGGCTGCGTTCAATGACAGTAAGGGCGGCACCTCGCGTACGACCTTGAGGGAAGTCCGGTTCCTCGGTCCGCCGCCGGAGAACTTCGACCCGGAGTTCTACGGACCCGTCGTGCATTCGCCGGCGGACGACAATCTCGTCACGACCTATGTGCCGAACAAGTACATCTCCGCATGGCGGGAGTACGCGACGAACGGCGAGATCAATAAGAAGGATTCTACCTTCGCCCTTGAAAAGCTGACGCTTACCGATGATCCGTCGAAGCGTCTGCTCATCTGTGATGACATGGTTTCCGGAGTCATTATACTGTTTAGGTAATAATCCCTCCAATTCGCGAATCGTGGTGAATTGCAAGCACGGTGAGTCAATTTTTTGAAGATGCTTCTGAGCGTCTTGTTGAGCAGATGAAACTGTCGCATGGTAGATTT
>CALYRV010000075.1 GCA_945483525.1 uncultured Verrucomicrobiota bacterium
AAGCTCGCCTTAACCTTTATTTATCGGGCTATGGCGTACTTCACGCCGTCAAAAATCGCGAAACTCCAGTGCTTTGCCAAAGTGAACACAACTTTAGGTTTTGTTTAGTTGGTCAAAGTGGGAAAAGCATAGGTTGATTGGGGTCATTCGTTTACTTTGGCGAACGGCCAGATCACAATCACTGGAAGAACCAGTAACAACACGCGATGTGATCTCCGAGGAAGGCGATCCTGCTCACGGAATTGACAATGGCGGAACCGGGAATCCGGATCGTCACATCGGCAAACCCCTTCTCGGGAACATCGTAGGAAGCGGTCGCTAGGACTTGTCCGTCGACGGACACGTTAAGCGCCGGCTTATCACCAAAATCGAAATGACGGTTTTTGAAAGATCCGAGCGAATTAGGCACCCCCACATCCTTCTGGCGAAGCGTTCGCAAAACGACCAACGCATCCTTACCTGGTTCCAGCGCGACGAACATCGAATCCATGCCCCAGATCACCCGACCGGATTCATACGCCTTCTTCCCGTTGAAATCATCCACATGCTGAAACACCTGGAGCGGGGCGAGCCCGTATCTGGTCTCCACCTCGTATCCAGCGAGCCTTTCATCAGCTGGGAAACCGACATCTACGCGTTGCCGCAAGGTCATATCTGGAGCGAGGCGGAACGGCACTGCGGCGGAATTATCAAACATCGACCAATCGGCCTTTCGGACATTGATGCCTTCAGGCCCCGCCATCACCGGCTCTCCAACACCTTCCTCAAAACCGGCCGCAAAATCATCGTCCTCGGCAAAGATCCAATAGTCAAAGCGTGTTTCCGGGCGATTCTTCAGCGCTTCGAGCGCAAAGGCCACCGGCGGACCCTCGAATTCCGGAGAATAGATTCCGTGCAAAGTGCGAAGCCCGTGGTCTCCTAGCGGATAAGCGAGCCCGCAATAACCAGTCAGCCCAACCGTCGCCTTATCCGGCAAGGAGGCATTCAGCTCCCGCCCGAACTTCATCACGAGATCCGACTGCCTGGCGGCGTTGTTAAAGAGCGACCAAAACGAAACCGAGGAGCCGATAGCGAAGACAACCGGCAGAATCAGGATCAACAGCGCCGAGCGGAAGCCGGACAGCCGTTTGAAAACCACGGCATAGCCTTCGGCGGAAAAGATCACCACCAAGGGCATGATCCACGCGACATAGCGGTCCACATTCGTGTTCTGCCATCCGCTCGTGGCAACGGTCCATACCCCGCCGGCGGCAGCCAGCGGAAACACGAACTGACGCCAGTCTTCCCATTTGCGGGAAATGACACCGGACCAGAACGCCACCGCGCCGATGACGGGAAGCATATAAAACACCCGCGGCGCATCATTGGCCGCGCCGAAGAAGAACGCCCAACCCATCCGTACCAGGTCGTAAAGCGAACAGTACAGCGCGGCAAAGAAAGGTCGCGTGGCGAAATGCCCCTTCTTCGCGACACTCGCGAACTGTGCCGCACCAGTCAGGGAGTAATTCAAGGCGAAAACCCCGAGCACGGAAAGAATGCCGACCGCGGCAAGAAGCGCGTCAGCTCTTCGGAGCTTCTCCTTGGCAAATACACGAAGCGCACATATGACCATGATGAAAGCGATAGCGACAACCATACCCTCAGGACGCACCCACGGCCCCAGAATCAGCATTGAACCATACAGCCACTTGCGATTTGCAGCAAGCCCGGCTACAAACGCCGAGGAAACCGCGAGCCAAAGCCCGATATCGCTGAGCGCCATCGCCGCATACGCAGTCTGCCCGAAGAAGCCGAGCAACAACACCGCCATCAGTCTGGCGACGGGATCGGAAACCCAACGCCGGATCGTCACCCCCCAGCCAAAGAGGAAGACCAGATAAAAGAACGCATTGAGGCCGAACGAACAACCGATGAACGAATCGCCCTTGAATCCGAGAAGATACGGAATCGCAAAGAGAAACGGATGCAGTACCGTCGTCGATCCCGTGGAAACCGCCGAGCCGGTGGAAAACGAAAACGGAAAACCCTCCGCCACCCTCCGCGCCGACTGCAGATAAAGCGGAGTGTCGGGCTGGGGGATTGCCAACGGACCGTCTCCGTTGACCATCGCCCCGGCGAACCAGAATCCCGCGATCTGCAGGATTCCGACGGAAAAAAGAAGAGCGGCGAGAAGCCGCCCCTCTTTTTCTGGTTTAAACAAAACCATCTGCGGCACTATCAGGGCGTGGTAGTGGTGGTCTTGTTAAGCGTGTGCGCGTAATCCGGCTCCGAAGTGATAGAGCAGGTCGGATCGCTCGTATCGTCTTGCGGGAGAGAATAATTACCAGCACCAGGGCACTTGGGCGTGACCTTGATATACTTGTCGCTACCGATGATATCAACCCAGTCAGGCTGCGCGACACCAGCCATCTTGGCCTGCTCGACGGCGGTCTGAATCTGCTTGAGGTTCGAGATGCAGGCGTTCATCTGCGAGGTCTTACGATAGCGGGCGAAGTTCGGGATCGCGACAGCGGCCAGAATGGCGATGATAGCGACCACGATCATAATCTCTACAAGGGTAAAACCCTTCATCATCTTCTTCATGATTGTGTTCCTTTGTTTGTTTTTGTTTGTTATTGCCGCCGGCACCTTACCAACGGCGAAGAATCATAAAGCAATCAGCGTGCCAAAACACAAAAGCCGTCAATTTTTCGCCATTTACTTTATATTTTTTACGAGTTAGCATTTTTCAATCCTGGGATTTTCGCGCATTTGAGAAATTTTGCATTCGCAAGAATGCGAAAATCAATCCCCAAGTTTACGGTACAACGTCGAAAGATTGACTTTCAACGTTTCGGCCGCCTTTTCCTTATCGCCACCAGTCGCGTTAAGGATCTGGCCGATATACTCCTTCTCTTTCTGACGGAGAAACGACTTGAGTGAGGCAGACTGAGAGACCCCGGATGCGGGGACCTGACTAGAATCCACCGGAGATGGCTTGTGCTCAGCAACACGCGAAGGTAGATCTTTCGGGGAGATGACATCACCTTGCGCAAAAGCAACCGCATGTTTCATGCAGTTCTCGAGTTCACGCACGTTCCCCGGCCAATTATAAGAAAGCAGAATCTTCGCGGCTTCTTCAGAAATCACTGGAACCTTCCTACTACCAGCGATTTCAGCCTGCAGGAAATGCCGCGCCAACGGAAGAATGTCTTCCGTGCGGGAGCGAAGCGGCGGAATATCGATCGTGATCACGGCAAAGCGGTAAAAGAGGTCGCTACGGAAAGTACCCTTCACGACCGCCTCCTCAAGATTGATATTGGAGGCGGCGACGACCCGGACGTCGACATGGATATCCTTCGTTCCGCCCACCCGGCGGATCTCATGCTCCTGGAGCGCCCGAAGGAGCTTGCCCTGAAGAATCAGCGGCATAGAGGAGATTTCATCAAGGAAAAGCGTACCGCCGTTGGCGGTTTCGAAAAGGCCTTCCTTATCCGCAACCGCGCCGGTGAACGCGCCCTTGACATGGCCAAACATCTCTGATTCCAACAGATTCTCGGGAATCGCAGCGCAATTGACCGCTACCCACGGCTTACGAGCGCGCGTAGAGGATTTATGTATCGTACGCGCGATCACCTCCTTACCGGTTCCGGACTCGCCGTTAATGAGAACGGTGGCTGCGGTCGGAGCGACCTTTGAAATCGTCTCACAGACCTCGGTCATTGCGGGCGACGAAGCGATGAAATTCTCGAAACGATAGCGCAGCGGGTCGGAGATAGACACCGAAACCACCGTAGCGTTTGTACGGACCTTCTCCTGCGCGCGCTTAAGGCACGCAAGCATATCATCGACTTTGAAAGGCTTGGTAAGATAATCGAAAATACCGCTCTTCATCGCCTCGATGGCGGTCTCAACGCTCGCGTAGGCGGTAAGCAGGATTACGGGGATCTCCGGATTGTACGCCTTAATCTCCTCGAACAGCTGCATACCGTCCATTGGCGACATTCGAAGATCGGTAATGACGATCTCAATCCCGCCCTTCTTGACGATTTCCAACGCCGATGGACCGTCTTTAGCGGTTTCGACATCGAATGAATTGGCCTTAAGCAGACTCTTCATCAAGAGGAGGATACGGGGCTCGTCGTCAACTATGAGTAGTTTCGTCATAATTTAAATTCGTTTCATATTATATCATATCCTGCGACTTGTGTGTTTAACGTTTTTACACTGGCACGATTTATGCTATAATGTTCAATATGGTCATACAAGTCACAAAAACGAAATCGATCACCATTGGCGGCGCCAAGGGGAAGCACCGCCGATCGTCCGATGTGGTCGGCATAGACATGTACGGCGGAGACGAACGCGGATTCCCTGCTGTACGGTTGGCTTACAAAAAGGGAACTGTCAAAGTGGTGGCGTCTGGTTTCATCCCAAGTCCAGGCGCGGATCTGCCGGACTCATGGGAAAGCGCTGTCAGGAATCCGACCTGGCTGATCCCGTCCCAATTCCAGGCGCCGCACGCGGCGTTCTCCGTATCCTCTTCTGAGCTGTTCCTCACGCAGACCACGCTGGAAACGGCGAAGAAAGACATCCTGAGCGGAGCGCACCAGGCAGAGGAGCCTGGCACTGCCGTCAAGGCGCGGCGCTTCGGCATCAAGCGAGAGGCGAAAAAGCCGGAGCCCAAGAAGGAAGACGACAAGCCCGCAGAGTCCGGAATCGACATTTCGACGCTCGAACCAGGAGTACCGATCTCCAACGGCGGCACGCGCTTCGTGATGTGTCCGTTATCCGGCGCCGACGATTTCGTGATTGAGGCCGGCATGCCGGAGTACCAGGTGCTGTGGCTTTCGAGGCTGCTACCCGAAGGCAGGCGTCCCACCGTCGCCTCGGTCCAACCTCGACTCGCCGCGTTCACCGCCAGCATTCTCCGCGACCCTGAATTCCTCAAGGCCGGAGGCACCGGCATGGCGATCTTCATTGACGAAGACAATGTCATCCTCGCCGGTTTCAGAAACGGCGATCTCGTCATGTGGCGTAAATGCCGCGGCATCGAAGGAGCGAGATCTATCCGTGCCCAGCTCGCCAAGGGTTTGGGCATCAGCGAAGACATGCTGGACGGGATTCTGAACGACAATATCATTGATCCGCGCCCTGTGCTTGAAAGCATCCTCATGCCCTTCTTCGACGAGTTGATCGTCTCACGAGACTATCTCGCGGGAAAACTGGGTATAGCGCTCAACACCGCCTTCATCTCGGGGCTCGACTCTGGAATCAGCTACTGGAACGGGATTGCCGAAGACCACGCGCAACTGAAATTCATTGAATGCAAGTCATTCGCCGGCATTGAAGGTCATCTTCCCGAAGCGAAGGACGCAAAGGTCTTCACCTGTGCGCTCGGAGCGGCGCTGGCACTAATGGCGGAGGACGACGAATGAGTGCCAAGGCCATACACGTGAATCTGCTGCGGCGCAGCGAGATCGTCAGCTCTTCCCCGATTCGCATTCGAGTGATGCTGCCGGTTGCGGCAATGCTAGCGACCGCAGCGATGATACTCTGGTGGATCATCATCTATGGCGCGATTCTGCTCAACACCTCGTCCATAAAGACGCTGGAAGACGATATAGCCGCGAAAAAGGCGAGCCATCAGCGAATCATCGACCAGATGAATGACGCGAACGAGCTTGAGACCGAGCTTGAGCAGCTTGATTACTATCGCGCGGGGCGGCACGAATGGGGCGAGACCTTCGCGCACCTAGCGGAAGTCATTCCGCTAAAGATCCAGCTCACGCGCATCTTCATTCCGGCTCCGCCGCCGCAGATGTTGGAACGGCCAAAAGGCTCAAAACTGCCGCCACTGTGGGGTCCTGAAGCCAACACCGAGGGGGTCACGCTGACAATTGCGGGGAGAACCACCAAGGAGACGCCAGTAATCTCCCTGATGGAGTCACTGGAGTCCGACACGTTCACCAACTCCCTCGTAATCTGCCACGATCCCAAGGAGCCGATTCAGAGTCCGCGGGTGAAGTCGTTCCGCCAAGACGCCGCGTCCAGCGCCAACGAATACATCGGCAAGCAGCGGCTGCTGTCCTTTGAAATCGAGTACACCGCCAAGGAAAGGAGGTTTGCGCGATGAATCTTCAGAACATGGCTCCCAACGCCAAGCGTTCGATGCTGATCTCCCTCGGATTCGGCCTGCTTTCCATCTGCATTTACATCGCCGCGGTCGAGCCGTCGATCACCCAACGCGACCAGACGGCAGCACAGCTCTCCGACCTTAGGACTCAACACGAGATAATGATGCGGAACCTTTCCACGTCTGACAAGATCAAGGAGCGGATTGGAGCGTGCGAAGCCCGTCTCGCTCCCTACCGTGAAGCGATGCTCGAACCTTTGCTAGAATCGCTAGCGATGCGCGCGAAATCGCTGATCGATCCTCTGGCACTCGGTGCGGGCCTCGGCGAAACCGAATATCTCGAGCTTCCGCCATACGCCCTACCGCTGCCCAAACGGCTACCTCTGCAGCTTCACGCTCGGCAGCCGATCAAAATCAGCTGCCGCGGCTCCTACCAGGGCGCCATCTCGTTCTTGATGCGCGTAGAAAAGGAATTTCCCCTTGTCTCGCTGCAATCCATTGAAATCACCGCGCTCAAGGATCCGAACGTGCAGAAGATCGAAATGATACTCGAATGGCCCGTGAAAGGCAAGGTCACCAGAATCACCCCGCCGGCGAAAGGAGTGCGGAAATGAATCTGATCCTCCCATTGTTCATCGCGGCGACGATTCCGCTCCGTAACCCCTTCTGGCCGATCGGCTACATCGGTGAGCGAGAAGCAATCAGCGATAAACCGAAGATCGAGGTCAAGACCACAGCCGAATCCGCAAATGAAGAAGACACCAAAACCGCGGTCAACGCCGAATCCATCGCCGCCGCCGAAGAGGCTGATGATAATCAATACGGCAATCGGCTGTGGATACAGGCGCGCAAGGCTCTTAAAATCGGCGGAACGATGCGCACCAAGGACAAGGAAGGTTCTCACCAATCGGTGATGATCAATGGCAAGATCTACGCCGACGGAGATCTCATCTCAATGAATCTAGACGGGAAGCGCTACACCTGGAAAGTCAAGAACCTTACTGAAGGCGGAACCCTCAAGCTTCAAAGAATCAAATGCCGTGACCTCGAGGAAGCGGACGACAACGAAGGAGAATAATTCATGAAGAAAATCATTACCATCCTCGCCACGGCGGGAACAATCAGCCTCTGCGCCCAGCAGTCGGTGCTTGACGATATCTCCGCGCAAACCGCGGAAACCAACGCTACAGAGTCGGCCGTAGCGCCAGTAGAAGCCAACAGTGAAGAGACTGTCGCGGCGCCGGTAGAAGCCAACGGCGAGGAGACTGTCGCGGCGCTGGAGAAGAAGCCGAACGAGATCCGAGAGGAAGGCATGGACGAGATCGACCTTGAGGATATCGACGATTCCGCCGAGGCCGCCAAGAAGCCGACAATCAAGTCCAACCGCAAGGACATACAATTCGTCGACATCTCCTGCGACGAGGCGACCCTCGCCGACATCCTCCGTCAGTTCCGCAAGACTACGAGCGCAAACATCATTTCCGACGACTCCACCAACCTTCAGCAGCGCGTCTCTGTGAACCTCGTGCATGTCCACTGGCTCAAGGGACTTGAAGCGATCCTCAACATGAAGAGCTTCCGTCTTGAGGATCGTGAGGGCATCTACCGCGTCGTCGAAGACAGACAGAAGATTCCGGTCTTCACCCGCACCTTCCAGCTCAATCACGCGTCCTGCAAGGAACTCGCAGACCTTTTCAACAAGTCGTATGGGGTAAAGGACGCGAAAGGCAAGGTCATCGAAATCGCAACCGCCTTCCCGGCAGCCAACACCGTCGTGATCACCGCGAACGAAAAGCAGCTCTCTGAATGTGAGGCGATCATCAAGGCCGTAGACAAAGCCGTTCCGCAGATCTACATCGAAGCGAGATTCATGGAGCTCTCCTCCGACGCCATGCATCAGCTTGGCCTCCAATGGGATTCGTTGCAGAAGGTCGGAGTATCCGCGACCGACGTCAAGCTGTCCTATAACGACAACAAGGGCGTGAACGTCAACAACGCCGGCGACTGGAGCAGCGAAGGCCACAAGAAAGTATTCTCTGGAACCCTTTCTGCGACCGACTTCGGAATCTTCCTCAGCGCATTCGAAAAGGCAAGCGGGAAACAGATATTCTCAAACCCCAAAGTCATCGTCTCCAACGGTAAGGATGCCATCATCGAGAAGACCATCAAATATCCGAACCTCACCATCACCTCTCAGCGCAACAACCAGTCCGCCACCACCTATACCGACTATACCGCCAAGCTCGAACAGATACAGGGCGACAAGGCCGACCCGAAGAACGACATCAAAGGCGGTCTGTTCGCCGGGTCCTGCTTCTTCGAGTGGGGCATCACCCTTTCGGTCCGTCCGCGCATCGCTCCTGACGGAATCATCTCAGTTACAATCACGCCGTCGATTTCCGACCTCAACAAGGACATCACCGAGGACGGATTCTACAGCGTCAACGGCGGAAGCTCGGCTCCTGACGACATCAAAGGTGCAGCCTACGGCAAATATCCGATTATCGAGGTCAAAAAGATCGAAACGGAATTCTCGATGATGGATGGTTCGACCGCGGTCATCGGAGGACTCACCCGCACTGAAGAAACCGATGTCGACTCCGGCATCCCTCTCCTCCGCAAGATACCCTGGATCGGACAGTGGCTGTTCGGATGGAAGAGCCGGCAGAAAGTGCAGAAGGAGATCATCATCTGCGTTACCTTAGGCATCGCCAATCCCACGAAACTCGACAAGGATATCGGCCTGCCCACTAACGCGGTCTACGGACGTGAATACATCTCTGGTGTCCGCAAGGAACCGGGGTTCCGCGGTGACGCCGACACGTCGCTTCGCATCAATACCACGCCG
>CALYRV010000076.1 GCA_945483525.1 uncultured Verrucomicrobiota bacterium
AAGTATATTCGCAACAACCCGGCGCGGGCGCTTTGGAAACGGAACAACCCCGATATGTTTGCCTGCCGTCAGCGGTTCCGCCACCCGGTTCTCGACCCTTCGCTTCCCTGGACCGCCTGCGGCGACTTGACCTTGCTTGGTAACCCATTTATGGTCGCCGTTTCGCTGACGCGTAAGAAAACGCTCGCCGAGCATGAGCCGGAGATTGCCGCGCTCGTCGAGAAGGCCAAACAGGGCTGGATCGTCGTCTGCGGCTTTCTCTCGCCCGGCGAGAAGGAGCTCCAGCGTCGCCTTCGGGCTGAGTCCAATACGCGCTGGATCAAAACGATGGCCCAGGGCCTCCCGCCGCGTTTCGACCCCACGGTCGAAGACTCGCGCTATCTCGCCGAGCATCGCCAGCTGATGCTCAGCGCCCTGCCGATCGGCGCGCCATTCGATTGGAGTGCTTGTCATACAATGAACGACCACGCTGCGGCCATGTGCCAGAGGGCGCGCGGGGAGGAGCGTGGCGATTGATACGACAGCACGTCTTTGAAATAAAGGAAGGAGAACATGAAAGAACTTAAATTTGATGTCGTGGTTCATCTGGCGGGTGAGCAGATTGTCCCTAATTACATGGCCTTGAAATTGAGCGAGGCCGGACAGCATATCATATTGACTACGAGTCGTACCAAAAAACAGATTGATTCGCTTCGGCGCATGTTTAAGGACAAAGAATGCGGATTCCTTCGTCACGTCGAAGTTCTGCCGACGGATTATAATGATGTGCTCACCAAGCTGAATGCGATCGGTGAGTTGCAAGGACGGAAGGTTGGCGTGAACGTGACCGGAGGAACCAAGCCGATGTCAGTCGCCGCTTTAGACTTCTGTCGCAAGAATGCGTTCGTGCCATTCTATATCGACACCCAGACCAAGACAGTGTCCTTCTTTGCGGAACCATATCGGAAAATCAAGATGCCGAAGGTTTTTGACAGTGTTGATGAGTTCTTTGATCTCAGTGGTTTCTCGGTCACTTCTACGGGCAAGAAGGCGGAGGACATATCCGATTCCAGAACGGAGCTGATTAAAGCATTCTGGGGAGAGAGAGATCGTGTTCGCCGTTCAATTGCACAATTCAACGAAGCGACAGAAATAAAGTATCAAAGGCAAACGAATCTGCCAGAGTGTTTCCGAAGTGCGGTTGCAGATATCCTGCGCATTTCTGGCAAGAAGGGACTGTCGGTTGCCTCGGCCTGGGAGCGGGTGTTTCCTCCAGGGAAATCGGACTGGCGGCTGGCTGCCCGTTTTGGTGCTGGCGAGTGGTTTGAAGAGTGGACGCTTCTCCAGTTTGCGAAGAGTAAAATCGCGGAACAATTCATCGATCTTCGATCCGGTGTAACGCTTTCGTTTGCCGGTGATAGAAATCAGCGGGACGCTCAGGAGATTGATGTCGCATTCACTGATGGTTATACGTTGACACTTCTGGAATGCAAAGCGGGCCGAGTGACGCAAGAGCACATTCAAAAGCTGGAGAACATTACGCGTCAAATTGGCGGCGCGATGGGACGTGGGATTCTTTGCGCGATTAATTATCAATATGATGACGATGTAGTTGTTCAGCGTGTTAAGAATGGGAATATCGCCCTGGTGACGGGTGATAAGCCGTTGCGTATGTTGCCTAATCGTTATCTTGAGATAAAGCCGAAGAAATGCTATCAGTCGGAAAGCGATTATTGAGGTAGTTGTCATGACCCCTACAGAATTCAAATCGATTGTCGCCACCGAAGGGAGACCGCAGGAGGAGCTCGCGGCCCTTTACGAGCGAGAGGTGTTTCCTCAGGCATTGGCGAGGATGCGGGAGTTCGCTGCTGGTGCGATGAAATTCGACATCCTTTATCTCACCGCCGGTACACAACCGTTTTCGCAAGCGCTCAGCATTGCAGCGACGCCGGCGGAGAAGGTCGTCTTCATAGCCACGGATGATCCGAAGTGCCAGGAAAGCCTGCGTCGGGCGATTGAGCTTGCGGGGCTTGCGGAATCGCAATGCGAAATACACACCTTCCCCGAGCCGTTCTCCGTCGAAGACATGACGAAGGAGATCTACTTCCATGCCACAACTTGCGGCAAGGACCATCTCGCCGCCGACATT
Source organism: uncultured Verrucomicrobiota bacterium (assembly GCA_945483525.1). Next base: position 2,129 of record CALYRV010000076.1, read on the forward strand.
ACGTCGGGACGCAAGGTGATGTCGGCCGCTCTGTCGTCTATCGCCAGCGAATTGGAGATTCAGCAGTTCTACCTGCATGCAGAATTCTTGCGCGGCAGTTTTGCCGTGAATGAACGGCGGATGCGCGTGCCGAGCGTCGCTGCGCTCGTACGCTATCTTGAGTCGGAAGATGCGGATGCCGCGAACGGGGAGGTGTGACGATGTTCCCCTTTAAGTCCTATCGCGACGCCGTTGTTGCGCTTTCTGATTCGCGCCGTTTTTCGGTGGAGACCGAAGTGCTTGACTTCGAGTGTGATCCTGACGATCCAGGAATGATTCGTTTTTCCGTCAAGTTCCTTGGGCAATGTGATAAATCGGCGCTTGAAGATGGTACGGCAAGACAGGAAGGGGATGAGCATTCCTTCAGGGGCGAGATTGTCAATGTTGATGTAGCGCTCGGCATTGTGCTGGTCAAGGCGTCTGAATCTGCCAGCCCAGATCCGTCACATCGCTTGCTCCTTGAACCGGCGAATTACCTTAAGAAGCTTCGTGAGTTCGCGGAACAGTGTGCCTCGACGCATAATGAAGAAAACGAGTCGCGCTATGTGGGATTAGGAGACGGTCTTCTCCGTGGCGGACGGAGATTGGCCGATGGTGATTTGGGTCTAAACGAAATGCCCTGTCCAGAATATCTTCGCGCATCGCAGCATCAGGCCGTCATGATGGCGATGCGTAAAGAGCTTTCCTTCGTCTGGGGACCGCCGGGGACCGGCAAAAGTTATACGCTCGGGCACATTGCCGCCAGATTCATCGAACAAGGCAAGCGGGTCTTGCTTATCTCGAATACAAACGCGGCGGTGGACGTGGCGACATTTGCCGTCGATGACGCTTGCGCACGGTGCGGTTGGCCTTTGAAGGCTGGCGATCTGATTCGCTATGCGCGTGTTCTTGCACGTCCCGATGGTTATAAGGATCGTCCGCATCTTCTTGAATTCACAAAGTTGCTTCAGCGTTTCGCCATTCGGGAGAGAGAGCTTGTTGCGAAGGTGCGGGTGTTGCAGGAAAGGATTGCAACGCCGCCTGCTGGTTCAGGCGATGCGTCGGATCTGAATTTCGATCTCGCCGCCATGATGGTTGAGCTGAAGTCGATCGGCGATGACCGACGGATGGAAATAGCGCAACTTCTTAAAGACGCGAAGATCGTCACGGCGACATTGACCAGCGCCATGTATAATGGCTTTGTATCGTCCGGATCGTTTGACGTCGTTCTTGTTGACGAGGCGTCGGTGATGTCGCTGGCTGTCTGGCCTTATCTGCTTCATCGTTTTCGCCCTGATATGGCAAGATCGAAATTCGTCATCGCGGGTGACCCGATGCAGCTTCTTCCGGTTGTTGGGGGAAAACTGGATGACAAGGTGGCGTATTGGTTTGAAAATAATATCTATACGTACCTGGGCATGAGCGGATATGCCGGAATCCAACCTTATATGAATGCTGGTGTGGTTACGCTTCTGACGGAGCAGACGCGTATGCGCGCGGAAATCTGCAAGGTCGTGAGCGATCGTTTCTACGGCGGTCGATTGACGGGTGATCGAATGGATGAAACGAAATCATGGTCCTCCGCTTCGGGAATTCCCAACGGACAAATCGTCTTGCTTGATCCCGGCGGCATCCAGCCGTATTCTCCACGAAGCCGATTCTCGCGCGGGCCAATCAAGAATACGAATGTTAACTCGGCCTTGATGGTCGAGAATCTGGTCCGGCGGTTGGCCGTTGAGGTACCGGTGCTTGGCGAGCCGCTTGAGATTCTGGTGATTTCGCCGTTCACTAATCAGGTTCGCTATCTCTATGAACGGCGCCTTAAGGCGTTGGCTCACCTTGGCAATCTGCGAATCGAGACTACGACCGTTCATCGCAGTCAGGGTTCTGAGGCTGATGTCGTATTTTTGGATCTGGTTGATGCGTCGGCTTGGTTTTTGAATCATCCTGATGCATATCATCTGTGGTGTGTAGCCTGTTCTCGGGCGCGGCGACAGCTCTTTGTCCTGGCGGATGAACAGGCGCTGCGCGTGGGCCAGCACTCGGAGCCTCTTTTCGCTGCGCAGACATTCACGAGATTGGCATAGCCGAAGGAGGATAGTGAATGGCGGAGGAATTGACTAAAGGTGGAGATCCAGCAAAGGCGATTCTTTCGCAGATTGCCGATGGCGTGCGCGTTGTCGTTATCCGTGGCGCCGCCGGTACGGGTAAGACGACTTTGATCGGACGGCTCATCCCCGAGTTGGAGAAGCTCCGTTATAACGTGTTGCTGCTTGCGCCGACCGGGCGTGCCGCGAAGATGATCCAGCTTCGCACAGGGCATCCTGCCAGCACGATTCACTCCGCTATCTATCAGATCGACGAGAAGCCGAAGGAAGGCAAGGCCGAGCATGGCGACCTTCGCTGGGTGTTCCCGATCAAGCGCGAAAAGACGGCACGTACCTGCTTTATCGTCGACGAGGCGTCCATGGTAGGTTCTGCCTTGCAGAACGACAGCGTTCTGCAGTTCGGGACAGGGTCGCTGCTGCAGGATCTTGTCGGCTATTCTGACGTGGAACTTCTGACTTCGGAAAACGTCGTCGTTTTCGTGGGCGATCCCTATCAGCTGCCGCCTGTCAAGGAGAAGGCTGGGGATCCGCCGGCGCTTTCAGAAGATCATCTTTCGGGATTGACCGGCCGCGAGGTCATGGTGGTCGAACTGACGGAGGTTCATCGGCAGGGCCGGGAGAGCGGAATTTTCGCCGAGGCCAATCGCCTTCGTTCGCAAATCGCCTATCGTCTGTTCTGGGAGTTCTGCTTCCGGGAGCATGATGACATTCGACGAGTGGAGGAGGATTCGCTGGAGCAGATTTATCATCCGGAGCGGGATCTCAACGAGAAGATGCTGATCGCCTATACCAACGAGCGCGTGTGGGAGTTGAATGGGCGTGTGCGAAAGATGCTCGGGCGCACTTCGGCGTTGCCCGGGTCGGGCGAGCGGCTCCTCAGTTTGCGAAATACGTCTGTCGGGGTAGGCGGCGAGCGCGAGGCGCGGTTCATGAACGGCGATTTTCTGCAGGTGATCTCGGCGGACGCGGAGAATCTGGTGACGCTGGACGGCTTTTATCGTCCGAAGGGGAAGGACAAGGCCTTGCATTACGAATTCACCTTCTGCCGGATGACCATGGCGTGGCTTTACGACGACGGACAGCCGGACGCCGAGGTGTGGGTGAATGTGACGCCGATCCTCAGCTCGGAATACCGAGAGAATCCGGAGTACGCTTCGATTGCGCTCTATGTGGCGGTGGTGGAACGCATCCGGGCAAAGTTTGGTCTTGGCTATGGCGCAGAGGACGAGGAGACTCTGCGTGATAAACTGAAGCAAAGCCAGTTCTATCATGCGCCGTGGGTGACATTCGGCTACGCCATAACCGGACACAAGTCTCAGGGTGGAGAATGGAACGAAGTCTGGGTGGATTATCGCTACCAGCAGAACCGCATGACCGAAGAATACTTCCGCTGGATGTACACGGTGACTACGCGTGCGAAGAAAATTCTCTTCACGCTGGCACCGCCGCGGCTGGACGATCTCGCTGACGCGCTGGAGCGGGGACTCAAGCGGTTGGAGTCGGATGAATCGGCGACGCCTGGGGCGATGGCGGTTGCTCCGGCTGGCGCGTCGCTTTCGTTGCAGACGATACTGGCGCGTCACGGTTACACGATCGGCGAGACTGTTCGACGTCCGTATGCGATTCATCTGCGCCTTGCCCGGGAGGCCGATCCGTTTGCCGAGACGGGGACGCTTGATCTCGACTACAACGGGAAGAACGTGATCTCGTATGTGCGGCTGGCGTTTGCCGGGGCGAGCGATGCGCTCGGCGCGGATGTCGCGGCGCTCAAGGGACGGAAGATGGAGTCGGTGTTTCCGGAAACGACGGTGGGAGCCGCGACGGCGGCGAAACCGAAGGTCGAGGTCGTTGAATCTCAGGAACGACTTCGTGACCGCCTTCTGACGGCGGCGGAGAAGGCGGGGATCCGCGTGACGGGCATGAAGTCGATGACGGTTCATCAGCTGAGGGTGGAGTTCGCCTCTGAACTTGGTGAAGGGTATGTTGATTTCTACATTGACGGCAAGGGACGGGTATCGGAAATGGGTTCGATGACGATTGGCGCGGCGAGTCTTAAGCGGCTGTTGGAGGGGCTGTCGAAATGACACCGGAACGACAGAAGCTTGAAACTCAGCTGAAATCGTTTGAGGCAGCCAAGAAGGCCGCCAAGGGGATTGATGATGAGGAATTCGTCAAAAGCGCGCGCGGTATAATATTGACGATTCGGGAGATCTCGAAATTGCCAGAGGACAACTCGCTGACGGATTTTCAGGTGGGTTCGTACTGTTGGGCGCTTTACGCCATCGCGGCGAAATCTTCGGACGGCGAGGAGTCCCGTCAGACGCTTGCGCGATTGGTCTGCGCCTATCGGAAGAAGATTGACAATCCGCAGTTCTGGGGAACGCCGAAGAACGCGGATTTCGGGCGGACGCTGTTCAATTCGATCGTCCTGCAGCTTTATCAGACTACGAAGCATGCCAACGATAGCGCGGCGGAGACGCTGCTCAAGAAGGTTGGGGAAACTTATCTTGAAATACTTGATCTTCGGGCGGCGGCATTTCTGGATGATGCCGCCTTTCATCGGGAACCGGTCACTGAGTCTCAACGGGCGGCGATGGAAAAGAAACCCGGCAAGAAGATCAAGATGAAGGCCTGGCCTTCGATCGCGGAAAAGGCTTTCGGCCTGATGAATCGCATTCTCAAGGTATTGCCGGAGGTGAAGCCATCATCGGGGCTTGTGGGTTTCCTGGTAAAGAACTGCAGGCGAGGGGACTGGCTCGCTTATTATAGTGCCAAGGCGCTGATTCGTGTCGGTGAATATGCGCAGGCGCAAGGGTTTCTGATGGAGATGCTACATAAGAAGCCGAAGGAAGGGTGGCTTTGGTCGGATCTGGCCGATGCGTGTCGGAAGGATTATGGGGTTGCGGTGTCATGCCTCGCAAAGGCGTTGCGGTGCCCTAATTATGACCCGCAGATCGCCGAAGGCATGGCGAAGAAGGAGCGGGCTCTCATGGGGAAACTGCTTCAGACGCTGGGGAGAGGTCCGGCACCAGTGGATCTGAAGGACGCGTTTTACGATCAGGAGTGCAAGAAGGCCGAGGTCTTTGTATTTGGCAAGGAAGCGGCAGCGCAAGCGCTGTCCGTCACGTTTGAGGGGAAGTTGATTAAACACAGTGGCAATGCGTTCGGTTTTGTGAAGTATGCGAAACTCGGTAGCGTCTTCATCCCGCCGCGCTTTGCCGAGAAGCACGCTGATGGCGAATTTGTGAAGGGGAAAGCGCAGAAAAAGGAGGATAAGAAAAAGAAAAAGCTAAGTTGGTGTATGATTTCTGCTCTTTGACAATCGATGTTATGCTGTCTTGAAGGGAGCCGCTTTAGGCAATAAGGCGGGGTCTCCCTTCAAGAATGAAGGTTTGACTATCGTTCCAAGGGAGTTTCCCCCTTGGAATATGCGAATTTGTCCGCGAATAAAGCAATGAAATCTGGTACAATATTAACGGCCTTGAAGGGTGTCAAGAAAAGATACGTAATTGCTACTTGCTTCAGAATCACTAAATATGGTGCTTGAAATCGGTAGCTTTTGCGTTGAAAATAGATGACAGTCCGAAAAGACCATTGAGCCGAAAGGCTATTGAGACGTCCCAGGGAGGGCAAGGGACGAGTGAGCGGTCGCTGTATCTGTCCGAAAAGACCATTGAGCCGAAAGGCTATTGAGACAGGAGTCAAGTCATACATTAACGACTCGACCCAAGCCGGGTCCGAAAAGACCATTGAGCCGAAAGGCTATTGAGACCGCCATTCGCCTTTACCATGATTACAAATGCAGACGCTTGTCCGAAAAGACCATTGAGCCGAAAGGCTATTGAGACGTGCCGTCGAATTCGAGCGTGCGCGTAGCGAGGTCGACGAGTCCGAAAAGACCATTGAGCCGAAAGGCTATTGAGACAGCCAGCACCCGGCAGTTGAGATTCCGCCGAGGATTTTGGGTCCGAAAAGACCATTGAGCCGAAAGGCTATTGAGACCTTGATTGAATCACAGAAGAACAGTGCTTTTGACGACTTGTGTCCGAAAAGACCATTGAGCCGAAAGGCTATTGAGACGCGACCCTCGCGACGGGAGACCACGACGGACTCCTCATCCCGTCCGAAAAGACCATTGAGCCGAAAGGCTATTGAGACTACTGGAGTCCGTTGACTTTCGCTGCCATCGTTGTGCTGTCCGAAAAGACCATTGAGCCGAAAGGCTATTGAGACGGCTCGGGGGTGCAGAGGTTGCCCTCGACTACCACGGTGTCCGTCCGAAAAGACCATTGAGCCGAAAGGCTATTGAGACGTGTATCACCATTGGCGACACGGTCTGTGAGAACGCGCCGTCCGAAAAGACCATTGAGCCGAAAGGCT
>CALYRV010000077.1 GCA_945483525.1 uncultured Verrucomicrobiota bacterium
AGACGCCGCCGCCCGCGCCGCACATCCTTGAAGCGGTCGATGTCGTGCGCTCGTTTCTGCGACGGCTGCGCGAGGAACGCCCCCAGCTGATCGAGGGCGAGAAGATCGAGTGGATTCGGTAAGGAGGCAGAGAATATGATTGAACTTGGAATTCAGGAGAGGTCGGCGATCAGCGCCTTGCAATGGCTGCCCGTGGAAGGCATCCGCGAACAGTACGCCGAGTACCTCAAGGACTGCGAAGGGTGCAACCGCATCGAGATCCTTCGGGCGATTGTGATCTACCGCATTCAGGAGAAGTTCTACGGGCGGCGCGTTTCGCGGGAGACGGAACGGCTGATGGAGAAGGCAGTGGAGGGCGACAAGCTCCTTCACGCCCCGGCGGACGATGTTCGATCCTCGCGGCGAAAGCTCGTCCGCAACTGGAAGGGCAAGGACTACGAGGTATTCGTCGTGAATGACTCGCTGGTCGAATACGAGGGCAAGAAGTACAAGTCCCTCACGGCGGTCGCGAAGGCGATCACGGGAACCCACTGGAACGGTCCGGCATTCTTCGGGATAAAGAAATGAACGAAGCAACTGAAAAAACCACGGCGAAGCGATGCGCCATCTACACCCGCAAGTCCACCGACGAAGGACTCGACAAGGACTACAATTCCCTTGAAGCCCAGTTCGACGCCTGCGCGGCCTACATCCACAGCCAGTCCGGGAAGGGCTGGACGATTGTGGACAAGCATTACGACGACGGAGGCTATTCGGGCGGCAATATGAACCGTCCCGGACTTCAGGAGCTGCTGAAGGACGTGAACGAGGGGAAGATCGACGTGGTGGTCGTGTACAAGCTCGACCGCATTTCCCGTTCGCTCCGGGACTTCACGGAGTTGGACGGGATCTTCTCGCGGCACGGTGCCAGCATGGTGTCCGTCACCCAGCAGATCGACACCTCGACCTCGATGGGTCGGATGATCGTGAACCTGCTGATGAGCTTCGCGCAGTTCGAGCGCGAGATGACGTCCGACCGCGTCCGGGACAAGATGGCCGCCAGCCGCAAGAAGGGCATCTGGACGGGCGGGGTGATTCCCTACGGGTACAAGAGCATCGACTCGAAGCTCGTTCCCGATCCCGAGAACGCCCCGAAGGTGCTGTATGCCTTCCAGCGGTTCGCGATTACCCGTTCGTACCTTGAGACGTCGCGGGAGCTGAACGAGAAGTACGGCAACCACCATGCGGACAAGCGGTGGAACGTGATGCACGTGCGGACGCTCCTCAACATGGCGTGGCCAGCGGGGCGCGTCCGCGACACCAAGACGGGCGAGCTGTTTGAGGGGCAGCACGAGGCGATAGTTCCCTTCGAGCTGTGGCTGACGGTCCAGCGCGAGATAGAATCACGTCGGAAAGGGCATCAGACGGCGAGAAGCGAATCGTCCGCGCCGCTCAAGGGGCTGCTCAAGTGCGGCTACTGCGGGTGCGCGATGATCCCGACCTACAGCGGCAAGAAGGTGCCGGGGCGGGGGACGTTCCACTATTACCGCTGCAACAACACGCACAAGCACGTCACCGAGGAGTGTCAGCTCAAGAACATCTCCGGCGCGGCCATCGAGGAGCCGATCTTCAACTTGGTCGAGAAGCTCATCACGAACGAGTATTTCCTCAACCTCGTGTCCGACCCGGAGGAGGTGGCGGAGCTGCGGAAGCTGGCGGCGAACAAGGTCAGCCTCATCAAGACGATGACCCGCGTGGAACTGCGGCGACTGGCGCAGATCTTCATCCGGGAGGTGAAGGTGCGCAAGGACGGCATCGACCTCGTGGTGCGCGGGGACGGTTTCAAGAAGCTGATGGGAAAGGAATAGGCAATGCAAATCCAACGACTCGACGATGGTGACTTCCTCATTCACATCGACTGCGATCTGCGGTCGGTGGCGGAGCGGAAGATGTTTATCGCCAAGGACGAGGACGGCAACCTCGTCAATCCCGAGAACGTGCCGATCATCGTCCGCCTCGCCCGGGCGCGGAAGATGATCGAGATGCTTTCGTCCGGCACGTACAGGAATAAGCAGGAGATCGGCGACATGTTCGGCATGAGCCAGGCGCAGGTGTCACGACTCTGCCGCTCGGCGTTCCTCTCGCCCGTGATCGTCGAGAAGCTCGTAGACGGCACATTGCCGCTTCCGCGCTTCACGGCGGTCGCCGACAAGCTCATCACGCTTCCCCTCTGGGCCGAGCAACACGCGCTCCTTGGGATCGATTAAAGGGGTTTTATAAAACCGCAGTATGCGATATTTACCCACCTTGACAGGCGGTTGGAAGCTATGATATAATACACGGCGTTTTCAACACAGAAGGAGAATTCGTCGTGTCAGAACTCGAAATTGAGGTGAAGCATATCGCAGAGGCACTTCTGAAAAAAGAAGTGTTTGTGGATTATTCAGGAGCCGTCTGCGCGGTGTTTGTCATGCTGATGGCAAGAAAGGTCGGTCGGGTCGATGTCGAACTCAAGGACGTCGTTAAAGTTCTCTGCGAGGGCGGCGTACCTGCAGAGTTGGCAGGAGAGGTGGAGAAGATCCTCCGCCGAACGAGCGACGGATGGCGGCGGTATATCACTGCATTTTCCCCCGAGGCGCTTGATGCGTTTATCTTCGACCCAACATACGAAGGTGAAACCGAGGGACGGTTTGGAGTTCCCACTCCGGCTTCGGTAGCGATCCTTGTTCGTGGTCTGCTGGACGTCAAGAAGGATGATGCGTTTGCGGAGTTGTGCTGCGGTACGGGTCTGTTTTCCACTTCAGTCGGGTTGGAAGTTCCAGAGATCAAGTCGATTGATGCAATCGAACTGAATCAGGAGGCGTTGACAATCGCTCGGATTCGCGCCTATCTGATTGATCTCGGCGGCAAGATGAAGGTTCATGGCGGCGATGTGTTTGACCTTTGCGACGATAAGGCGTCGTATGAAAAAATCTTTTGCCATCCGCCGTGGGGGCTACGGCTCAAGGGCAATGCGCCCGTCGAGTCGTTCTTGTCCCGTCTGCCGGTTTCGCTTCCGCAGATGAAGAACAGCATTTCAAGCGACTGGCTTTTTGCGCTTCGGGCACTCTATTCGTTGAAGGACGGGGGAAGGGCTGTCGTCATCATGACGAATAGCGCCGTCTGGAATCAGCCTGATGCGGATATCCGCAAGTTTCTACTGGAGCGGCACTTCGTTGAAGCTGTCGTGTCTCTGCCGTCAAAGATCTACCAATGGACGGCGATCCCGACGACCCTCGTGGTGCTGAGTAAGAAAGACAACACGAGCGTCAAGCTCCTCGATGCTACTAAAATGTGCGTCGAAGGCCGTCGGATGAATGAACTCTCCGATGAAAACATTCGGGACATCCTTATGACGGTACACGATGAAATGCCGATGGCGTGTCCGGCGTTTCCCGTCGAAGAGCTGATTTCTCGCGAGAGCATCTTGAATCCGCTGTTCTACACGGGTGACGATTTCACTGAGAAGGACATGCCCAATGCGGTCGAGTTCGGAACCGTCATGAAGTCGGTAACGCGGGGTGCGACGATTAACGCCACGGAACTTGACCGACTCGAATCGAACGCCCCCACGAACTTCCAGTATCTGATGCTGAGTAACATTCAGAACGGCATGATCGATTCGGAGTTGCCATATCTTAAGGATGTCGAGCGCAAGCTTCTGCCCTACTGCATCAAGGACGGCGACTTGATCGTATCGAAAATGGGGCGGCCATTCAAAGTTGCCGTTGCAAAAGTCGCTTTCGGAAAGACACTTCTCGGCAACGGCAGTCTTTTCATCATCGAAGTCGACAAGGAGAAGGCCGATCCTTACTATCTGCAGGCATTCTTTGAGAGCGAACGAGGAACGGCACTCCTCCAGCGTTTCTGTCTTGCGTCTGTCATGCCGTCCATTTCGCTCGGACGGCTCAAAGAGATCAAGATTCCCCTGCCGCCGCTGGCGGAACAAAAGAAAATCGCCGACCGTTTCCGCGCTAAGATCGATGAAGTGGCACTCTATCGTGTTAAACTCGAACGTGCCATCAACTCGCTGCGCGAGGTCTACGACCAGACCGTGACGGAGGGCTGAAGTTATGCCGCTCGGAATCAACGACCTGGACCGGGTCATCGAGGAGATGACAAGCAGGATCTGCATTGAAAACCAGCAAGGGACTCTCGAAGAGTTCCTTGCGAAGGTCGGGATGCAGCATCTGCTGACGTCCGGCGATTCCTACGGCATTGAGAACGACCCGTTTGGTCGCATCATCATCCTTGGCGAGCCAAGCGTGAAGGAAGACATCCTGCGCGGCGTAGCCAAGGATATGGGCTTCTCGAAAGCCCGGTTCACCTTCCTTGACTACAAGGAGACCAAAGGCCAGGATTGCCGCGACTGGCAGTACAACCCTTCGATAGCGGCCATCATGTGCGGACCCGTTCCGCACAAAACGACGGGGATGGGTGATTCAAGTAGCTTGCTTGAAGCATTGCGCAGCCAGCCGGGCTACCCGCCTGTCGAAGAACTGCGTGACGTGGCGGGAGACCTCAAGATTACCAAGACCGCATTCAGAGACGGTCTTGTGAAGCTGATCGGACGCGAAGTGGCCAAACAAGATTGCTGAGAAGAATTATACGGAGAGAATCATGCAAGAGAACATTCAGGACATCATGCGTTATGAGGGCGACATCTGGAGCGTCGCCGATCTGCTTATCGCCGCGAGCGTGAAGCAGAGCGACTTCCCTGCCTTTATGATGCCGTTCTTCGCGGTGATGATGCTGGAGGGCCGCATGCGTAATGCCGCGAAGGCGGTTGAGGCGGAGTTCGGCGTGACGGCGGCGGAGAATCCGGACGATTTTCGTGAGATGTTTCTCACGAAGGATTGCGGCTTCAACGAGTTCATCGTGATCGAGGGGAAGACGCTGGCGAAGGTCTGCGCGAACGATACGACGTTTGAGCAGGACTTCAAGGCGTACTTGAATGGATTCGATCCCGACTTGCGGCGGCTCTTGGGCGTCGGGTGCGGGAGTCAGGAGCAGAAGTTCCTGAACATGGACGGAATCGCGGCAGAATTGCGAGGCAAAAAGATTCTGATGCAGGTCGCGGCGAAGTGGGCCGAGATCGATCTTTCGCCGTATGACAATTCGGCAATCACAACGCTTGAGGAACACATCAAGCGCAAGTGGGCCGACATTTCCGCATCGACAGCCGGAGAACAGTACACCCCCGATGACATCATCTCGTTGATGGCGGAGATCGTCTCGGACAAAATGCACAAGCCGAAAGGCGAGATCGTTCATGTCTATGACCCGACATGTGGCGGTGCGAACCTCCTGTTCGGTGTGGCCGACCGACTGCACGAGCAAGGCAAGTACGAGCATATCGCGACCTACGGCTCGGAATACAACGACGCCCTCTACGCGCTCGCGGCGATTGAAAGCCGCTTCCGCGATTTCTCGAAGATCGAATACGGCAACACACTCACCAAGGTTCCGTTCAGCGACATCGCCTTTGACGCGGTGGTGGCGAATCCGCCTTACGGTACGCCGTGGAAGGGGTATGCCAAGGAGATCGAGAACGACCAGAAGGGGCAGTTCGAGGGCGGGCTTCCGGCGGTCGGCGACGGACAGTTCCTTTTCATGCAACACATCCTCTGGCAGCTCGACTCCAAGGGGCTGGCGGTGGTGGTTGCGGACGGTTCGACGCTCTTCAGCGGCGATGCCGGATCGGGCGAGTGCAACATCCGCAAGTACATCTTCGACCATGACTGGGTCGAGGCACTCGTCCAGATGCCCCAGCAGGAGTTCTTCAACACGGGTATCACGACGTACCTGTGGATTCTCAACAAGAACAAGCCCGCCGCCCGTCGCAACCTCGTCGCGCTCATTGACGGTTCCAAGGGATGGATTCCGCTCAAGAAGTCTAAGGGCGACAAGCGCCGCGAAATGACGGCGGAGTGCCGTGCCGCGATTGTGAAGGCGTTGCACGACTTTGAGCCGTCCGCAATCTGTAAGATCTTCGACCGCGAGTATTTCTACTACAACAAGCAGAAGGTCTTTCTGACTGAACTCGACCGGGACGGGAAGTATGTCGAGAAACCGATCACATTCAAGCTGACACATGCGCAGCTCGGAAATGTGGATCCAGAAGCCGACGAGTTTGATAATGTCTTGGAAGAAGAGAATCTCGTCGATCTTGAGCCGGACAAGGCCAAGATGCTTCTTCAGTGCCTCAAGGCGTTTGACTGGCGCGGCGAACTGTCCGAATTGCGGGATGAGGACGGCACAAGTTATGAATGGGATCAGGGACTTGAGACGGTTGTACGCACGACCGAAGATGGGAAGACGGAATCGCTCGGTCGCGGCACGTTTACGTTCGCGCTCATGTCGGGATCGGTACGCGGCACGAAGTCCATCAAGGTGACCGTCGGCCCGGAGATCTCGACCGACTACGAGATCATTCCGCACCACTTCGACTCGGATGCGAATCGGGCCGAGATCGCGGCGTTCGTCGAGAAGTACATCTTCAAGCCGTGCAAACTCGGCGAGAACAAGGTCGGCATCGAACTCAACTTCAACAAGGAGTTCTACGTGCCGGAGAAGCTTGATTCGGTCGAGGACATCCTTGCCGAGATCAAGGCACTCGATGCGCAGCTCCAGGAGGTGAAACTGTGAGAGGAAAGTTGGATTGGGCGGATAATTGCGAATGCGACTGGAGTTTCCTCTCCCATGAAGTTTCATACTTCAAGGGCCTCGGAATCACAAAAGAGGATCTGGTTGATGAGGGTGTGCCTGTAATCAGTTACGGGCAGATTCATTCCAAGACCAATGACGGGATGCATCTTAGGCGTGACCTGCTTCGATACATCCCCAGAACGCTGACCGAGGGTAACGAAAACTGTCGCCTACGGCGGGGCGACATTGTGTTCGCTGATACGTCGGAAGATGTTGACGGAGCTGGCAACTGCATTTTGGTTGATACCGATGACGAAATCTATGCAGGATATCACACTTTGGTTGCGCGGCCAAAGAATCCAAGTTGTGGAGTATATCTTGCGCGGCTGTTTCAATCTGTGGCTTGGCGAAGTCAGATACAGTCGCGTATCTGCGGCATAAAGGTCTTTAGCATCACGCGCAAGATTCTAAAAGGCGTGTCTGTTCTCACGCCATCGGAAGAATCGCAACGCCAGATCGTCGCCTATCTCGACGAGAAGACGGCGGCGATTGATGCGCGGGTGGAGGTGCTGGAGAAGAAGGTCGCGGCTTACAAGCGGCTCAAGGCAAGCGTCATCAATCGTGCCGTCACACGCGGTCTCGATCCGAAGGCAAAGCTGAAAGATTCGGGTGTGGATTGGATCGGCAAGGTGCCGGTGGGGTGGGAGGCGGTCAGGGTTGAATCACATTTTGATGTGCAACTCGGGAAAATGCTGTCGGCCAAGCAATCGGATGCCAGTCAGGTCATCCTCGAGTATGTATGTGCTGCGAACGTCCACTACGACGGTGTAACTTTGAACGGTTTGAAGCAGATGTGGTATTTGCCCAAGGAGATCGAGACGTTTCGCGTGAAAACAGGGGATCTGTTGGTCGTTGAGGGTGGCGCGGGAGCTGGTGGGTGTTCTGTAGCTGAGAACGTCGATGGGATTGTTTGTATGCAGAATTCCATTTTGAGAATTCGGCCGACTTCGACAGGATCTAATCGGTTCCTGAACTACTGGTTCAATGATCTGGGGCGTCGGGGCTATATCAGTTGCGCTTGTAACGTGGCAACAATACCGCACTTCACGAAAGAGAAGATGCGCCAGACACCGATGCCATATCCGTCTCCGGCAGAGCAACGTGCCATTGCCGACTACCTCGACGCCGAGTGCGCGAAGATCAACAAGATGGCGGAACTGGTGACGCGGGAGATCGAGCTTTACAGGAAGCTTAAGCGTTCGCTCATCAACGAGGTTGTGACTGGGAAACGGGCGGTTGCGTAATTATCGAAACAGGAGGAAATGCGATGAATGTCTCAATGAAAAAGGTCAAAGTGTTGTGGAAGCGGTTTAAGGCAGAAAATGCTGCGGAGGATTCGCTGAAGAAGCTTCATCTCGATGAAGCCGCCATTGTCTATGCGCAACAGCTCTTCAGGAATTTGGATGACATTTGGGGCTACAATCTACCGCCGCCGCTTAAAGACTCGCAAGCCACGGCATGGGCATCGGATTGCGCTGTGGGGATAGATGCAGGAGGATCTGACGCTGTCTATAAGCGATTGATTGAGAAATCGCAAGCGCTCGGTCTGGACGATGAGCGCCTACGCTGCCGGGACCTTGTATGGGG
>CALYRV010000078.1 GCA_945483525.1 uncultured Verrucomicrobiota bacterium
ATGGCTGAATCATCTTTAGCGAATATGATCCTCCGCTCTTCGGGGATCTATACGGACGATCAATTGGATCGGATCGCCCTGAATCGCGTTGCCAATCCTGGAATGGGGCTGGCGGAAGCGGCGGTCAAATTTGGTGGTTCGAGGGAGATTGACTTTCTTAATGCTGTTGGTGCGAGTCTTGGTCTGGAAGTCATCGATTTGCAGATTCGGCAGCCCAATCCCGAGGCGCTCACTAAGCTTCCGGCATCTGCTGTTTATCAGTTCAACGTGCTTCCGTTTGCGTTTGACGGGAAGACCATTACCATTGTAACGCATGACCCTTTCGACACCAAGCCGATTGACGGGCTTCGCTTGATCTCCGGTTGCAACGTCAATACCGCGCTAGCTCCGAAGGAAGAGGTTGAGAAGGCGATCAAGAAGTACTACGGCGTTGGTGCGGATGCGATCGAGAAGATGATTGAAGACGGGCGTTACTCCGTTGACGAGGATTTCGGCGCGATGACCAAGATCGATGTCGGAGCCGAGGGGGAGGAGGCTTCTATTGTCCGTTTCGTCAACCAGATCATCGCCGAAGCCGATCATCAGGGTGCGACGGATATCCATATTGAGCCGCAGGAGACTGAACTTCGAATCCGTTATCGTATCGACGGCATGCTGCACAAGGTTGACGTGCCGCCGCAGCTGAACCGTCTGAAATCTGCGATTATTTCGCGTATTAAAGTCATGGCGAACCTTGATATCGCTGAGAAGCGGTTGCCGATGGATGGGCGTATCGGCATTCGCATCAAGGGTCAGGACATTGATATCCGTGTGTCGACGATGCCTGCGGCTTATGGCGAGTCGATTTCGTTGCGACTTCTTGCTAAGAGCGGTAGTTTCGTGAAGATGTGCGATCTCGGATTTAATGACCGTGATTACTCGGTCGTCAACAAGATCATCCATCGGCCTAACGGTATCTTCCTCGTCACCGGTCCTACCGGTTCGGGCAAGTCAACGTCGCTCTATTCGTTTCTTTCTGAAGTGAACAAGATCGATGTCCGCATCATGACGGCAGAAGACCCGATTGAATACCATATGGCTGGCATCAACCAGGTGCAGATGCAGAGTGAGATTGGTATGACTTTCGCGCGTGCGCTTAGGGCTTTCCTGCGTCAGGATCCAGATATTATCATGGTCGGCGAAATTCGTGATCGCGAGACGGCCGAAATCGCCATTAATGCGTCACTTACTGGTCATATGGTGTTCTCGACCCTTCACACCAATGACGCTGCCGGCGCGTTCCCGCGTCTGATCGATATGGGCGTGGAGCCGTTTTTGATTGCGTCTGCCGTGGCGGGCGTCATGGGGCAACGTCTCTGTCGCCGGCTTTGTCAGGACTGCATGAAGGAAGTTCCGCTGGACATGAAGTATTACACTTTGGACGAGGAGCCGGCCTCTAACACCGTGTTCGAACCATGCGGCTGTGACAAGTGCACGCGTACCGGTTATCGCGGTCGGCGAGCGCTTTTCGAGGTACTGGAGGTGGACGAGGATATTGAAGGCGCGATTGTTCGACGCGAGAACGCTACTCAAATCCGAAACCTATCTCTTTCCAAGGGCATGAAGACGCTCCGGCAGGATGGCTGGGCGAAAGTGTTCAAGGGCGTGACGAGTGTTAAAGAGATAATGCGTGTTACAGAAGATCAGTAAAGAGTTTGAGGTTGAGAGCGGACGGTTGGTTTATGAGTGAGAATGTAAAAGTTCTGCCGAATAATGCAGAGGCTGAAAGGGCGGTCCTCGGGTCGATTTTACTGGATGCGACTGGACGTAACGAGGATCGGGTTCTGGATCTTTGCGGAGCGAAGGATATTCATGACGAGTCGTTCTACGATCCTCGTAACCGCACGATATTCCATGTAATGGGTCAGCTTAAGCAGCTGTCGAAGCCGGTTGACATGCTTACCGTTGTCGAGAAGCTCAGGAATGACGGCGCGCTGGACGGCGTTGGCGGAATCGGCTACATCCAAGGTCTTGTCGACAATCTGCCGTCCGCTAGTCATGCTGAATACTATCTTGACATTCTGCACGACAAGCAGTTGCGTCGTACAATGATCGACCGTGCCCGCAAGACGATCGAGAAATGTTTTGATGAGGCTCAGTATACTGATCCTCAGGCGGTTTTGGGCGATGCCGAGAAGAGTTTTCTTGAAATCGGGGCCAAGGGCGGGTCTACGTTGCCGTGGAGTGATGCTGTCCAGGCGAGTTTTGACAAGCTGAATGCGATGTTCAGTTCGAAGGGAAACAATCTAGACGGGCTTTCGACCGGGTTTCGATATCTTGACGAGAAGCTGCAGGGGTTGAAGAAGTCGGAGATGATCGTCATCGCCGCCCGTCCTTCTGTCGGCAAGACGTCACTCGCGATGAATATCGCCGAAAGTGCCGCGCTCGGGCGGTATATTTCCACTGACGAGCCGTGCGGCAATGAGAAGGGAAGGCAGCATCCGGTGTTGATTTTCTCGTTGGAAATGCCGGTTGAGTCGCTGACCAACCGCATGGTGGCGGGTCGAGCCCGGGTCAATACCTGGAAGCTCAACCGCAACAAGCTACTGCCGCAGGAGAAGGAGCGAGCATTTAAGAATCTTGAGGTAGCTGCGGATGATCTCAGCAAGTGTCCGATTTATGTTGACGACACCGCGTCGTTGGACGTCATGGACATGCGTGCTCGCGCACGGCGAATGAAGAAGGCTCATGGTATCGAGCTGATCGTGATCGACTACCTTCAGCTTTGTCGTTGCAGCGAAGGCGCGCGTCAGAGCCGTCAGATCGAAGTCTCAATGATTTCCCAGCAGATCAAGGCGATGGCGAAGGAATTGAAGATTCCGGTGATCGTGCTTTCCCAGCTTTCCCGTGCTAATGAACAGCGAGGGGATAAGGAGGAGAAGCCGAAGCTTTCCGACTTGCGTGATTCGGGAGCGATCGAACAGGATGCCGACGTCGTGTTTCTGCTGCGCCGTCCATCGCGTTCTGCGCAGTCAAGGGACGTTAATGACGAGACGCTGGCGATTGTTGATGTCGCCAAGAATCGTAATGGTGAGACGGGTGAAGTGCGGATGGACTTCATTCGCGAGTTCGTTCGCTTCGGTGACCGTGCGCCGGCTGGAACTGCAGAGGCGGCGCTTGATGCCGAGGACGCGCAGTTCGACAACACTTCTTACGCGCAGGTGGATTTGATGTCATGAAGTGCGAAATCTGTCATACCGCCGACGCCCAGGTTGCGATCGAAAAAGACGATGAGGAACTCTACGTCTGCAAGGCGTGTGCGGAGAAGGAACGTGTCAGCCGTCAGAAGCGCAGTCAGCATACGCGGAAGATCAGTCGTGATGGTGTGGAGATGACGGTTACGGAAATCTCGTCGGACGGTGACGCCCCGCCGCAGATCGTCAAGGCGATCATGAATGCCTTTGACGGTATGCTCAGCGGAATCGAGAAGGCCTCTCAGGAGGCGAAGAAGTCCGAGAAGCCGCTGCTTCACGATTTTCCAGTTGAACGCGCAGAACCGGCGTATCGGGTGGGACTTGGACTTCACCTCGAAGGGTTGTACCTCATCGGCGAGCTTGAGGCCGTCCGTCGTGCCGCGCATGCGCTGAACATGGATCTCATCGGCATTGTAGCGGATGGGGTCAAGGATGCGGGGCATGTCTTCCGCCTCGGATATTCGGGTTCGCAGGAACAGGCGAAGCGTTTCGTTGAAGATTTGCTCGCGCAGGAACGTAATGCGCGTATTCGTCTTCGCGAGGAGCTTCCGAGGGTGTTCGGTGATTCGCTTTGCCGTGCTCTTGCAATCCTGAAGAACTGCCGCTTGCTTTCTCCGGGAGAACTCTTTGACCTTCTGTCGCCGCTCCGCCTGGCGGCGATTGAGAAGATGTTAGATGGCATCACTCTGCGTACCATCGAGTCAATGATGACGAAGATCGATTTATCTTCCAGAGAGGACGGTCTCGAGGTCAATGAGCGTGATCGCATTGATGCGGAACGTGCGGATGAAATGAATGCCAGGTTTGAGGACGTGGTCCTGAACGAGAGGGCGGAAGGGAGGTTTTCATGATTTTCACAAAGAATGCTTTGGACGTGATGAATGGTGCTTCGCCTTGTGCGCAGCAGCTCGGTCACGATCATATCGGTTCTGAGCACATCTTTCTTTCGATGTTGGCCATTCCGAAGTGCCAGGCGTGTGAGCGGCTTGTCAAGCTGGGGTTTGATCTCGATGAGCTGGCGCAATCCATGCGCAACATGATCACCGGCGGCGGCGAGCCGATGATGCAGCGCGGCAATCTGCCGCTTACTGCACGCACGCGCAAGGTATTGGAGATCGCGCAGATGGAGTCTGGCGGCGGTGATAAGCCTATTGATACCGTGCATCTCCTTACGGCGATGCTCAAGGAAGGCGAGAACGCTGCTGCACAGCTGATGTTTAATGCCGGGCTCACCGTTGAAAAGTTCATGGCGGCCGGCACTCAGGGCGCTTCGCCTTTGAATTCTCCAGCCCAAGATGGAGGAGAAGATGCGAAGGGCGGCGAGGAACCGGGAAGGGTCGAAGGTTTGAATGGCAAGGCGCAGAAGACGCCGACGATCAACGCGTTCGGGCGTGACCTTACCGCGCTGGCGCGTGAAGGCAAGCTGGATCCCGTAATCGGACGTGAAAAGGAGCTTCGTCGCGTACTGCAGATCCTTTCCCGCCGCACCAAGAACAATGCGGTGCTGATCGGTGAGGCCGGCGTCGGCAAGACTGCGGTCGCAGAAGGGCTTGCTCAGGCGATTCATCGTGGTGAAGTGCCCGAGAAGATGCAGCAGAAGCGCGTCATCGCGCTTGATATGGCACGCCTTGTGGCGGGTACGCAATACCGCGGACAATTCGAGGAGCGTCTTAAGAAAGTCATCGACGAGACGAAACGCGCAGGCAACATCATCCTCTTCCTTGACGAGATTCATACGCTGGTTGGAGCTGGCGGCGCGGAAGGTGCGATGGATGCGGCAAACATCCTCAAGCCGGCGCTTGCCCGTGGAGAATTGCAGTGCGTCGGAGCAACGACGCTCAAGGAGTATCATAAGTCTATTGAGAAAGATGCGGCGCTTGAACGTCGTTTCCAGAGCGTGCAGGTCGACGAGCCATCGGTTGCGGATGCCATTCAGATCTTGAAAGGTATAGCGAAGAAGTACGAGGAACATCATTCTGTGAAGTTCACTGCCGCCGCCCTCAAGTCGGCGGTGGAGCTTACCGCACGTTATCTGCCTTCTCGCCAGCTTCCCGACAAGGCGATTGATGCGATGGACGAGACCGGAGCGCGGCTTCGGATGAGCGCCTCGGCGCGCCCGAAGTCTCTTACCGCGAAGCAGGAGGAGCTGGATAATCTGCGCGGGCTCAAGGATGCGGCCGTAAAACAGGGCGATTTTGACGGTGCTTCGAATTACCGTGATGAACTGAAGGTGAAGAGTGCCGTGTTTCAAGAAGAGCTCAGGAAGTGGAGGGAGACCCATGCCGAAGAGACGATTGAGGTTTCCGAGAACGACGTCGCCGAAACGGTTTCGCTGATGAGCGGAGTGCCGGTTGAGAAGATGAACGCGACGACCGCGGAGAAGCTTCTCGGTATGGAGAAGACGCTTGGGGAAGTGGTGATCGGACAAGCTCCGGCGATTAAGGCTATTGCTCGTGCGCTTCGCAGGAGCCGCGCGCTGATGGGCGATCCGAAGCGTCCCATCGGCAGTTTCCTCTTCCTTGGTCCCACCGGCGTCGGTAAAACTCATCTCGCGAAGATGCTCGCCGATAGGATCTACGGTGACGACAAGGCGCTGATTACGCTTGATATGTCCGAATTCCAGGAAAAGTACTCCTCGTCGCGGCTCGTCGGCGCACCGCCTGGATATGTCGGTTACGATGAGGGCGGCCAACTTACAGAGAAGGTGCGTCGGCGACCCTATTCGGTCGTGCTGTTTGATGAGTTCGAGAAGGCGAATGCCGATGTGTGCAATATGCTACTGCAGATCCTCGATGACGGACGTCTCACCGACGGACAGGGTCGCGTGATCGACTTCCGCAACACGATTATTATCTGTACCGCCAATCTCGGCTTTGATTTCGCCCGCGAAGGACATACGCTCGGCTTCGCCACCGAGACGAGCGAGACAAGCTATGAGGTGCTGAAGGAGAAACTGCTGTCGGAATGCAAGAAGTCGTTCCGTCCCGAGCTCTTGAACCGCTTTGACGAGACGGTCGTCTTCAAGAAGCTTGAGAAGGACGATATGCACGCGATCCTGAAGCTCGAACTCGCGAAGCTACAGATGCGGCTCAAGGATTCCCATATCCAGCTTTCGGTCGATAAGAAGGCCGCGGATTTTCTGATTGAGAAGGGATATGATTCCGCATTGGGTGCGCGTCCGCTCCGCCGCGTCGTGCAAGACTACATTGAGGATCCGCTTGCGGATCTCGTTCTTGCCGGCAAGGCGAGGCCCCGTATGCGCGCCCATCTCGCCAAGGATTGCAATTCGTTGAGATTCTAAAAAGAAAAACGCATGAAAGCGTCATTGTTTCTTCTGACGGCGTTCGGTGCGGCTGCCGTTTTCGCGGTCGAGCAGAAGCACAGCTGGTTTGATCTCGATATTGGGGATATGCCGAGTTCTACGCGCTACTGGCCGACGGACGGGTCGAATTATGAAGCATATCGTTGCTTTGTTACCAATACCGCAGCTGGCGTTTTTCTAGATAATCCCAATCGGATTGCCCTTGATGCGGAAGAGCCGGTGTCGGTGATCCCGGATGATGTTGCGCAGATCGATACCGTTACTTATGCCGAGATTTCAGTGACGATGGAGAAAATGGAGCCGTTCGGCGTGTCGGATCTCCCTGAGGTTCCGGAAGGCGCTAAGACGGCGGTTATTGTGGTCGATTCTGGCGCAGAGACTAACTTTTGGGTGGCGGCTGGTGCGGAAGGATCTTTGTGCTGGACCAATACAGAGGTTGCGGCCGACATCGCCAGTCAGGTTGAAATTAAGGTTAGAATCTCCTATGGATCCGGTGAAACCGCGGCGCATTGGTCGTTCGGCAATCAAGAGTTTACGAGTATAATACCGAATGTCAGAGTTCTTACCGGCGTGGCATTTCGTGGAAGTTGCGAGTTATCTTCGTGCTGGGCTGACGTCCTGATGCTCGGTGGTTTGGTGGATTTCTGGATTGCCGGAATCCCCAGCGATGTTAATGTGGCGGTGACAACCACGAACGGAGATGAGCTTGCCAGGTCCGATCTCGGCTCATATCACTATTTTAGCGGTGGAACGGTTAATCTCGCATTCTCGTTGCCTGAGGGATGGCGTTTTGCAGATGGCGCGCTGAAATGGCAAGATGTCATAGCCAAACTTGACAGTGGCGAATACGTGCCCTTCGGCGGGCGGGGCATATTCGATACGGATTATGGTCCGGTTGGATATTGGATGGTTGTGCCGTTTGAAGGCCCGGTGCAGCGCTTCGCCTCGCTTGATGATGCATTGGCGACGCAGAAGGATTATTGTGCGCTTATGTCATGCTATTCGGAAACGCCACACGAGATTTCGGTTGCTGACGATGGCAAATCGATCACTGTCGACGGCGTGCAGAAGACTGCGAAGTCCCGGTATCACTTCTTTTCCGCCGATGGTATGCCGGTGTTGCAGATCAACGAGGAGGAAGCGGAGATTACTTCGATTCTCGAAAGTGCAGGGGATTTGACGAAGATGTCGATCGGTTCCGTGCTTAACACCTTTGAGGGTTTCAATTATTCGGTAATATTCGCTGATGACGTCGGATTCACGACTGGATGTGATGAAACAGAGCCTGTCCCCGGTGATGGCGGAAAGCTCGAGCTTGCGGCGCCGAAGGGTGAGAACGGCCAGCGCTTTTACCGTATACGTATCACCGATTGATACGGATCCCGC
>CALYRV010000079.1 GCA_945483525.1 uncultured Verrucomicrobiota bacterium
GGAGAAATGACGGTGTCCCGGGAGGACATTACGACCTGTCCCAAGTGCGGAGCGGCGGGTCAGTATGGTGACAGCTGTGATCACTGTGGCTCCACTTATGGCGCCGAAGAGCTCGGGAATCCCGTCTGTACGACTTGCGGTGCGACGCCGGTAGTGAAAGATTCCGAGCATCTCTACTTCGAGTTAGAGCCGCAGCACGATTATCTCGAGAAGTGGATTCCTGGACACACGACGAGCGATGTTTCCAATAAATTACTCGAGTGGTTCAAGGAGCCGTTGCGCGGCTGGTGCATATCGCGCGACGCGCCGTATTTCGGCTTCGAGATTCCGGGCTATAAGGATAAATTCTTTTATGTTTGGGTCGATGCCCCGATCGGATATATCGCGTCCCTTAAGAACTGGGCCGAGAAACACGGGCGTGGCGATTTGTGGAATGATGAGTCCGTAGAGCTTTATCATTTCATCGGCAAGGATATCATCCGTTTCCACTGTCTTTTCTGGCCTGGAATGCTTCATGCTGCCGGATTCAAGGGGCCGAACAAGGTGTTCGTCCACGGCTTCCTCACGGTCAACGGCGAGAAGATGTCGAAGTCGAAGGGCACGTTCGTCAACGCCCGCACTTATCTCGATAATCTCCCCGCTGATGCGCTCCGTTACTACTACGCCGCCAAGCTCGGCGGCACGACGGACGACATGGATCTCAATCTCGCGGACTTCGTCCAGCGCGTCAATTCCGATCTCGTCGGCAAGATCACCAACATCGCGAGCCGCTCGGCCCAGATGTTGCAAAAGAAGGCCGATGGCAGGCTCGGCAGGCTGGATGCCGAGGGCGAGTCTCTTCTCGCTAAGATCCGCGAGGCGAGCGAGAAGATCGCGAAACACTATGAGGACCGCCGCTTCAATCTCGCGGTCGTCGAGATTTGCAAGTGCGCTGATCTTGCGAACGAGTACTTCGATCGCAAGGAACCCTGGAAGCTCATCAAGAGCGATGTCGAGGCGGCGCGTGTCGTCCTCACGACAGCGCTCAATGCGTTCCGCATCATCGCGATTTATCTTAAGCCGATCCTTCCCGTCTACGCCGATAAGGCAATGGCTCTCTTCGGCGAGGAAAGCTGGTCGTGGCGCGATACTGAGGCCACGCGTCAGGACATCATGCTCGGCACTTACCAGTATCTCGCAAGTCGTATCGATTCGAAGCAGGTTGAGGCGATGATCGCTGCTGCTACCATCAAACCGGCCGATTCCGGTGAGGTGTCGCACGAAAGCCGGGCGTCCAAGAACAAGGGTGAAAAGGTGGAGAAGATCGGTGGAGTTGGGGATGTGAAATCGGCTGTTGACCTCGGTATGAAACCTCAGCCCCTTAAAGACACTATTGATTTTTCATCCTTCGAGAAGCTTGATCTCCGCATCGGCAAGGTCGAAAGTTGCGAGATCGTGCCGAAGAGTTCGAAGCTTCTTAAGTTCGTTCTCGATGCCGGTTCTCTCGGTAAGCGCACGATCTTCTCCGGCATCCGCGGCGCGTATCCAGAGCCTGCCGAACTTATCGGCAGGGAAGTGGTGTTTGTCGCCAATCTCGCTCCACGCAAGATGAGCGTGGGAGTTTCCGAAGGTATGATCCTCTTCGCCGGCGAGCCCGGCAAGTGCGGAGGCGTGCTGGCGCCAACTTCCGAGGCGGGAGCTGGCAATGCCGTAACCTAATTTACGTAAGGATACATATGGAACAGGAAGCTAAAGAACTTGATCTGTCGGGGCTCGGCTCGTTCGATTTCACGCCGGATTGGGCAAGAGGCGACGCAAAAGTAAGTGTCGGAAGGATCCGTCCCGAAAAAGTGGAGCGGGGAATGGCGGGGAACGGTGAACGGAGAATGGGAAAGTCGTTCGGCGATCGCAAGTCGCCTGGCGATCGCAAGCCGTTCAAGCGTGGCTTCGCTCATGCCGGCAGTAAGCCATTTGCGGAGCGTCCGAAACCGTTTGACTGTGAAGTCAAGGTGTTGCCTGAAACGAAGGCGCTTGGAACAATTATCCGTAAGCTTCAAGGGGATTTTCACGCTTACAAGCTGAAGGATCTGGCCTATTTTTTCCTCGACAATCCGACGTCGGTTTTGCTGAAGATCTCGGTGAAGAATCCGTCCGCCCCTGCAGCCAGTAGTCAGCAGTCTGCAACCTCCTTCTTTCAATGCAAGGCCTGTGGTTTCGCGTCGACGGACCGCAACGAGGTCGTTTCTCACATTATGAATTCGCATCTCGGCGAATACTACGATTCGAAGGAGATCGATTGCGAGCCTCCGACCGGGAACTTCAACTGTGTTGCGAAGTGCGGTCTTTCCGGTGTGTTGCTCGGCCCGCCGAATATTCATGATTTCAACGCCGTCGTCAAGGAGATGATTCGTACGCGTTATCCCGATATGAGCGAGTCGCAGTACCGTTCGCACATTGAGATGCTGCGCGATGCCGAATCCATCGAGGCATGGCGCAAGGGTGCTACCAAGAAGACTGTCTTCTTTGTTAAGGGAGATGCCGACAAGGAGGGCGCACAACAGTATTCCCGCGAACAGGCGGAAGGCGAGTTCAAGCGCAACATCCTTGATTCGCTCGTGGATCAGCCGAAGAGTCTGATGATTACCGCGGAGATGGCGTTGAAGAGTCCCGTTAAGCCGCTCGTGTGGGCTGTGCGAGACGCCATCGAGGCGGAGCGTCGTGCTCCATATGCGATGTGTTTCGCGCTTCGCGGAGCGTTTCATCACCGTAAGCTTAACTTCTTCCGAGTGAATGATAACCGTGGTCAGGAGTTCGTGACCAGCGTCGAATACAAGGAATTCGATTCTGAGCATGCCATTCCAGAGCTTGCCAAGGTCGCTAAGCTAGTCGCCGACAATCCGTGTTCGTCCAAGCAGGAGATCGCGCCGGATGCCGAAAGCGAGAAGCATCTTGCGTGGTTGGTTTCCACCGGACACGTAGTCGCGTTCACCAACGGTGTGTATTCTGCGGTCGAGAAATTCCCCAAGTACGGTCCGCAGTGGCGTCGTCGTGAAAGAGGCGCGAATGCGCCAAGCGTACAGCTGTCGGAGAAAATTGAGCCGCAGGAAGCGGTTGCCGCAGCAACTGAAGAACCTGTTGTAGTTGAGGAGAAGAAAGATGAGAGTACCGCTGTCGTGGCTGAATGATTTCGTTAAGATTGACGATATTGATCCTAAGGATCTCGCTGAGAAACTTACTCGTGCCGGACTCCAAGTGGAGACAATTGAGTCCGTCGGCGCCGAGGCGCTTTCGGATCTGATTGTCGTCGCCGAAGTATTGGAATGCGAGGCGCATCCGCAGTCTGACCATCTGCATATCTGCAAGGTGACGGACGGCAAGGAGACCTTCCAGGTAGTTTGCGGTGCGCCGAATATGCGTAAAGGCATTAAGACCGCGTTCGCGAAGATCGGCGCTCCGATTCCAGCGTTTCTCGACAAGAACGGCAAGCCCGAGAAGATCAAGAAGGGTAAGCTTCGCGGGGTTGAGAGCTTCGGCATGTGTTGTTCGGAGAAGGAGCTCTGCATCGGTGAGGGCAACGACGGTATTATAGAATATTCCGCGGATGTCCCGAATGGTTCGTTCGTGCGTGATCTTGCGAAGCAGGCCAAGCCAGAGGTCGTATTCGATATCGAAGTCACCTGGAATCGTCCAGACGCGTTGTCGATAATCGGTATCGCCCGCGAATATGCCGCGATACTCGGCCGCGAACTTAAACTGCCGGCTGTAGATTTCTCCGAGTCTGATGTCGATGTCAATTCTGAGGTCAAGGTCGTTGTCGAAGATGTCGTTAGGTGCCCGCGTTATACGGCTCGTGTCGTCACTGAGGTCGAGGATGGAAAATCTCCTGAGCTGATTGCAAAGCGGCTTGAACTCTGCGGCGTTTCTCCGCACTCGCTCTGTATTGACGTCACCAATTATGTGCTCATGGAGCTCGGGCAGCCGCAGCACGCGTTTGATTATAAGGCGCTAAAGGATCGCACGGTGGTGGTTCGTTGTGCGAAAGATGGAGAGACGATCAAGACTCTTGATGGTGTTGAGCGTAAGCTTGATTCTACGATGCTGATGATCTGCGACGCCGAGAAGCCGAACTGTGTCGCCGGCATCATGGGCGGAGAGGAGTCGGGGATATCGCAAGGGACTAAGAGCGTGCTCCTTGAGTCCGCGCTCTTCGAGCCCACTTCTACGAAGTATACCGCCACCAAGCTCGGGCTTGCGTCCGAGTCGGCCTATCGTTACATCCGCGGCGTCGACAAGGATCTCGCCGATTTCGCGTCTCGTCGCACGATGCATCTGCTGCAGAAGTACGGCAAGGCGAAGATCGCAAAGGGCGTTATTGACGTCGACAACCGCAAGCTGCCGTTCAATCACGACGTCGTGCTTGATTTCGACCGTGCGCGCAAGCTGATCGGCATTCCCGTCGGTAACGACGCGATGGTCCGCATCCTTGAAGCGCTTGGACTCGTCTGCCGTAAGCCCCATCCGTACGCGGCCGATACGCGGGTTGCTTTCGGCATCCCGAGTTGGCGTTGGGACCTTACTATGGAGGCTGATCTCGTTGAGGAAATTGCCCGTATCTACGGGCTCGACAACATTCCCGACACGATGCCTTCTGCACCGTCGGTTTCTTCCCTTGATGATTCTCAGTTCCGCGCGAAGAACCGCATTCGCCAGCTCCTTTGTGCGCTCGGGTTTAGCGAGGCGATGCATTATTCGTTTCTGTCCCAGAAGGAGCTCTTTACCAAGGAAGCGATGCTTGTGATCCCCGATCCAGTTTCAGCGGAATACGGAGTGATGCGCAATTCGCTGCTGCCGCAGCTCTATCAGTCGCTTGGACGTAATGCGGCGCATTCGACCAAGGCGATGCTCTTCGAGCTCGGTAAGGTGTTCTTCTTGCAGGACCGCGGTCCGCAAGGCAAGGTTCCGGCGGAGAAGGAGATGTTGTCGATCGGTTTCGTCGGTCCGGTCGGTCGCGAGTCGCTTCGTACACGGGTTGCTCTTGCGGAAGAAGAAGTCGTCCTGTGGATGAAGGGTGCGGTTGAGGAGCTGGTGGCGAAGCTTCATGCAGGTCATCTCGAGTTCATTCCCGGCGATCATCCTGCTTTTGCCTCTGGCGCGTGTCTTAAGGTCAAGCTTAACGGCAAGGAAATTGGCGTGATGGGTGCGGTCAGTGCAAAGATGCGTCATCCTTTCCGTCTTACTACCCAAATGGCGCTCTGCGAACTTGAAACCAAGTTACTGACGAAGAACTATGATAAGCTTGGTCGTGTCAGTGAAGTTCCGCAGTTCCCGTCCGTTCGCAGAGACGTCTCTATCAAGCCCAAAGCCGGGGTTACTGATGCTGAAATCGTCGCGTTGATTCGTAAGAATGGAGGCAGAATTTTGGTCGGAGTTGAGCTTTTCGACGTATTTAAGGATTCCCGCGCTTATGCGCTGGAGTTCCGTTCCGATGAGAAGACGCTTACAGACGATGAGGTTGGAAGCACGTTCAACGCGATCGTGGACGCCCTCAAGTCCGTTTCCGAATAACCACCGTTAACTTGTTTACTAATTCTTCTCAACAATTCTCTTTCTATGACGTGGGTCCTGGGCAGCACGCGGATTAAGCAGACATTTCTTCGACCGACATCTGATTATGGGGCGTCAGCCCCGCATTTGGCTACCGGGTTCCGGAGGTTCTGCGTTACGGCTGTTTGGGGCTTTTTATTTCTTTTTGCGGCGAGCTCGTATGCGTCGTTCGTTCCGCCGCCGAAGGAAGCCGTTAAGGCGCTTAAGATCACCAAGGGGCGTCCTTTTTCCTGCGGTGTCGTGTTCGTTGATGGTAAGTTTATCGAGCCGCCGTACGTGGTTGAGCGATATGGTAATGTGCTTCGAATCAATAAGATTCAGATTTCCAACGCCATTGTTGATTGGTCTGATTTTCTCAAGACGCAAGACAATTTGGTTGTGACCAAGTTGGAGACTTCCGCTCCGGCATCAGTCGACGATGGCTCCGCGCATGCTCCCGCAAGTAACGCGCTGCTGGATTCGGCTGACGATGACGATCCGCTTTCAGATCTGTTTGACGACGCGCCTACCAAACACCAGGATGGCAGGCAAAATCAAGTTTCGCATCATACTTCCACGCCTAAGGCGACGGCTCGGAAGCCAAAAACCAAGATATCGCTCAACGGTGAGTTTCAGAAGAATGCAAAGTCCTCGATGTACGTGAACAAGATCAATGCTCTTCGGGCTGAAATTGACGCATCGTTGCGTCGAGGATGCTTCTTCTGTTTCGGTTCTTCCTATTCGCGTGTGAGTGGAGATAGGGAGGCGGCGCATAAAATCCTTCGCGAGATTCCGAAACTCATGAAGGACAATTCCGAGTTCTCGTCGTTTGCCGCCGCAGTGCGCAAATCGGGTTTCGTGTATTTCCCGCCCAAACTCGTTCGCGAGATGTTCGCTAATCGTTTGGATTATCTTTCGTTGCAAAAGCGTTGGAAGGCGGTCTTAGAAGAACTTGAATTTGATTCCATGCTCGATCGTGCTGGGGCTTCCCGATATTAAATTACATCAGTTTCCATGAACAAGCTCGCAATTAATCTTAATAAGACGCTCGGTGATGCCGTTGCGTTTCTTTCTCCAGTCGGTAAGCGGATGTACTTCCCTTACGGTGGCATTCTTGGACAAGGGGCCGAAGCAAAGAAGTGCGCGGTGAACGCTACTATCGGCATGGCATTTGAAGATGATGGCTCTCCGTTGGTGATGGACTGCTTCATGAAGAGTTTCGCGCTCGACAAGAAGGCGTTCCTCTATGCCGGATCTTTCGGGCTTCCAGTGCTTCGCGAACAGTGGAAAAAGCTTGAGTACATTAAGAATCCGTCGCTGAAAGGCAAGCGGTTCTCTAACCCTGTCGTCACCAACGCTCTTACCCACGGGCTCAGAATCTGCGCCGAGCTCTTTGCAGGTGCGTCTGATACGCTTGTCGTGCCGGATCTTTACTGGGACAACTACGAGTTGATCTATCAAGAGGCGGCCGGTTGTAAAGTGGCGAAGTTCAACACCTTCGTTCGCGGTGCTTTCGATGCGGCTTCGATGAAGAAGGCCCTAATGGGTCCAGGTGTGAAGAAGCTCCTCGTTCTCAACTTCCCAAACAATCCGACTGGGTATACCGCGACGATCGAAGATGCGAAGAAAATCGTCGCCGCCGTGAAGTCCGCAGCGGCTGCCGGCAAGAGAGTCGTAGTGATTCTTGATGACGCGTATTTCGGCCTGGTCTACGAGAAGGGTGTCCATGAGGAATCGCTTTTTGCCGAGTTCTCTGATCTTCATAAGAACGTTCTCGCGGTCAAACTCGATGGAACGACCAAGGAGGATTACGTTTGGGGGCTTCGCGTCGGGTTTATCAGCTTCGCGTTTAAGGGCGCGACCGACGAACAGCTCCGAGCGCTTGAAGCTAAAGCAGCTGGTGATGTCCGCTCCTCGATCTCCAATGCTTCGTCTATCGGACAACACCTCGCGATTGCTGCTTACGCCGATCCGAGCTATGCTAAACAGAAACATGAGAAGTATACCGTTCTCAAGGCCCGGTATACTGAGATCCGTAGAATTCTGAAGGCGCATCCAGAGTACGCTGAGAACTTCGTGCCGATGCCGTTCAATTCTGGTTACTTCATGTGCGTTAAGCCTATCGGCGTCGACGCCGAGAAGGTCCGTAGGCATCTTATTGAAAAGTACTCGACTGGCACGATTATGCTTTCCGGCCTTCTCCGTCTCGCGTTCTCGACTATCCCGAAGACGAAACTTGCTAAGCTCTTTGCCGATGTTAATTCCGCCATCGCGGATTTACGCAAGTGACTCGGCTGTTTTTGATATAATATTACTAATGTGTCCCGTGGTGTAGTGGCCGCACAGGGGTTTTTGATACCCTTAGTCCTGGTTCG
>CALYRV010000080.1 GCA_945483525.1 uncultured Verrucomicrobiota bacterium
TCATGATCGCCGGCACCATCGCCTTGAAGCCCTCGGGGAAGGACTCCATGCAGTCGCGGAAGCTGATCACACGGCGGCAGAGGTAGAAGACCACCGAGAAGACGATGGCGGCGATCGAGCCGAGCACCAGACCGACCGAAGCGTCAGAATCGGAGAACGCCTGAATGAAACCGGGCCTGTCCGCGCCGAAGTACCCGCCCGAGTAGATCATGCCGATCATGCAGCAGGCGATGAGGACTAGCACGGGGACGACCAGGTCGATAACCCTGCCGCGTTCGTTCTTCGTGAGCGCTTCGGTCGCGTTTTCGATGGCGCCGAGGTCGGGAAGCCCCGCCGCCGCGGCGGACTCATGCTTGCGCATCGGACCGAAGTCGAACTTCATGAACGAAATCGCGAACATCGTGATGAGCGTCAGGATCGCATAGAAGTTGTAGGGGATCGCGTTGATGAAGAGCGAGAAGCCGCTCTCAGCTCCCGCCCCCTTGGCAAAGCCCGCAACTGCTGCCGCCCAGCTGGAGATAGGCGCGATAATGCAGACCGGCGCGGCGGTGGCGTCGATGAGGTATGCAAGCTTCGCGCGAGCAACCTTCTTGGCGTCGGTGACAGGACGCATCACCGAACCGACGGTCAGACAGTTGAAGTAATCGTCAACGAAGATCAGCATCCCGAGGATGATGGTGGCGACCTGCGCCCCGATGCGGCTCCTGATGTGCGTCTGCGCCCACCGTCCGAAGGCCGCGGAAGCGCCGGTCTTGTTCATCATCGCGACGAGAGATCCAAGGAGGACGAGGAAGAGGAGGATGCCGATGTTATAGGCGTCGGCGATCGACGAGATGAAGCCCTTCTGCATCACGTGGGTGATCGTGCCCTCGAAGGCGAACCCGGAATAGAGGAGGCCGCCGAACACGATGCCGATGAATAGCGAGGAGTAGACCTCCTTGGTTATGAGCGCGAGGAAGATCGCGATCAACGGCGGAAGAATCGCCCACCAGGTTCCGAAGAACGGCTCTTTCTGGTGGATGGTCTCGAGCGCCTTGGCCTCGTTGGCCTTGAAATCCTTGTCGGACTGCACATTATCCGCGTAAGAGCCGATATACTCCTTGGCCTGATCAAAATCAGAAAGATCAGGAGCCTTCGACTCCTCGGCCGCAGGCGCGGCAGGAGCGGCCTCATCGGCCAAAACGGCTGGAATGCCGAATACAGATACGGCAACTACAGCAACAGCGCAGAGTAGACTCTTCATGTCGGTCAGTAGAATTAAGGTTAACGATTACCACCGTTCTTGGCGGCGAGTTTCTTGAGTTTGTTGGCACATGAAAGACGTTCGACCGCAGTCATATGGTCAATATAGAGAACCCCGTCGAGATGATCAATCTCGTGCTGCAACGCACGAGCGAGGAAACCACGTGCAGTGATGGTCTGAGGTCGATTGTCCTCGTCAAGGTAAGTGGCAGTCACCTGCTCCGCACGTACTATATGCCCTCCGATCTCGGGGAAACTCAGACAACCCTCTTTATCCTCCTGCGAACCCTCGCTCATCACAATTTCGGGATTGAAGAGCTTGAGCGGCATTCTGATCGGAGCATTGAAAGCCTCGTCGAACTCATCCTCGCAGCCCTCAGGGATGTCAATAACGCACATGCGCTCAAGACGTCCTACCTGCTGCGCGGCGAGACCAACACCACGGGCCTTATGCATCGTCTCCAGCATATCGTCGGCCAACCTGCGAAGCGCGTCAGTAACAGCCTTTACCGGCACGGACTTCTCGCGCAACACCTTCTCACCGTACTTGTAGACCTTGAGAATCATCGAATTGAAATCAGAGGATAAGTTGAAGTCAGAAGTTAAAGTTGAAGAACGGAATATTTATTTTCCAGTAGAACCAAATCCGCCGTCCCCCCGGTCGGTCTCGTCGACGATCTCAGTCTCAGCGATTTCCGGTTGTGTCACCGGAGCGATGACGATTTGAGCGATCTTATCGCCCTTCCTCACCTGAAAGTCAACATCACCGAAATTCGCAAGAATCACTCCGACTTCTCCGCGATAGCCAGAATCAATAGTGCCAGGAGTGTTCAGCACCGTCACGCCGCTCTTAAGCGCGAGTCCAGAACGCGGACGAACTTGCGCCTCGTACATCGGCGGAAGCAACATCACGAGCCCAGTATGAACCAACGCATGCTTCCCAACCGGGATAACGAGATCCTCCACAGATCGAATATCCATGCCCGCGTCACTCGGATGAGCATACGCGGGCAACACTGCATCAGGATGGATGCGTTTGAATCTCAGGGTCATCACTCTTCGTCCGTGGTGGTCTCTTCAGGTGTTACGGATGCCGAAGCATCAGGCTCAAAGCCGAGACGCTCAAGATTCCACTTAAGCCAACTCTCGGGAAGCTGACGACGCTGGAACATCGCGAGCTGATCACGCACCTGACCCTTCAGGAGCGCAGCTTTCGTCGCATCGCCTTCCTTACGATCAACGCAGATAACAAGCACCGCGGAATCGCGCCCCGTCTTGGCGAACTCGGAAACCTCGCCCTTGGCCAATTTGATCACCGCACCGGCAACAGCATACTGATCAGGGAACATGCCAGGGTGCATATCACTAACGGAGAATGTGATATTCGTGGAAATACCAGGCGTCTTCTCTACCTCGGCCACACCCTTAGCTGCAATCGCATCGACCTTAGCCTTGAAAGCGTCAGCCTTGGCTGCCTCAAGCGCCCTGGGACGAATTACATCCTTAGCCTCCTCAAACGTCGGGATATGGGCCTTGGAAACCTCGGCACGTTCAATCAACCACGCAGCGTCTTTTCCAAGAACGATCCCGTAACGGAGATCCTCACTCTCGGGATCAAGCTGTGCAACCGCGTCAACGAGACCTTCCGCACCGACGAAGAGCGACTCGGGCCGCTTCATGAAGCCGTCGACATAGTCGCCATCAATGGTGAAATAGTCGGAAACGGACACCTTAAGACCGTCTTCTGCAGCGATTTCGTCAAGCCGAGACTTACCCACGGCGGCTTTGACCCCATAAGCACGGGATGTAAGGTTGGTTTCATAATACTGGATCGCGGCGATCTTACGGAGCTCCGGCTCGATCTCGCCTTTAACATCCTCGAACTTCTTGACCTGCTCGACGCCGTTGGTGTCGGTCGTGGTCCATTTCTCGGAATTAGCATCATAATAATCATGAAGCTCGTCCTCAGTAACCGTCATCTTCGCCATCACATCCTTATTGTCGGCGGCATACTTAACGTAACGAATCTTGACGCGTTCAGGAAGAACAAGGGAGTTCGTATTCGCCTCGTACCATTTCTTAAGACCATTGTCATCAAGCTTAACCGCATCGGCTTCGGCCTTGGTCTGAGTGAACTTTGCAACCTTGACCGTGAAGACATCAGTCCTGTCTGCAACGGCACGATCAAGCTCCATCGGCGAGATCCAAGCCGCCGACTCCAACACCCCTTCCGTGGCCCGAAGCAACGAATGCTGACGCTTAAGATACTCCTCAAAGCGTTCGGGCTTCATACCCACCTCTTTCAGCAGATACCGATACGCCTTGAAACTGAACGCCCCATTGACACTGAACGCTCTGTCATTGCGAATCTGTTGCTGGACTTCGGCAGGAGTGGACTCAATGCCGTTCTCTTTGGCGACACGCAGCGCCGCAATCGTCTCCCAGGCGACACGATTGACTTCGGAAACCGAGCGCTTCCAGTCGCGATTTTTGCCGATGCCACGAACGTCCTCGGCAATGCTGTTGAACTCAGAGGACATCACCTCCTTGTCTGCAAGCTTACCGGCCACACCTTGAACCCGATCCTCTCGATCGCGGGTGGAGAAAAGATCGTCAAAACAAAACGCGGCGGAGACCACAATCGCAAATGCGCCCCAAACCCATTTATTGCGGATAAGCTTATTGAACTGCAGGATAACCATAGAATCGAATCTAACTTTCTCTTTATGCTACTATAATAATGCTACCGTAAATCCTCATTCCTCTTCGGCGGAAGAATCCTCGGCAGGCTCCTCTTCGGTCGTGGTCTCTACCGTAGCTGCAGCCTCTTCCAAAGCCTTGGCAGCGCGTTCACGATCCTTCTTGGTCGCAGGACCCTGATCGCCGGTATTGACCTCATGCCGACCCTCGGTAAACGAGACGCGGTTCTTCAACTCGCCATTCGAATCAAAGGTGAGAATGCTGACCGCCCTGTTCTTACCAATCTCTGGCACCTTACGGAAAATACGAATCGCAGTACGCGGCGAAAGCTTCCAATCAATAGACTTCTCGACGATCACCGACTTATTCAGCTCGTAATCCATCTCTTCCATAAGACCGGCATCAAGATGACACATGAAGTCGCCGCTCTTTCCCAAAAGACGAGTTACGAGAAAATCCTTCGACGAACGAATCTGCACCTCATTCGCCGCATGCATAGCGGGAATCGTAAAATGGGGGCCCCGGACAGTCAACACTCCGGATACACAGCGAACCGAAGCGTCAAAGCCATCACCGGTCTTCACGTATGTATAACGAGAAACCCCAGCTGGATTCTCAACGCAGAATCCCTCGTTAGTCACGCAAAACATCTTTTCCGGAAAGTTAAGCGGCAGTCTTAGTTCAATAGTGCCGGATCCGAGGGTGATTGTACGCGAAGAAACATCGAGCCCCTGCATCCGAGTGCCGAATGACGCCTGGCCAACAATAGAGACCAATGCCTCGCGCCCGAAAGAGATCTCAAGGCGAGTCTCATCCGTAAGCGTACGGAACATGGACCCTAGAGGAAAGAAACGACCCTCATCAATCTTAGCCCACTCCTGTTGACCAGGAACAAGGACTTCCGCGCGCCCTTCCAGGCGTTTGCAGAAGGGAAGTATCGTAAACAGTTTGTCATTAATTTCGGAAATATGATCCGAATCTGACTTCTCCTCCGATTTGGTCTCCTCGACAGACTCCTCGGCGGTTTCCTCGGCTGTCTCTTCCTCGTCCTGGGCGAACACAGTAACGAACGCCGCCAACGCGGCGACACAGGTAAGCGTACGGATCGTCATGTTCATTGTAGCTATTAGTTATTAGCTGTTAGCTGTTAGTGATGGTTCTAGAAGTCAAACGAGATGGGCGCCGTCGGACGCCTGAATAACAGAGCAAACCGGCTCGTCACCAAACTTCGCCTTGTATTCCTTCGTGATCTGCGCGGCGATCTTATCGGACGTGGACGGATCGACGAGAAGACAGCAGCTGCCGCCGAAGCCGCCGCCGGAAAGACGCGCGCCGTAGACCTCGGGAATCGCCTTCGCCGCGTCAACAATCGCGTCAAGCTCCTCGCAGGAGTTCTCGAACCAGTTTCGGCTCGACTCGTGGGAATCGTACATGAGACCACCGAAGGCCTTCACATCGCCCTTCTCAAGGAGCGAAGCCCCCTGCAACACGCGCTCGTCCTCACCGATCGGGTGGACCGCACGCTTCGCCGTGGTCTCGCTGAGCCCGCCGCGGTAAAGCACCCACTCCGCCATCGTGACGTCACGGAGATGCGTGACCGGCTTACGGAGAACCTGCGCGAAATACTTCGCCGCATCTTCGCAGGCCTGACGACGAGAAGCGTAGGCGCCGTCGACAAGCGCATGCTTGGCGTTGGATTTCACCATCATGAAAGCGACGCCGTCGCCCATCGGGACGGATTCGAAAGTGTTGCTGCGGAAATCGCTCTTCACAAGCGCACCGGCCTTGCCGTACATCGAAGAGGCCTGATCGAGCAGTCCGCACGGGCAGCCAGCGAAGGTGTGCTCCGCCTTCTGACCGATCTTGGCGAGCTCGGTCTTGTCATAGGAGGTGCCGTAAACCTTCTGCAACGCAAGCGCCGTGGCCATTTCAAGAGCGGCGGACGAACTCAGACCAGCGCCGAGCGGGATATTGCCGCCGAAGACCGCCTTGAAGCCCTTGCCCGCCTTCGTCGCGTCACCCGAGAAGAGCCACGCGAAGGTGCCGAGCGGATAGTTCGCCCAGGTCGCTCCGGACTCGACCTTCTTGACGTCCGCAAGCCGGCCCTTCCAGGCCTCGCCCGCAGCGCCGATGTCGGTCGCGAAGATCTCAACGGTGTCGTCGGCGGACGGGGCGACCGCGAAGAACGTGCCCTTGTCGATGGCAGCGGAGAAGACATAGCCCTCGTTGTAGTCGGTGTGATTGCCGAGCACCTCGATGCGGCCGGGAGCATAGCTCACCACCGCGGGCTTCGCGCCGTAAAGCGCCTCGAACTTCGCAACGACCTTGTCGTACACTTCTTGGTTCAGCATGGCGTATATCCTCTCTTCAACTTCAACTTAAGTCTTCAACTGTCTCACTTAACCATCTCGTCGATGTTCTTCGGCGGCTTCGACAGGAACGCCGAATAGACGAAGAGGTACGCGAGCGCAAGACCCGGGACAATGTAGGAGAACATATGGCCGAACTTGTCGGCGATGCCGTTCTGGATGAGCGGCAGAATTCCGCCGCCGACGACCATCACCATGAAGAGACCCGAAGCGGCGGCCGTGTACTTGCCGAGCTTCTCGGTCGCGAGGTTGAAGGTCGAAGGCCACATGATCGAGGTCATGAGACCGCAGAGCGCGAAGAGGAGCGCCGTGAGCGGGACCTGGACCATCTCGAAGCCGGAGCCGGTGAACACGACCATCTTGGCCGCGACCGTGGTGACCTGGGTACCGACGATGATGAGCGCAATCGCGGTAGCAGTGGTAACGCTCATGAGGATGCGGCTTGAGATCTTGCCGCCGATGAAAGCGCCGATCGTACGTCCGACGAGCATGAGGAACCAGTAGGTGCCGGCGGCCATGCCCGCGATCTTCGCAGCGTTCTTGGCGAGCTCGGCGTTGCCGGAGGTCATGAGCGGACCGTTCGCGGACGAGAGCCAGAGGTCCATCGTCGCGGGGATGCCAATCTCGATGCCGACGTACATGAAGATGCCGATGACGCCGAGGAGGCAGTGACGGAACTTGAGCGGCGCGAGCACCGGGATATCCTCGGTCGTGTTGCCCTGATCGGGATTCTTGATCGGAATGAAGGAGAGGATGACGAACGCCGCTGCGAAGACCGCGAGCGCGATGTATAGAACGAGATTGACATCAGCGACCATCGTCTCCTTGGTGATCTGACCGATCAGCGCGCCCACGAGAATCGGGGTCGCGGTGCCGGCGAGGGAGTTGAAGGTGGTGCCGATCATGTTCAGCTGGTTGCCGCGGTTACCGCCGCCGCCCAGGAGGTTGAGCATCGGGTTCACGACCATGTTGAGCATGCAGACCGCAAAGCCGCAGATGAAGGCACCGAGAAGGTACACGCAGAACGGAACGAGCGCGCTGCCGTCAGCCGCAAACGGAACCTTGCCCGAGAGGAACTGGATGCCGACGCCGATGAAACCCGTGGCGATACCAGCCATCGCGGTGAACTTATAACCCTTCTTGGCGAGCATTTTGCCGGCGGGAATGCCCATGAAGAGATACGCGGCAAAGTTCATCATGTTGCCCATCATGCCGAGCATGTTGGAGCCGTCGATACCCTTCTGCAGAAGCCAGACCTTACCCATCGGCGCGGCGAGATTCGTCACGAACGAAATCATGCCGTAAATGAACATCATTGTGATGACGGCAACCCAGTTGGTGCCCTGCTTCTGCTGAGTATCCATGTTTATGTTCCTTATTGAAGGTTATTGTTAGGTATTATATCGCAAAAGCCACGCGGAGTCAATGCCCTGCGTGGCGTTCACCCTTATCCCACTTTTTCTGGGGTAATTTATCCCAGTTTTCAAAAAGCCCAATAAAACCCTATGAAAATTTATTTTCACACCCCTTCTTTTTCGTC
>CALYRV010000081.1 GCA_945483525.1 uncultured Verrucomicrobiota bacterium
TCTGGCCCAGGTGGGTTAAAGAATTTTTGCTGACCCACCCTCTTTACAAGTCACCAATCCGAATCCGCTTCCAACCGCCGAGGCGCCAACGGATGAAGGACCCGATCGAGATGATTACCACATAAAATACCATCGTAAGCCAGAGATCAACAATGTCACCGCCGAACCTTTTCACGACAAACACGAGCGGCATCCAGATGACGAACGATGAGATGAACATCCAGACGAAGACAAACCTCGTATCTCCTGCGCCCTTCAACGCGCCAGAAACGATCACATCGAGCGCATCAAATAAGAGCCATGCGGACATGATAGTCAGCAAACAGAACCCTAGCCCACAGAACGAAGACAGAGAAACGCCGTCCGGCACGAACAGCAAAAGTATTGGACGGCTGAACACCAACACACCGACACAGGCCGCGAACACGAAACCCAGTCCCAAGGTCATGGTCTTGTGAAAATCGGAGACCGCCGCCGCGATTTCACCCCGTCCGATCGCCTGTCCCACCAGCGTCTGCGCCCCAATCCCGAATCCGATCATCGGCGCAAATATAAGATAGTTAATCGTAAAACACGCGTTCGAGACAGCGAACTCAAGATCGCCGAGGGTACCGGTGACGAAGACGAAAATCGTAAATGACAACATATTAAGCACTTCGTAACCACCGGCAGGAATACCGTAGCGGAGAATACGAAGAATCAGGCTGAAATCAAAGGTTGAGGTCGAGAGTTGGGCGATCGCTCTGCGTGAAGCCACAAACAGGATAACGAACTGGACGAACTGCGAAAATACAGTGGCATAAGCGGCGCCGGCGATGCCGAACGCCGGCAGATGAAGACTGAAAGTTGAACTGAAACAGGGAATGTCTAGATCCAAACCGAAAATCAGCAACGGATCAAGCGCAATGTTAAGGAGGTTGCCGACAAGATTAACCCAGAAGACGATCCTCGTGCGCCCGTGTCCAGTAAAATACGAAATC
This sequence comes from uncultured Verrucomicrobiota bacterium, assembly GCA_945483525.1. The sequence goes on from CALYRV010000081.1 coordinate 981, forward strand.
GCAGCCATCTGCGCATAAAGAAAGACGCTTCCGAAAACAACTGCGTCAAAATATACGGACTCCTTAGCGACAATCGCAGGAGATGGTGCGGTCAGAGAGAAGATCCATCCACCAAGCGGAACTAACGCGAACGAAAACAGTCCGGAACCGAGCGCGATTACAAGTCCCGCCCGATAGCTTTCGCCGCACTTTTCCTCATTGCCTGCGCCGAAATACTGCGACACAAACACACCAGAATAGCCGACAACAGACTGGAAGAAGCCCATGAACACCCAGGCGAGAGTACAAGCCGGCAGCACCGCCTCAATCGACGAAAGAGAATCCCGAGCAAGAAAAACACGGTCAACAAACTGCATGACAGCGTTATTGACCATGCCAAGCGCAAGCGGCCAAACCAACTTCAAGATTTCAAGATAACGTTTGATAATTTGTCGAAGTTGATGGTTGAAGTAGAAGAACAGAGTCGAGACTGAAGAATCAGACAACTGGCAGTTTACGACCGGCTGCCGACTTGCCAGGATAGAGATTGTAATTGGCCCTATATTTCGAGGGAGTGATATTTGTCATGTAAACGTTCGCGCCGTTCGTGAAACCCTTGTCACGACCTTCAGCATCAAGCACTTCAAGCGCAGTCGCCGCGACAATATTGATCCCTGGCATCCGCCTTCTCGTCTCGCGAATCATCCACAGCGCCGTTTCCAACCGCGACACCTCGCTCCACACTCCCGCCTCCACACTGCCCAACGGCGTATCCGCCGAAGGAACATACGGACCCATCCCGACCATATCCAAGCGCTCTTCGACAAACCAGTCAAGATCACGCTCAAGATCCTCCTTAGTCTGTCCTGGAAGTCCGATCATCACACCGGAGCCCGTCACATACCCCAAACGCTTCAACGTGCGGATGCATTCAAGTCGCCGGGTGAACGAATGATCCGCCGGATGAAGACGCGCGTAAAGTTCAGGGTTGGAAGTCTCGATCCGTAGAAGATAACGAAGCACGCGATCTCCCGCGGCGGACTTCCACCTGCGATAAACCTCCTCGGTCTGCTCGCCGAGACTCAGCGTCACCTCGAGCGTTGGCGGAAGCTTGCGAAGCACGCGCTCATAAAAAACCGTGTTCGACTCGCTCTCCACCTCACCCGCTTGAAGTGCAATCGCGGGAAATCCGAGTCGCACTGCTTCTGCAGAACACTCTAACACCTCTGCTTCCGTCATATGGTATCGCGGCAGTTTCACCGCATCATGTCGGATACCGCAGTACAGACAGTTTTTTTTGCAGATGTTACTGACCTCAATGAGTCCGCGCGGCAATTTCACCGCGCAGCGCTGAATCCCCTTCACCGCCGACGAAATCAACTCCGGGACCTTAGACGGAAGATCATGATTCTGCCCCTCAACCCAAGTCAACGACGCCTGCGGAAATATCCGGTTAAGATAATTAGCGTTATGAGGGCGAACAATCCCGTCCTTAATGGACTGAAAAATCGCCACAGGAAATCGTGTCTTACCAGCAATCGACTCAAGCCCAGAACGAAGATCCGTAGTCTCGAGAAAGTCAAGACCGGCATCAAGATTCCGCTCGGCGAAAATCGGCGACGAATCATACGGATTCATCATCTGCGTCCCAAGCTTCAGCGCATGCCTTCTCCGGAGCGACATCCCTATCCACCCCTCAGACTTCAACTCCATCATGCGCGGAGTAGCGGAAATGAGAACCGCTCCGCGGATCTTCTCTGGAAAATCAAGAATCGCCTGCTGTACGATAGACGCGCCCATCGAGAATCCAACCAGGACCACCGCATCCGCCTCAGAAACCGCCTTAAGCGACGCTCCCGAAAGATGATCAAGATATGAAAATATCCGATCATAATGAAAATCGCACCGATTCCAGCTTTCCGTAGTCGCGGCCCAGCCGTTAAACACAAATGTACAAACTTTCTCCATTATCATAACGGACGCAGAAAAAAGGCGTCATGAGTAATTGCGAAAGCCCAGTCTTCTGGAATGCGCTTGAGCTCGTGTCCAGCGCCCCAAGTATCGGTATAGAGCACCTCGCCGGTCTTGGCGTTATAGCCGATGATCAGCCGCATATGTCCGCCACGGCCCTGAATGTTCAATCCCGGTTCAGGAAAGATCCCAAGCGTAACACCCCAACAAATCGGGATCCCCTTGTCGACCTGGGTTTTGACCCCAGAAAGGAACTTCTTATATCGAGAATCCTTCGTGCGCATCTTCTTCAGCACCTTCGGCTTCATTTCGTCATAAAGCTCATTCACGGACACCATATTACCATGCATGTGCGACGCGAGGGAGATTTCGTCCTCCTTCATCGACTTGGCAGTCTTGTTATACGATTCGATCTCCTTTTCAATCTCACCGAACGATCCCGCCATCGAAACGATCTGATTGAAGCCAAGCCGCTTCTTAACTCCAATCGCCCTAATGGTCTCAATCATATCGCTCACCCTCGTTCCGCCCCGAGCTTGGCTACCAGCCTGCTGGGCAATCTCGTGCTCGTCGATGTCATGCCCGTAATACCTAAGCAACCGCTCGGAAACCGCGGCGGCACAATAGCCCTTCTGTCCCTGATCCACCATCGGAACCCCGTCAATCCACACGTCGCCTTCGCCGTTCTTCTTAACGTTTGCCTTGACCTTCGCGGCTGCGTTCTGTCCCGAGATAGCTTTGGTCGCACCTTTTGGACGCATCTTCTGCTTCGGCGTCAGCGTCACCTTGACAAACTGTATCGAACCGTCGGAACCGACTCCCCAACTCAACTCCACCGCCGGATCCGCAGTAGGCCAACATCGCTCGTACCGTAAACCCCGGGACTTCAACTTCGTCTTGACATCCTTCGGTTCCTTCTCGTCCTTGGCAAAGGACTTCTGAATCGCCCTCTTGAGGATCTCGAGATCGCCGGACAGAAAGTGATCGCCGGGGCCAGCGTCGCCGCGGTTATAAAGCGACATCTCGATGCGCTTCGCACCCGCACCGTTATTGTAGTAAATCCGCGTCTCCCAAACGTCGCAACCGAGCCACGAGACCTTACCCCGCTTCATGCAATTGACGACATCGCGCTTCTGACTGACGAAGTTGAAGCCGTCACCGATATGCTCAACCGCGAAATCCGTCGCCGTCTCATCCCACGACTCCTTTTCGGCGAAATGTTCGCCGATATCGAAAACCGCGAGCATCAGTCCGGTAGCCAGTATCGAGACCATCTGTTACTTCCTTATTACTCCGTCTCCGGTAATAGTGTACTTGTAGGTGGTCAGCTCTTCAAGCCCCATCGGTCCGCGCGCATGGAGTTTATCAGTCGAGATGCCGATCTCGGCCCCCATGCCGAATTCCGCGCCGTCCGTAAACCGCGTGGATACGTTATGATACACGCACGCCGAATCAACGTCGCGCAAAAACTCCTTCGCCCGAGCTTCATCCGCAGTGACGATACAGTCGGAATGATGCGATCCGTACCGGTTGATATGCGCAATCGCCTCACGATAATCCTTCACGATCCCGACGTTCATCTCCAGCGCTAGAAATTCTCTACCCCACAACTGCTCACCGCGCTCAGCTTCCAGTTCATTCTCGGGCATATGCAATACGACCGACTCCCCCTTAGCCCACGCCTCAATCATCGGCATGAACATCGGCGCGAGCCTTTCATGGACGAGCAGACACTCCACAGCGTTGCACGCGCTGGGACGCTGACGCTTGGCGTTGTCGAGGATCGCAAGCGCCATCGACATATCCGCCTTATCATCCACGTAGACATGGCAAACGCCCTTGTAGTGCTTCAGCACCGGAACAAGCGACGCCTCACACATCGCCCGGATCAAACGTTCACCGCCGCGCGGAATCGCGACGTCGATGAGCCCGACGGCCCGCACCATCTCACTCACCGCCTCATGGTCGAGAATGTCGACAAACTGAACGGCGCAACGAAGAGAATGAGGATCTACGAACGAGGAATGAGGAATGGCGGAATTTTCCTTCATCTCTAATTCATAATTCTTAATTCCTAATTCCACCGTCTTCGCCAACGCCGAGTTCGACTTGATCGCCTCCTTGCCGCCACGCAGGATGATCGCGTTGCCGGTCTTGAGACAGAGCGCGACTGTATCAACGAAGACGTTGGGACGACTCTCAAAGACGACGGCAACCACGCCGAAAGGTTCACGAACTTTGCGAATGGTGATGCCACTGGGACGCTCACGAGTCCAGATCGTCTCGCCAACTGGATCAGGAAGCGTGGCAACGCAACGGACCCCGTCAACCATTGATTTGAAGCGCGCATCATTCAACGTAAGACGATCGACCATCGCGGCACTGACTCCGCGCTCCTTCGCAGCCGCGACATCCTCAGCATTCGCCGAGAATATCTCCGCCTTCTTGGCCTCAAGCGTATCCGCAATCTTAATCAGAATTGCATTCTTCTCCTCGGCAGTGAGTTTCCTCAGCTCCGCTGCGGCGGCCCTCGCCTTTAGGGCCATGTCGTGAATGTATTCTTTAACTTTCATGGCGATTACTGGCCTTTATCGGCCAAGCTTGGAAAGTCCGACGTAGATAATGGTAGCTACCACCATGCCGTTGACTGCAGGAATGCCCCAGGTCGCCCAGGAGCCAAGCGGTAGATAACCGAAGCCGCCAAGCGCCAGCACCGAACCGAGCGCCCAGGCGACAACTGCGGGAAGCGAGACCGGCACCGCGGGACGCTCGCCCGTGCGCCGGAGCAGGAAGTAGTCGGCGATGACGATCGCTCCGCACGGAGGAATCACCGTATTGAGGATGTTGAGCCAGCCGCAGAAGTTGTCGTAGAGCCAGAGCGCGAGGACCGTGCCGAGGACGCCGTCGAAAAGCACGATCCAGCGCTTCGGCAATCGCGTGATGTTCGCAAGCCCGAGACCCGAGGTGTAGAGCGCGTTGTCGTTGGTCGTCCAAATGTTGAGTCCGAGCACGAAGATCGCCGGCAGCAGTAGCCCTTGGAGCGCCAGGACTTCGGAGATATCGTTCTTGCCGTAGACCATCGCCGCCGCCGCGCCGAAGAAGAACATGAGCGAATTGCCGATGAAGAACGCGAGCGAGGTCGTCAGCACCGCGTGCCTGCCGTTCTTCGCGAATCGCGCGAAGTCAGGAGTGCAGCTGCCGCCGGAGATGAACGAACCGATGGACATCGAGATTGCGGCCACCATGCCGATGGCGAGCGAGGTTCCGTCCTCGGCAGTTCCCGGGACATGCTGGAAGAGCCGCACATAGCCCTGTCCGTCACCATCGAAGAACATGGCGGCAATCGCGCTCCAGAGTCCGAGCACCGCGATCGACGGTACCGCGACGAGCGAGATGATGTGCAGCGCGCGGATTCCAAAATAAGCACTCGAGGTCATCAGTAGGCCAGAGACACCAGTGAGCAAATAAAGGCAGTGCACTGGCAAATCCGCAGCTCCAAAGACCGAGACCAAAGGACCGGACATCAGCCAAGTGCCCTGGAGCGACGCGACCCCCTTCAGAAATACTGTAGTCGGAATCGAGAACATCGCCACGCCCACGCCAAACCAGCCGATCTGAGTAAAGGCGAGCACCGACGAGGGAATGTAGGAACCGTACGTGCCGAAGCTTCGGCGCGAGAGCAGATGGATTGAAAGCCCGGTCTTGGCCGCGGCGAACGCCAGCAACGAACAATAGACTGCAAGGATCAGATTACCTGCCATCATCCCGGAGACGAAACCGCCGAACGTCATACCAGAACCGATTTTCTGCCCTACCCACATCGAGGCAGAGAAGAACGTGAAACCCATCATGATCATGAACATTGACCAGAACCCGCAGCGTTCGCCAGAGCTTACAGAGGTCTGTTCAAAGTCGTTGTGATTAGCCATTGATAATTTCCTTCATGCGGTTAATTTGACGGTTAGAAAGTTCTATCAGATCAACATTCCCGAAGCGCTTCGAATCCAGCTGCGGGAATCGTTCGGCAAGTAGCGCCTCGAAGGTCATCCCATTCTGGGCCAGAGCCCTGGTCTGCTGCCAGTACCCGAGCACGTCTTCGGCGTATTCGTCGGGGGCGAAAGCGCGGCTGCCGGCATCATAGATGATGCAGCGTTCGATCGGATAGGCTGGATCCTCGTACTGCGACTCGACGAAGGCATCGGCCATAACCGCCCCGTAACGGAGCAAATCGGTGCCGGGCAGCTTGATCGAAAGCGGAGTGGACCGGTCTGGCACGGTGAACATACCCTCGAGGTAGATCAGTGTCGTCCCTTCATAAGAAGAGAAAAGTCGGCGACATCTCTCGTCAACCGCCTCCAGAATCTTCAACGCCTTCGGCCCGCCATACGTAAAGAAGACGACGCTACGGAGATTCACTCCCGTGGACCGTGCGTTATTAACGAGTTCGTCAAGGGCGTATACAAGCGAAGTCCCAGTGGCGACGACATCGCCGATGACAAGCGAGGCGTTCCGCGGGAAACGGAGCTTCCTGTAGGCGTTTTCGGTGATGTGCCAGTCATCACCTTCGCAATCTTTGGCGCGTTGCGCGGAGAGGAAGCAGGTGGCGTGGACATTCCAGCCGTAGGCGGCGCCAAGCGCATCGCGAAGCCCGTAGTTGAGACCACCACGGAGAATATTCACCACCGCGGTCTCACGCTCCACCAGTTTTAACTCCGGCCCCAATTTACTGAGGATCTCCGCGCAAGATCTGGAAAGCGTCTTCGTGTAATCACAGCCGAGACAACGCGGGTCGTTACAAATCCGACGAGTTCCTTCGGTCGATGCAATCAGCGCTAGGACCCGT
>CALYRV010000082.1 GCA_945483525.1 uncultured Verrucomicrobiota bacterium
AAGGTTTACTGGTAATAGGTTTGGAGTTGATGTATATAATTGGAATGGCGGATGCCTGCTGAAAGAATTGACCATTTGGATTTCGATTACGAACGCGGCGGGAATTGTTGATGGCCCGAGGGAATATACTGAACAGCTGGAGGTGCTTCCTCGAAAAAAAGGATATGTGAGCATAGATGTGTATGAAGTACCTAAACATGGTGAATCATATAAATGGGGAATATCTCGGGCATGTGTGGTTGATGCGGTAGGATCGGAGCTTGTAAAAGGTGGGGAGTCCTTTGCGGAATCAAAAGCGAAGGCAAAGGTTTATAATGATGAGGTTAGAAAAGCTTTGGATCAAAGAAGTGAGAGGCGTAACGATTTTAGGAATAGGCTTGAGAGATTTGAGGCGGAAATGCGTAATTTATGCAAAGAATATGATTTAGGGCGGTTGTTTCCAAGGATTCGAACAGATAGTAGGAAATTGGAATATTTAACGCTTGCGTATAATACCTTCTTGTCAAAGGAGTATTCTACAAATCGTATATATATAGTAAAAGTTGGAGGCAATAATTGCGTGCCAGTAAATGAATCAAAAGTTGATGAGTTTGTAGATGATGTTTGGAAAAATGGTGATCAGGAAAGGATATTGATCCAAGCTAAAATTAGAGGGCGAGATGGAACGGAGATGTGGGTAAATGAGGATGAGATATCAAGTTTTGCAAAAAAATTAAAGTCGGTGATTTGGTGATTAGTAATTTTATTAACGCGAGTAATTTCTCTGTGGAAATCAAGAATGCGATGAAACAGAAGTATGACAGGTGAATTTGTGGTTTGTATAATATGGTTGAAATGAAAACTGAAATTCTGCCCTCGCTCCTGGCTGCGGATTATGCGAAGCTGGGGGAGGAGATTCTGCGTGCGCAGGCGTCTACGGCCGAGGCGCTGCATATCGACATCATGGATCCGCACTTCGTGCCGAACCTGTCGTTCGGTCCGGACATCGTCGCCTTGTGTAAGCGCGTGGCGCCGGACTTCTATCGGAACGTGCATCTCATGATGTCGCGTCCAGATCTGTATCTTGAGAAGTTCGCCGCGGCTGGTGCGCAGACGATTCAGATTCATGTGGAGGCGGATTGCGATCTCCATCACGAGCTCAAGCGGATCCGCGGACTCGGGGTGAAGAACGCGATTGTGCTGAATCCTGAGACTCCGGTCGAACGGCTGGAGCCGTATCTCGGCGAGATCGACGAGGTGCTGGTGATGACGGTGCATCCCGGTTACGGCGGACAGAAGTTCATCGCCGAGTGCCTGCCGAAGGTGACGTGGCTTCGCGAGCGGTGTCCGGACCTCGACATCATGATCGACGGCGGCGGCAATGCGGAGACGATTCCGCTTTCCTTCAAGGCGGGAGCGAATCAGTTCGTAGCGGGCAGCTATCTCTTCAAGCAGATCGATATGAAGGCTGCGGTCGTAGCGCTGCGGAGCAGCTTGAAGTAAGAAGTAAGAGTGATGAGTGAAGAGTTGCGGAAGGCTTAAGCTATGAAGACGTATATCTGCGGACATAGGAATCCAGATCCGGATTCTATTATGAGCGCTTACGCGCTGGCGGATCTCCGGCGCCGTTGCGGTATGGATGACGTCGAGGCGCTGTGCGCGGGGCGGTTGCCGGAGAAGGCGAAGTGGGTGTTCGATCATTTCAAGCTGAAGCCGCCTCGGTCGAAGCGCGACGTGTATCTGCGGGTACGCGATCTCATGGACACTACGGTGCCGGTGATCAGTCCGGAGGTGTCGCTCCTCGAAGCCCTCAAGACGCTGGAGGCTTCCGGCGAATCGTCGCTGCCGGTGATGGGAACGGACGGAAAGTTCGTCGGGATGCTTTCGCCGGCGAAGCTGTTGAAGCTCTTCATTGACAAGTCCGACTTGAACATCCCTGTTACTTCCGCTCCGTTGCATCATTGCGCGATGACACTGGTTGATTCGGACCGAGTTCATGATATCAAAAGCGCGGCGGTAAAGAATTCGCACAACCATTTTCCCGTGGTTGATGAGAACGGGAAGTTGCTTGGTACTGTGCTGAAGCGAGCGTTCGCTGAAGAGCCGCCGTATCGGATGATCCTCGTCGATCATAATGAGATCGACCAGGGGATTCCCGGTCTTGAGGAGATTCCGGTCATCGAGGTCGTCGATCATCACCGCATTGCGTTTGCGGCGACGAAGGATCCGATCAAGTACACGGCTGATGTCGTCGGGTCGACCTGTACGCTCGTCGCGAAGATGTACCGCGGCGTCGGCGAGCGTCCGACGAAGGAGATCGCCGGAGTGCTGATCGCGGGCATCGTCTCCGACACACTCATGTTCCAATCACCGACCACGACGGATGTCGACAAGCAGATGTGCACTTGGCTAGAGAAGCTCTGCGGCGAAAGCGCCGCGGACATCTTCGCGGGACTCATGTCCGTCGCTTCGCCGCTTGCCTCGATGTCGCCTGACAAGGCGCTCGCGTGCGATGCGAAGACGTATACGGACGGCGGCCGCAAGTTCATTCTCGCGCAGATCGAGGAGTCGCAGCTCGCGGTGTTCCATCAGAAGCTCGCGGAACTTCGGGCGGCGATGGATACGGCGGTGAAGTCTGCGGGACTTGACTTCATGGCGCTGATGGTGACGGATCCGGTTCGTGGAAACTCCGAACTGCTTTATGCTGGAGACAAGTCGGTGTTACGTGCGCTGCCTTATCGCAAGAGCAGGTATGATACGTTGCTGATGCCAGGCGTTTTGTCGCGCAAGAAGCAGCTTCTCCCGGAAATTCTTTCGGCGCTGAACTGATTGGTGGTTCGTGGTTGGTGGAGGTGAATAGATGAAGACGATCGTAGTAATCCCGACGTATGATGAGAAGGACAACGTCACGCCGATGAGCGAGGCGGTGCTCAAACATGATGTCGAAATCCTGTTCGTCGACGACAATTCGCCTGATGGTACCGGGGCGGTGATCGACGGACTCGTCGCAAAGAATCCTCGCATTCATGTGTTGCATCGTGAGAAGAAGGCGGGACTCGGCCGTGCTTATGTCGCTGGTTTCGCCGAAGCGCTCAAGCTCGGAGCCGAGTTGATTATCCAGATGGACAGTGACTTCTCTCACGACCCGAACGACATCCCGCGTCTGATATCTGCGATGGGTGATGGGATTCAGGTAACAGGTGACACAATGGATGTTGAATTTCATGATAACAACGCTGGGTCACCTGTCGCCTGCCGCCAGTCACCTGGCCTCGTCATCGGCTCTCGTTACGTTCTGGGCGGATCGACTCCGGGTTGGCCGTTCAAGCGTCGTCTTATCTCGCGTTGCGGCGGCATCTTCATTCGCACGGTGACCGGAATGCCGCTCATGGATCCGACTGGCGGGTTTAAGTGCTGGAAGGCGGAGACGCTAAGGAAGATCGATTTCGAGACGGTGGCGTCCGCCGGCTATTCCTTTCAGCTTGAAATGAACCATCGTACCTGGAAGGCTGGCTGCGCGATCAAGGAGATCCCGATCACGTTCACGGACCGGGTCGCGGGCTATTCGAAGATCACGCCGGGCATCGCGACCGAGTCGATCAAGATCGCTCTGAAGCTACGTTTCGGTAAGTGAAAGGCAATGGACGCTTTTGTGGTAATGACAACACACACCTGGATGCAAGTTTGATACAATAGCAGCATATGGAATTTTTTTGGACATTTCTCGAGGGTTTCGCTTCGTTTGTCTCGCCGTGCACGCTGCCGCTGATGCCGGTATTCGCGGCGTACTTTGCGGCTGGAGATGTATCGCGTGGGAGTCCATCATATTGGATGGGATTGGGTAAGTCGCTGGCATTTGTCGCGGGGTTCACAGTGGTATTCATGACGCTTGGATTTTTCGCGGCGACGATTGGCGGATTCTTTGCTGCGCATCGCGCGGTGGTGTCGGTGGTGTCCGGCTTGATTGTCATAGTCTTTGGTCTTGCCTTTCTTGACATTGTTCATCTTCCTGGTTTTGGCGGTTCGGCGGGAATGGCGGAGAAGCGTGGGGTGCTTGGCGCTTTTGTCTTCGGACTTATTTATTCGGTTAACCTGACTCCGTGTGTTGGGGCGTTTCTCGCGGCGGCGCTGGCGACCGCGGCGGAGTCGGGACATGCGCTCAAGGGCGTCGCGTTGCTGGGCGCATATTCCGCTGGCCTCGGCATTCCGTTCGTCGTCGCCGGCATGGCGTTATCGAAGCTGAACGGACTTTTCAAAAAGATTAAATCTTCGTATAATGTTCTGGTCCCGGCCTGCGGTGTCGCGCTCATCCTGTTCGGAGTGTGGATGGTGGCGAAGCCGTTTATCAGAGTTGGAGTGAATAGTTCGAGTTCGAGAGCGGAAGGTAAAGATTTGATTTCAGAAAACAAGATGGAGGGTAAAGTTATGGAGATTACGTCAAGGGAAATGTTCGATACCGAGGTGTTGAAGAGCGAGAAGCCGGTCATCGTCGACTTCTGGGCGCCGTGGTGCGGTCCGTGCCGCATGATGGGTCCGGTCCTCGAGGAGATCGCCACGGAGCGTGCGGACCTCAAGGTCTGCAAGGTGAATGTTGACGAGCTTGGTGAAATTGCGCAGCAGTACATGATCACTTCGATCCCCTGCATCTTCTGCGTGAAGAACGGCGAGGTGGCGGCGAGGTCCGTCGGCTATGTCGACAAGGCTACGTTGCTAAATACTCTGGGACTTTAGGACGGATGAAATGAGAAGGATCGTGCTTGGTGTTACCGGTTCGATTGCTGCCTACAAGGCGGCGGAGCTGGTGCGTTTGTTTATCAAGAACGGAGATGAGGTGACGGTGATTATGACGGAGGCGGCGACGAAGTTCGTCGCGCCGTTGACGTTCCAGACGTTGTCGCGGAATCCGGTGTACGTTGATCAGTTCGCTCCGCCGGTTTCGTGGAAGCCGGAGCACATTTCGCTGGCGGAGTCCGCGGACCTTTTCGTGGTCGCGCCGGCGACGGCGAACACGATTGCGAAGATCCGTTATGGGATCGCGGACAATCTCCTGACGGCTTCCGTTCTCGCGACGAAGGCGCCGTTGGTGGTTGCGCCGGTGATGAACACGGGGATGTTGGAGAGTCCGGTGACGCAGGAGAACATCGCTGCCTTGAAAGCGCGCGGAGTGAAGATCGTCGATCCCGATTCGGGTGAGCTTGCCTGCGGCGCGAGCGGCAAGGGGCGGATGCCCGAGGCAGAGGAGATTTTCAAACATTGCGTTTGAAAATGTCTGATTGAGGTTTTAGGTCTAGGTCGAGAAAGGAGAATGAGATGATTATCGAGTTGATGCTGGCAGTGATGATGACGCCGTTTGCGGAGAAGGTCACGGCCGAGAACGCGTGGCGCGAGTATCCGCGTCCGCAGATGGTGCGTGACAACTGGACTTGTCTTAACGGCAAGTGGGATTACGCGGTTTATTCGAATATCGTTAAGGGGGTGAATGCCGGAAGGATCGAGAAGTGCGCCGAGGGCAAGATCCTGGTGCCGTTCGCGATCGAAGCTCCGCTTTCCGGAGTCGGACGGCTTCTCGAGCCAGGGGAGTCGCTTGTGTATACGCGCACTTTCGAGGCGGCGCCGAAAGCCGGCAGGAGGCTGCTGCTCAATTTCGAGGCGGTGGATTATCGTGCGCAGGTGTACGTGAACGGAACGGAGGTCGGGATTCCGCATGACGGCGGATCGAATGCGTTTTCGTATGATATTACCGATTTCGTGAAGGCGGGCGTGAACGAGCTCAAGGTAAAGGTGTGGGACCCGACCGAAACGTTCATCGGCGGCAGCGCGAAGCAGATGTTGAAGCCGGGCGGCTGTTTCTACACCCGGGTAAGCGGAATCTGGCAGACGGTGTGGCTGGAGGAGGTTCCCGAGACCTATATCCGCAGCTATCGTGTCACGCCGGATATTGATCGTGGAACGGTGACCTTCACGTTCGATGTTTGCGGAGAAAATGATGACGATGTCGAGGTTTTCATTGATGACGGGAAGAAGCGTATCAAGGCCGAAGGAAATGTCTGCAAGCCGCTTGTCGTCAAGATGCCGGCGGGTTTCCGTCTGTGGAGTCCCGAGGATCCGAATCTGTACCATTTCAGCGTGAAGTACGAGGACGACCTGTTCAGGGGACATTTCGCGATGCGCAAGTTTGCGAAGGGGACCGACAAGGACGGGCATCTTCGTTTCTTCCTGAATAACAAACCTTATTTCATCATCGGAACGCTGGATCAGGGGTGGTGGCCGGACGGACTCCTTACTCCGCCGTCCGTCGAGGCGATGATGTCCGACGTTAAGGTACTTAAGGACTGCGGTTTCAACATGCTCCGCAAGCATATCAAGGTCGAGCCGCGCATCTTCTATTCGGAGTGCGACAAGCTCGGTATTCTCGTGCTCCAGGATATGCCGTCCGCCGACTGGCACGCCGATCCGAACGAGATGATGAAGCGTTACGGCAAGTATCGCGAGGAGCTCAAGGAGATGATGGATCAGCTTTATAACGCGCCGTCGATCGTGATGTGGGTTCCCTATAACGAGTCGTGGGGACAGCCGTCCGAAGACCTTACGCTCGATACGCTCCGCTGGACGAAACGGTATGATCCGTCGCGGCTCGTGAACGGACCGAGCGGCTGGAACGACTACTGGGGCGGTGTCTCGCATTGTGAGCGCGACGGCAAGTGGACGCAGGGGCGTACGAAGGAGTCGTCGATCGACTGCGGGGCGGATACGGTCGATCTTCACGATTACCGCGGACCGGGCATGATTCCGTCCGTCGGCGGCCGCATTTCGTTCTTGGGCGAGTTCGGCGGACTCGGTCATCCGGTCGACGGACACCTTTGGAAGGTCGCCAAGGACAACTGGGGATACGGCGGCATCGAGGACACGAAGACGCGTGAGGGACTCGAGAAGACGTATCTCGGACTTATGGACAAGCTGGAGGGGCTCGCCAAGCAGGGGCTCGCCGGTTCGGTCTATACGCAGACGACGGACGTGGAGATCGAGATCAACGGACTCATGACTTACGACCGTAAGGTGATGAAGTTCAATCCTGCGGTGCTCAAGGCGGCGCATGATCGTGTCCGGGCGGCGGTGGAGAAATGACGCAGCACGAGTTTGACGAGCACTGGATGAAGATGGCACTCCGCGAGGCGGAGAAGGCCGCGGCGGACGGCGAGGTGCCGACCGGGTGCGTGATCGTCGAGCCGAAGATCGTCGAGCCGGCGCATGACGGACACGACCCCGTGTTTGACTGGGATGCGTCGCTCGCCACTATCCTCGGGCGCGCGCATAACCAGTCCGAGGGCCTTACGGACGCCACGGCGCACGCCGAGATGCTCGCGATGTCGTCCGCCTTCGCCGCCAAAGGCGACTGGCGTCTCGTCAATGCGCGGCTCTACGTCACCAAGGAGCCGTGTCCGATGTGCGCCGGCGGCATCGTTCTCGCGCGTCCGCGCACGGTGATCTGGGGCCTTTCGGATCCGAAGCGCGGCGGAGGGACCGTGTTCAACATTTTCGCGCATCCCGGCATCAATCATCATCCGCGAATCGTTACCGGTGTAATGGAGGAGCCATGCCGCGCTGTTTTGCAGGTTTTTTTCCGTAATCGGCGACGGTGAAAATTATTGAAATTTCCCATTGACGGAATGGGCGAGAAAATGATAAACTATATTTCACTTTTCGGAGCAACGGGGTTGTGGCGCAATTGGTTAGCGCACTGGACTGTCG
>CALYRV010000083.1 GCA_945483525.1 uncultured Verrucomicrobiota bacterium
CCGATGCCTCGAGGTTCAATTCCGGAGAGCAAAACTATTATATCATATTTTCGCCATCACCGTACCAAATCTTGCGCTGTTCCTCCGCCTGATAGCGGAGCATCGAGAATCCGTTGCAGACCCGACAACCGGCTTTCGCCGCACGCGCCATCAGCTCGGTCGTCTCCGGAACGTAACGCAAATCGTAAACGAGTTCGTCACCACGAAAGACGTATTCCGGAATCGGATCGACAGGCGTCGCGTTGACAATGAGATCGAAACCGTCCGTAAGCGACCTGCGATGAAACACCGTCACCTTGCAGCCAAGCTTCCTCAGCGCATACTTGCACGCCTTCGCCGCCCCGCCGGCACCGAGGAGCGCGACGCGCATTGCGGGGAACGGGGAATGGGGAACGGGGAATGGGGAATTAGTAACGAATTCGACAAGCGCGCGGGTGAAGCCGGCCACATCGGTGTTGTAGCCGTAGAACCTGTCCCCGCAACGCAAAACGGTATTGACCGCGCCAACCGCCTTAGCCACCGGATCGATCCTGTCGAGCAGAGAGATGACCTTCTCCTTGTGAGGAATCGTGACGGCGAGTCCAAGCATACCGAGGTCCTTCATCGCCTGCAGCGACTTGCGGATGTCTGGACACGGAATCGAAACCATCAACGCGTTCTTGCTCTCGGCGAAGAACGCAGCGTTAAGAAGCTCCGGCGAACGCGCCTTCTTGAGCGGCCCACCGGGTACACCGAACAGATCCGCACTGATAGCGTCAGAATCATAATCGTGGAAACGGAAGTCACGGACCAGTTCCGAGGGCGTGACATGTCCGAGTTCGCTCAAGCCACCGACCGAAGTGTAAACCCACTTGGAGCGGGACTGCGCCGCTAACGCCCGCGTGAAGAACCCTTCATAACCCATCGCCATCACGACATGATCATGAGGACAACCTCGGGAACGCTTGATAAGTGCAACCGCATTAAGAATATCGCACTTAATCGCGAGCTTGAGGATCTCATCCTCGCACCGCCGTGAGGTCACGGCGGAGAACTTCTTGAACAGCGCCTTCGAAGACTTCTCATCAAAGCAATGCGTGGAACGCACGATCCGAACTCCGCACTTCTTCGCGAAACCGTCGAGCTCATGGAAGTCGCTTTCAAGATCCAGATAAAGTTGGAGTGATGAGTTGGGGTTGGAGAGCGGATTGGCAAATGCCTTGATGAGTTTCTTGAGGAGCGAGGCACGGGACTTTTCGCTGCCGGCCCAAGCACCCCCGTCGCATTTACGGCGACAGGTGACGAGTACGGGAACGGTATAGCCAGCCACCTTCGCGAGCTGCGCAGGAAAATCCATCGCCGCGGAGATTTCGCCGCGCTCAAGCAGATCGATGCGGAGTTCGACCATGTCCGTGAAGAGCTTCTGCGACCTGTACTGCGCGAGATCTTCTGCAACCGTCTTGCCAGTGAGCGTCAGACAGACGCGAGGATAACGCTCTTCGCGATCAATGATCGCATCCGCTATCGCAAAAGCCACCATCGCCTCGACGACCGGAACGGCACGACGGACGATGCACGGATCATGGCGTCCCTTCATCGCGAGCTTCGCCGACTTCATCGTCTTCAGGTCGACCGAATCCTGCTCACTGAAAACGGTCGGCGTCGGCTTCATCGCAACGCGGAAGACGATCGGCATTCCCGAAGTGTAACCGCCGAGGATCCCGCCGTGGTTGTTCGTGCGCGTACGCACTTCGCCGTTCCGGACGACAAACGCGTCATTGTTCTGCGAACCCTTCAGATCGCACGCCGCGAAACCGTTGCCGAACTCGATGCCCTTCACACCGGGGATGCCGAAAACCGCCTTCGAGATTTCGCCGTCGAGTCCGTCGAACATCGCCCCGCCGAGTCCCACCGGAACACCCTTCACCTCGCACTCAATGACTCCCCCGACGGAATCGCCAGCCTTCTTCGCCTTCTCGATGTCACCACACCTGACGATCTTCGCCGCGACGGATACGCCGCGGCTCTCAAGATACTGAAGGCACACGCCGCCAGCCGCGCAATACGCCGCGGTCAGGCGTCCGGAATTCTCGCCACCACCCGTGGGAATGCGTCCGAACCGTACGAATTGCGGAAAATCAGCATGACCGGGACGTGGAACGGTCCGTTCCGCACCATAATCTCCTGGGCGCACGTTCTCGTTGAGGATGTAACCGCAACCCGGCTGTGTCCAATGGACAGCATCGCTTTCTCGGCGGGAAGTGGAGAGCTTGTCACGTCCTGGCGCGCGGCGCTCCATAAACGCGGCCAGCTTCCGGTCATCGACGAGGAAACCTGCCGGCAGTCCGGACAGACTGAAGTCAATTCGTTGCGCGTGTGACGCGCCGTTCACCGTCAGACGCAGACGTCTGCCTTTGAGACTGGTCATCGTTCGTCCCCCCTTTCTCGGGCGAGAAGTTCTTCGCTCTTCGCCGCCGTGCCTTCGTCGATGATCGCCTTCATCCGCGGCAGATCCGCCGCGGCAAGCGCCTCGCGGAATTCGCCGAGGCGTCCGATGAAGCTGTCGAGCGTCCTCAACAGCTCCTCTCGATCCTCGAGATACAGCGACGCCCAGGTATCTGCATTCTGAGTCGCGACGCGAGTCATGTTCGCGTAGCTGCCGGCGGAATAGCCAATCGCCTCGACGACTTTCGGATCGCGCGCATAGGCGGTCGCGATCACGTGACAAAGCTGACTTGTGAAGGCGATCATCTCGTCATGTTTCTCGGGCGTCGTGATCACGGTGCGGTGGAAGCCGACGGACGCGAAATAGCCCTTCAGCATCTCGATGACGGACTGCGGCACCGACTCGTCGGGCGTGATGATCATCGACGCGCCGACGAAAAGATCATCCTTCGAGTTCGCGTAGCCAGAGACCTCACGCCCCGCCATCGGGTGTCCACCCACGAAGTACCATGGCACTCGAGCACCAATGGAACCACTAGAATCACTAGTTCCGCGAGGATCTCTAGAATTGACAGCTCCGCCGGCGCGACTCGCGAGAGCAATGGGATTTACCTCCTGGCAAATCTTGCGTTTGATGCCGCAGATGTCGACTACCACCGTTCCGGCGCGGAACAGATCCTGGCGCTCGCGGATCCACGGAACGATCGACTCCGGCGGCAGGCAGACGAGGACGAGTTCAGAGTCCTCGAAGCCGGACTTGTCGCCGTGATGACAGCTGACCACCTCGTGCCCCGCCTTGAGCGACGCCTTCTCGAACGATCCGCCGATAAGTCCGAGTCCCACGACTGCGACTTTCATTAGAGGACGCTCCTGATCTTATCGACCTTCTTCATCGTCTCCGCGAACATCTCCGGAGTCTGGCTCTGCGCACCGTCGCATTTCGCGTGCGGCGGGTCGTTATGGACCTCGATGATGAGTCCGTCCGCCCCGATCGCGGCCGCCGCAACGGCGACAGGGTCGACCATCTTGGCGCGTCCAGTGGCGTGAGAAGGATCGATCATCACCGGCAGGTGCGAAAGCGAATGCAGAAGCGGCACCACGCCGAGGTCGAGCGTATTGCGGAGCGACGTTTCGAAGGTGCGGATACCGCGCTCGCAGAGGATCACGTTGAGATTGCCGGACGCCATGATGTATTCGGCGCTCATCAGCAGCTCCTGGATTGTCGCAGACATGCCGCGCTTCAGCAGAATTGGCTTTTTCGTGTAGGCGCCGACTTCGCGTAGCAGATTGAAGTTCTGCATGTTGCGCGCACCGATCTGGATCACGTCGATTTCATTGAAGAGCTCGATGTCCTTGAAGTCCATGAGCTCGGAGACGATCGGGAGCCCGGTCTCGCGCTTCGCGGCGAGGAGGAGCCGGATACCCTCGGCGCCCATGCCCTGGAAGGCGTAGGGAGATGTGCGCGGCTTGAAGGCGCCGCCGCGGAGGAGCGTCGCGCCGGACGCCTTCACCGCCTTCGCGATACCGATGATCTGCTCTTCGGACTCCACGCTGCAAGGCCCTGCAGCGACCGCGAACATTCCGCCGCCGATCTTCACTCCGCCGCAATCGATGACGGAATCGTCCGGATGGAACTTGCGATTCGCGGCCTTGTATGGCTCCTGGATTCGCTGGACCGATTCGACGACGTCCAGCGCCTCGATCATGCTGGGATCGAGATGCGCGACATCACCAACGCAACCGATGATCGTCTGAAGCGAACCTTCGGACACGTGCGGCGTAATGTTGTTTTCCTTAAGGAGCTGCTTTAAGCTCTCTATCTGGGCGGCTTCCGCGCCCTTCTTGACGATAATAACCATTGGCTAGCTGAAGTATGAAGTTTACAGTTTATATTCACCAATATTATATCAAATCACATCGCAGGAAGGCGGGAGAAGCCTTCGGCGATTTCAACGTCGGTTGGAATATAATCCTCCATCTGTCCGTCATTATACTGGGCATAAGCAAACATGTCGAAGTAACCGGTGCCGGTGAGTCCAAAGACGATATTCTTCGTCTCTCCCGTTGCCTTGCACTTCATCGCCTCATCGATCGCGACACGGATCGCATGCGATGATTCCGGAGCGGGGAGCGTACCCTCTGTACGAGCAAAGAGTGTCGCAGCTTCGAAGACCTGGGTCTGGGTGACGCTAGTCGCTTCGATAAGTTTCTGATCATAGAGTTCTGAGAGAGTCGCAGACATACCGTGATAACGAAGTCCGCCAGCATGTGAAGGCGAAGGGATGAAGGAACTGCCGAGGGTGTACATCTTCTGGAGGGGACAGACCTTGCCGGTATCGCAGTAGTCATACGCGTACTTACCACGGGTGAGCGACGGACAGCTGGCGGGCTCGACGGCGATAATGCGATAATCGTTCTCTCCACGGAGCTTCTCGCCCATGAACGGTGCGATTAGTCCCGCAAGATTAGAACCTCCGCCTGCACAGCCGATGATGATATCTGGCTTCACTCCCAGTTTCTTGAGCGCGGACTGGGTTTCGAGTCCGATGATAGACTGATGGAGGCACACTTGGTTGAGGACACTTCCAAGGAGGTAACGCGCGTTCGGGAGCTTCAGCGCGGCTTCGACGGCCTCGGAAATCGCACAACCGAGCGAGCCCGTCGTGCCAGGATGTTCAGCGTTAATCTTCTTGCCAATATCGGTCGAAATTGAAGGCGAAGGTGTGACGTCCGCTCCGTAGGTACGCATCACTTCTCGGCGAAAAGGCTTCTGTTCATAGGAGCATTTAACCATGTAGACGTGGCAGTTCAAGCCAAAGAATGCGCTCGCCATGGAGAGCGCCGTTCCCCACTGTCCCGCTCCAGTCTCGGTGGTGACGTCCGTAAGACCCTGAGCCTTGGCGTAATACGCCTGGGCGATCGCGCTGTTTAGCTTATGCGAGCCAGAGGTGTTATTACCTTCAAACTTATAGTAGATCTTCGCTGGAGTGTCAAGGGCCTGTTCGAGGAACTTGGCTCTGATCAGTGGCGAAGGACGGTACATCTTGTAGAAGTCGCGCACGGGCTCCGGAATCGGAATCAACCGAGTCGTGTCATCCAGCTCCTGTTTGACACACTCCTTGCAGAATACGCGCTCAAGCTCTTCCGCCGTCACCGGCTTACGGGTCTGAGGATTCAGAAGCGGCGCGGGCTTCTTCTGCATGTCCGCGCGCATATTGTACCAAAAACGGGGTAGCTCGTCTTCGTTGAGGTAAGTCTTGTAAGGCTCGGTATTCATATTCATGATTTTCAGGTTGTGGGTTGGGGTTGTGGGTTAAAAAATTAAAAGGCCTCGCTTACTTCAAGCGAGGCCCCTTAGTTTGCTGTCTATGATTTGAAGATCAACGAACTGCGGCGACATCGCCTGAAGCAATGCCGTAATACCAACGCCAGCTCGTATAGATCTTGTTCATTTGACGCGTATTATATCACAACCGACCAATGGAACGCAACCCCCACTTCCTGGCACCCTTATCACCCTTATCATTTCATGCACAACGTGAAGGCCGCAGAGCTGGAGTCGATTCGGCAGCCTGCACAGCGTCGCCGGAAATCCGCGGCGCATCCGACGCGGATTTAGCGAGCACCAGCGCCGAATCGCCCCCGGCTCGAAAGCTTTGCGTGCATCAATTCAAAAAAGTGGGATAAGGGTGTCCTGGAGTTTCACGATTTCTCCATCCTACTCACACGCCAACGCCGAAAAAGAGAAAATCCAGCTCACTTCTTGCCGCGACGGATGACGGTGGCTCGGAGGGACATGGCGATGACAAAGTTGAAGGAGTAGACGATGACAAGCATCACGACAACGGCGACATATCCATTGCCACCTTCACCGTAACCGCCGAAGGCCTTAGATACCAACATCGCCGCCTGATTGCCGAAGAGCCCAGCGACGCCCCAGGCGGAAAGCACGGCACCGTGAATCTTGGAGATATTGGTCATGCCATAGTTGTCAGCGAGGATTGCCGGAATCACCGAGAACCCCGCGCCATAGCAGGCATTGATGACGAGGAGCGCGAAGCCGATCATTGGCGGCCAGAACGAACAGATCATGATGCCAGAGGAGATGCCGAGGATGAAAAGCATGATGTTGATGCGGCGAGCGAGCCGGTCTGACCACCACGCGAAAAGGAAGCGTCCGCCGCCGTTCATTAGACCGGAAAGCGCGATAATCGTGGTATAAAGGCCTTCGGAGTAACCGACAGTCGGACTCTTCATCATCTGCTTAGCAAGCGGAATAAGAGCGAGCCCGGCCGCAATATTAAGGAACATAAATAGCCAACTACGAAGAAAAAACGAATCCCCGAAAAGCGTACGGTAATGGAACTCAAGCTGCGGAATGCCGTGTCCGAAGCTCTGCACCTCAATCTTCGGTTTCTTGAGCAGCATCGCAGCGATCGCCATCGGGACAAAATAGAAAGCGGCGAAGGCGAAGAACACCTTGGAAATGGCGGCAGGATTGGAAGCGACCTCGAAATAATCGTAATAGCCGAGAAAATTCATCGAAAACAGTGAACCAGGACCGCCGAAACCGAAACCCTTATAGACAATCGTGGAAAGCGTGGAGCCAAGCCCGAACGAGATGATCGGCAAGGCCGCGGCAATCGCCTTATGCTCAGGGAACCAAAGCATCATCGTCTTCACCGGAGAAATGTAGATGATGCCCGTACCTGTGCCGATGAGAAATCCGTAACCAAGATAAATGAGAGACAACGACTTGCTGTTTATGCCGATGCCGGTAATGCAGAGCCCAGAAATGAAAAGCACCGTACCGATGAAGGTAGAAAGCCGTATGTTCTTCTCAACAATCTTGCCGAAGAACGCGGCACCCATACCCAGAAAAAAGATGCCGAGCGAAAACGCAATCTGCACGTCTTTCTGCGATTCTCCGATATATCTAGCAATTTCATCGGAAAAATTAGTGAAAGCGTAAATCTGACCTACACTAACCGCCAGTATAAGCGCCGGCAATACCGCCCTAATGATTCGCTTCATTTCACAATCCTTTGTGGCTTAATATTTGACTATTATACCATATATTGACATTCGCCACAATAGGATATCTGTTTTTCCTGCGTCCAGATGCATCGCATAGCATAAAAATGCG
>CALYRV010000084.1 GCA_945483525.1 uncultured Verrucomicrobiota bacterium
GCGATACAGGATGGTGGGGCGCCTCGCCCCACCGCGCGGTAAATGCGCCTACCCCTTGGAGGTGATGATGAAGTAATTCTCCGACCTTCACTCATCAACAAAACCACAAAAAAGAACCTCGCCACACGGCGAGGATCTTTGCGTTATCACCTTGAATGCACCATCCGACTATCTGTGCACCGTGAAGGTGCGGCCACACATATGGCAGGTAATATCAATCGATTCGGGGAGCGTCGCCCTTTCCGCTTCGGACATCGCGGACAGCATCGCCAGCGCGCGATCAGGCGAACAACGGCAGGCGAACTTAAGCGGCTGAGTGCGGCGAAGTTCGAAAGAAGAAAGATCGAGTCCGCCATTCGGATCCCGCGGCAGAATCGCCGCGTCGACATTGTAGTCCGCGATGCTCGCCTTCGAATCCGGCAGCGCCTCGATCAGAATGCCGCGCGCGGACCTCACATTGACGTCGTCATCAACTTCCGCCTCGGTGAAGATCACCGCCTTACGTTGCAACGAGCCGGCGAGATAACCATCAAGCGAACTCGAGATCCCTTGCGAGAGAATCTTGCCGGGGACGGACCGCGTGACCTGGATCTGCTTGTCGCCGATCACCAGCTTCGGATCGGGACGTCCGAGTCCGTCAAATGCATCCAGCGTCTTCTTCTCGGTATAGCCGCGAAGCGTCCCCTGCGCCGTGCATTCGACGTTGAAGCCGCCGAGCGGACCCGAGCACTTCATCTGCAGAATCACGGTCTCGTCCTTCTCACTCATCTCCGAACCGAGAAGCGCCACGGCCGCGCAAGCGCGGGCGAGAAAATACGCGCTGGTAGGTCCGCAAAGATGTCCCCGCGCCAGCGCCTGCGCAGCCGAAGAAACGTCAACGGTCGTCACCGCGACTTTCGCGATCTTGTCGTAGTATTCTGCTCTACTATTCATAGTTGGAGTTAAGAGTTGGAGTTGGAGAGCGGAATGTACTTTTTTATAAGAGTAGTAAGCATGCGAGAAATCTCTCTCGCCAACACTTCCGCTTCTGAATAATTTTCAATATACCCAAAAGACCTCGCCATTTCCAGTTGCGTTATCGTCTCGTAAAGGCTTCCCCTCGCAATCGCCAGAAAATGTCCGTAATCACGATTACCAGCGCGCCCTGATCCCTCTGCAATATTACTGGCAATACTTACAACAGCCCTATGAATTTGATCACTCAAAGCATATCGCTCACATTCTGGAAATTGACGAACCAGATCATAAACCATACGCGAGAACTGCATTGACTTTTGCCAGACAATCAAATTCTTAAACAAAAAATCTTTATCGTCCATTCTCCAACTCCAACTATTTTCTCCAACTTACTCACCAGCCATACTGCACGCCTAAAGCCAACGAGTAAATCATCTCCGTGCGACCATCCAGTCCGAGAGTCGCTTCGCCGGAGAAGCGGAGCGCCCAGTTGTCGTCGAGATAGTAGAGGAGACCGATGCCGGCGGCGGGACCAACCTGTCCGTCAGGGAGCCAGCCGCACGCGCCGATCGAAAAGAATGGATCCCACCGCGAGAAGCCAAAGAGCATATCCCATTCGTCGCAGCCCTTCCAATGAACGATGCCGCGCGCAGCTAGACCCGCGCGGTTCTCCATCCACGATGCCTCACCCTCGAGGGCAAACCAGCCATTGAAATAATAGCCAGCGCGAAACGCCGCGCCACCAAGATGCGTCATACGCGAACCGCCCTGCGGAAGTACAATGGCCCCAGAGGCTCCGAGGTAGAAGGAAGAGAGATCTTCTTCTTGGAGCGGAAAGGATTCCGCATCCCCAGTTGTCTGTGCGCCCAAGGAAAAACAGAAAAGCATAGAGACGAAAACCGTCGAGATCTTAAACGCCTTCTGCATCGCCTTCATCAGCGCCTTCACGCCGAAGGTCTCGGTCTCGTAGTGTCCGGCGCAAACCATCTTCATGCCGACGTTTTCCGCGGCGATCACATCGCCCCAACTCGCTTCGCCGGTGATGTAGAGATCACAGCCGAGCGCCTTCGCTTCCGCGGCGAATTCGCCGGCGCCGCCGGAGCAGATGCCCATGGTCAAAGTGTTTGAGTTTTTAAGTTGAAAATGTTTGAGTTGGCCGGAACACCCGAGACCACTCAAACACTCAAACGCTCGAGAACTCAGACACTTCCCCACTAGCCCGATGACGTTGCCGTGATAGCTAAAAGCGGGCTTGACGTTCTTGAGTCTGAAGTAGCGGGCGAGTTCCCAGTTGTTGCCAACCTTCTTGTTCGCATCGAGCGGAAGATGGTACCCTGCAAGCGCGAGATCCGCGTCCATCGCCGCCTTCACTACATTGTATTCGCCGCCAGTAAGACGCCTGATGCCACCACCCCAGGAGATGCCGTGATGGACGATCAGCAGCTGCGCTCCGGCTTCGGACGCCGCCTTCACGCTCTTCACGCTGCCGTCCACTGCAAACGCCACCTTCTTGATGTCGTCGCCTTGGCGCGCGACCTGGAGTCCGTTATTAGAGACATCATCGAACTTCCCGCACTCGAGCAGCGCGTCACACCAGTCCAGTATCTTCTTCAGTTTCATTCTGGAATCTCCGTATAGTCGCCAGAGGGACAGATCACGTCAATAACCTTGTTGTCTCGGCGGATCGTGATCTTGTCCGTACCGGACGCATTCATGACGAGCAGCCTCTTCCCGTCCTTCGGCACCGGGATCATCAGATTGTCGCAATAGACGCCGATGATGCGTTCGGCATCGCCTTCCGCCTCGATCCACGGATACTGCAACTCGGGATGATGCGGCGTGAACTTCCCTTTAAGCAACGTATCGCGATGATCCTTCGAGAACCGGATCCACTTCTCGATCATCGCGCGATGATTCTCCGGCGCGTTGCGGAGCATCACCGAATACTGCACGACGCCGAAGATCGAGTTGATGATGAAAAGCGCGCTCTTCGCGGGATCCTCGTTGAAGTTCCATTCGATCATATCGGAATGCACCGCGGTCGCGCCGCTGGCAAGGCGAAGATTCGCAATCGCGAAGCGGTTGCGGCGCATGTTGCCGGGACAGTCCCCGACGCGCATCATGTTGCCGTACTGGCGGATCGCGGGACCGTCATAACGCTGACGGAACTCGATTAGGACGTCCGGCTTGATCGCACTCAGGGCGGACTTCACCTCGGTCATCAGGCGATTGACCGCCACCGGCACGGATTTCTCATCACGTCCAGCGTAGTTCTCCTTGACAGCAGGATCCTCGCCTTCGAATCGGAACGAATCGATAAAGTCGAGTTTGAATCCGTCGATATCCCAGTCCTTCATCGCCTTCACGTAAAGATCGACCAGAAACTTGCGCACTTCGGGGAAACGGGGATCGAGCACCGCGGCGCCGTTGCCGCCCTTTTCGATCAGGTACTTGCCCCTGAACTTCTCGTAGTTCGCGCTCTTCAGTCCGATAAACGGCACCGAGTACCACATCATGTACTTCATGCCCATTGACTGCACTTTCTTCACGTGCGCGGCAAAATCGGGGAATCGCCGCGTCGACACCTGCCAGTCGCCGCAGAACGCGTAACCGCGGTTCGTGTCGTCCGTCTGCCAGCCGTCGTCGAGGATGATCGTCTTCATCCCGAGCTTTGCGGCGATCGCGCACTCTTCCTCGATATCCTTCGCGAAGACGTCCTGATGGAAATTGTACCAGCTCGAATAGAGCGGCTCTAACGCGGCGTCCGGAACGCGGCACGGAACGAATCCGCCGACTTTCTCGATCCAGGAGACCTCCTCGCGCACAGCATCCGCGAAAGGACGCACCTTCGCATTGAGACGCACCTTCGCCTCGTAATGACGAAGCGGGGCTTCGGGTACGGTGAAGAAGGTGACGGACGCCTCGAGGAGCGAACCCTCTTCACGGACTCCGACCAACACGTCCGTCTGCCGGATGCATTCGCTCGACGCGATCGAGAAGACCGCCTGGTCGTGTCCGTTGAACGCCACCTGCAGCGGCATGCCGATGGTGCAGCTGCAGTAGTTGTCCCAGCCCTTCCAGTTCGGCGGAATGCCGCAATCGGACGTATTAATCGTCCAGACGTCCGTCGCATCAACCTGTGGCAACGTCGCGATCAACTTCGCGCGCGGCGGAACTGCCTCTTCCGGCGCGTCAAAAACCACCTTCGCAACTTCCGAGCCGTCCTTCTCCACCTCACGGACGACGTCAATCTTCCAGATTCCAGGATCTTTGCATTCGAGTTGAACGTCACCGAACGAAAACGCCGCCACCGCGGCAAGACAAGTAATCGTATTCATACGCGTATTATACCAAAAGAAAAGCGCTCCGTCCCTTGGGAACGAAGCGCCGAATAATCGTATCTCCAGCCTTGATTACTTGGTGGAGACGCGGTCGTTATACTCTCCGGTCTCGGTGGAGACGCGGATGACGTCACCTTCGTTGATGAAGAGCGGCACAGGAAGAACATATCCACCCTCGACCGTCGCAGGCTTAGTGACCTTACCAGAAGCGGTGTTGCCCTTAACGCCGGGCTCGACCTTGATCACCTTGCGCTCGACGAGCTGCGGGAGATCGACGCCGATCACCTTGTCGTTGAAGAAAAGCGCCTTGACTTCCATCTCATCCATGAGGAAGTACTTCTTGTCGCCCATCACGTCGTAGGAGACGCGGATCTCCTCGAAGTTCTCGTCCGTGAACACGAACGCGGTACCGTCGTCGTAAGAATAGGTGACGCTGTACTGGACGAGCTCCGGCTTCTCGAACTTATCGCCGGAACGGTAGCTCTTCGTGCACCCGCCGCCCGTGACCATGTTACGGAGCTTGCAGTTGTAGATCGCCTGTCCCTTGCCGGGCTTCGAGAAATCGAATTCGGTGATTTCCCAGGGGTCGCCGTCGATGAGGATCTTGACGCCCTTGTGGAGTTCGCCTGCGCCGATGACTTCTGCCATTGTGTACCTCTTTCTCTTATTCAGATTATTCGATTATTCCGAACCTTAGGCGCCGAGCTGCATGCGGCAGAAGCGCTTGACCGTGATCGGAGCGCCGATCTCCTTCGCGACACTGGCGAGATACTGTTCGACGGACTGATCACCGTCGGCGACGTACTCCTGCTTCACGAGGCAGATCTGGGTGCAGAACTTCGCGGCCATGCCCTTCTTGATGCCGACGAGCGCCTGCTCCGGAGGAAGCTTGCCCTTCTGCTCCTTGAGCGCGTTGAGCTTGATCTCAAGCTCGGCGTCGATCTCGGCCTGCGGCACGTCCTCAGGGTTGATGTACTTCGGCGCGTTCGCCGCGATCTGGAGGCACACCATGTGCGCCGCCTCGTCGAGCTTGGCATCGGCCTTCTCGCAAGCGAGCTCGACCAGCACGCCGATCTTGCCGCCCATGTGGATGTAGCCGCTCACGCAGCCCGCACCCTCGAGCACGTAGCGCTCGCTGCGGCGGATCTTGACGTTCTCACCGGTCTTGGTGAGGAGCATCTTGTAGTCGTCGTTCAGCGTCGCCTCGATATCCTTGCCCTCGAGCGCGACCTTCGCCGCATCGTCACAGAACTTGATGAACGCATCGGTCTTCGCGACGAAGTCGGTCTCGCAATTGATCTCGGCGAGCGCCAGCGTCTTGCCGTCGGCGGCCTTGGCGAGAGCGACGATGCCCTGCTTAGACTCCTTGTCGACGCGCTTCGCGGCGACCGCAAGGCCCTTCTCGCGAAGGTACTTGACGGCTTCATCCATATTGCCGTTGGTGGCGTTGAGAGCTTCCTTGCACGCACCCATACCGGCCGCAGTGGCCTCACGGAGCTGCTTGATCATGTCAATGGTAATGGTCATGGTAAATTAAAATTAAGTGTAATGAATGGTTTTAGTTGTTCAGCGGAGCGAAACGAGTGATAGTTCAGAGTTGTAGTGGTACAGCGGACGTCAATGTTCATTTACTTCCATTGTACCACTACCACTTTCCACTACCACTATTTCCTTACTCCGCGGCGGGAGCGGCGGCGACAGCGGCTTCAGCCTCGGCAACCGCGGCCTGACGCTTGGCGGCGAGATCAGCCTTCGCCTTGGTCTCGGCGGCTTCCTTCGCAGCGCGGGCGGCAGCCTTCACGGACGCGGCGACGCCGGTCTTCTTGGCTCCGGCGCGAGCAGGACGCTTAGCGCCGTCCTTGATGGCCTTTTCCTTGCGCTCCTTGCGGGCGGCCTTGTCAGCCTCATCGCGAGCGGCGCGCTCGGCGGCGCGCTTGGCGTTCGCCTCAGCAGCCTTCGCGCTATACTCGGTATTGGCGGTCTTGATGACGTTGACGAGACCGTCGATGATCAGCTTGACACCATTGACGCTGTCGTCATTGCCGGGGATCACGTAATCAATCGGCTCCGGATCGGCGTTGGTATCGACGATCGCGACGACCGGGATGCCGAGACGGACCGCTTCCTTGACAGCGTTCGCCTCACGGACCACGTCGACGACGATAAGCGCGCCCGGGAGCTCGGCCATATCGGCGACACCCGTAAGGTTCTTCTCGAGCTTGGCGAGCTCACGACGGAGGACGGAATTCTCCTGCTTGTGCTCGGAGAGCTGGCCGCCATTGGCCTTGGCGGTCGCCTGAAGCTGACGCATGCGCTTCACGGACGAGCGGAGGGTCTTCGCATTGGTGAGCGTACCGCCGAGCCAGCGCTCGGTCATGTAGAACTGCTCGACGGACTCCGCGGCGCCCTTCACGAGCTCCTGAGCCTGCTTCTTGGTAGCGACGAAAAGAATCTTCTTGCCAGCGAGAACCGTTTCCTTGAGAAAACCAGCGGCCTCGTCGAGGAGCGTGACGGTCTGAGTGAGGTCAATAATGTGAATGCCGTTACGCTTGTCGAAGATATAACCTTTCATCTTCGGATTCCAGCGCTTGGTCTGATGACCGAAGTGCAGACCGGCATCGAACATATCCTTG
>CALYRV010000085.1 GCA_945483525.1 uncultured Verrucomicrobiota bacterium
TCGCCCCCGGCTCGAAAGCTTTGCGTGCATCAATTCAAAAAGTGGGATAAGGGTGCAGCCTAAGACAAATCGGACCTACGAATGCCAGAATTGTGGTCGGCAAGACGACGCTTCAGGCCGGTTGTCGAACCGATATACCGTTCGGACGGATGATTGACGCTTCGAAGGATGTAGGCGTAGAACATAACTGAATCCGGATGTGCGCAACTTCAACAAAGATGGCGCGCCATCCGTAGTCGATTTCGCCGTCAGGCGGAATCGCGAAGGATGGTCGGGGCGGCGGGATTTGAACCCACGGCCTTCTGCGCCCAAGGCAGACGCGCTACCAGACTGCGCTACACCCCGTGTGTAATGCGGATATTATATCATAAATCCGCGAAGAATTTAACGGCGGACCGTAATCGTACGCGATGATGGTGACGAAACACGACGAGACCACTCAAGAAGCATCGGATAATACTCCTCCGCGATTACACGTTCATCATAACGATGCATACGCTGTTCGATCGTTATCTCTAGCCGCTCGTTAACGACTTCGGACATAACATTCACCTCAAGCCAGACGTCTTCCGGATTCGCCGGGTCGTGTAAGGTGAACGATTCTGGAAGATGCTCGATCTCAACATACCCTTCGGGAAACACCACCTTCCGTCGGTCGATGCCGCCAGAGCAGGCGGGGATGCATACCGGACTCCGCCTTATGTCGCCAGTAAGACAGGACGGGAAGCTGAGTGCGGGAATGGTGAGCGTAATCGTATCGCCCTGCACCACCGCGAGATCTGGGATATAGCACGAGAACCGCATAGACGCAGGATAACCGACCGTATCCGTAACCAGTTCACTCGTCGCGGAAGCGGACTGCGCGATCGATCCAAGATACTGCTGGTACACACGTGAGCGCATCTCCGGCAGGATCTCCGCAAAATATCTCCTCCACCCGCCGGTCTCTCCCCGCAGAAAGTTCACGTAGTCATAATCAACCGCGCCGTTAGGACGCACCCTCATCACGATTTCGGCATCCGTGCCGTTTCGGAGCTCCGGTTTCATGGCGGACACCACAAACTCCTTCTCCGCCATCGGATCAATACACCAGCATCCGTCGAATCGCGTCGTGCCAAGCGGCGAATACTCGTTCTCGGTCCCGAAGAACATTCCGTCCACACGACAGAGAGCCTGATCATAAGCCTGCGGATAACGCTCGTCCTCACCACGCAGCGACGAACCGAACACGATGTCCGCCTTGAAGCCCGCACCCTTCATGAGCGCACAAAGCGTGCGGATGTAGTCAAGTCGCGTCGCATAGCGCTCCTTCACCACCGTCGCGGGATCAGTCAGCTGCTTCGCGACGGGCAGCTCATAGAGCGACGGACCGGCGATTCGGACATGCTTCGCCATCCAATCACGAATCGCCTTCAGCGATTCGTGAGGTCGAGGTTGAAGGTCGAGGTCGAGAATGGAAAGATCCAACGATTCCACGGATGCCGCCTTACGGAGAAATTCGCAGGTCGCGGCGAAAGTGCCGCGGTCGACGACGAAACTCTTACGCCAGCGATGTCCCGCAGGCTGCGAATCCTCATTCGGAATCCGCTCCGGATCGTCCACGCGGCGCCTGTCTTTGCCGACACGGTAGATTAGCACGTCAGTCGGCTCGATGACGTCGAGGTAGAAACGGCCGCGGAACGCATGCGGGGCGTCAGTGACGACGGTCTCCGTCACAGTGGTAATGACACTGCCGATCTCCACGGACGGCAGCGTGACGATGAGCTTCTTCGACGCGGGATAACGCGGAGCGACGGCAGCCCAGTCACAGTCAAGCTCGTTCAGCTCCTTGTCACTGATCATAGCCATCCTGCCATCCGCACCAACGACCGAAGCATGCAGCACCCTGACCTGCCGGACCAGCGGATTGAACTCGAACTCGAGTTCGGAATTACCTTTCTTGCCGTCGTAAGTCAAGATCTTCTTCACCACGGTGTTAGTGACGATCCAAGAACGTTCTCCGGTAAAGTCAACGGACATCCCGCGCAGCAGATACTCTATGTCTGCGTCGGCGAGACGGTTCTTATCAAAGACGGAACTGCGGCGCTCGGCCGCCTGAACCGCCTTGATGTTCTCGCGCAACGTCAGATACTCCTCGGGCGAAAACTCGAGCGAATTGATCTTCAGCTTGCGCGACAACATGTACTCGCCGTTCGTCACGACCGCGGAAAGCCGATATTCGTACGGACCTTCGATTTCCAACGTTTCCGGAATCGACTTCGCCTTTCCGAGCGTCTCACCGAGCGAAACACGAAGCGACTCCTCAATTCCGGCGGTGGACGAAAGACGCAGCGGAAAACGGCGACTCTCCAACGCGGTGCGGTTCGAGAGTAGCATGTTCGCAACCCCAAGATTCCTCGATAGCCATCCTGTGATCAGCTGAATCTCGGAATTGCCGCGGAGCAACGCCTCCGGGACCTTCGCAACAATCTTCGCCGTCAACGGACATGACACATCCTGAAGATCCGTCGGCAGAATCTCGTACTTCAGAAGCTTCGCCCCTGGGAAGGTTCTGGCGACGGTCTCTTCGAAATACTGACGCCGGTCGGTAGGCTTGGCACAAAGAAACCGCTGACGAAAAACGTTGTCGTTGAGCCCCTTGAAGATGATCTCGCTCTCGACCATCAGCGATCCGGCCTCGTCGAGTACCGCAGTGGAATTGATCTTCAGCAGATTGTCATCCGCCGGCGGCGTCGGCGTCGTCAGCAAGATCTCGCCGTCCGGCCTCGCGACAAGATACGAACAATCGCTCTCGTACGACGGCAGAAAATCCCTAGTAGACTCCGCCGTCGGATCGAGCAGGATGTACTTCTGGCGCCCGCCTTCACCTCCTTTCTCAACCTCGTTCTCCACCGCCACGATCGCGTGATTGAAATACGGCGACGGGACATCGGGATCCATCTTCGCCGATCCGGCCATAATGAGAACGGGATACGCATTGAAACCGGCCATGCGGAGCATCGCCGTGAGGAGTCCCGCCTTGTCTCGGCATACTCCATAACGCTTGTCGAAGGTGATATCCACATCATGCGGCGCATAACCCGGAGACTTGTCCTCCATGGTGAGTCCCATGTACCGAATCTCTTGACTCACGAACTTGAAGATCGCCTTCATAAGCGCCTCGTTTCCACCTCCAACTCCAACTTCTCTCTCCAACTCACGCACCTTCGCGATCATCGCGGCGTTGGTCTTCGCAAGGTGCGGGGCGCAGAGATCCCAGTACCACTTCGACATCTCCTGCCAGTTCCTCGCGGTCGAAATGTAAAGGTGCTGAAGCTGACGGTAAGGAGATGGCATGGACGGCTCATAAAACGCTTGCGGAGAATTCGTCGCGCACCATTCCATCGTCACCGATCCGTCATCGTTCGTGACCGCGGAATGAACAATGTTCCCGATCGGATGACGGATGGCGACGCTCTGGAGCGGACGATCCTTCGGACACTTCACGCGCAATGAGGAGCGGAGGATCGGAGAGAAATCTTCGAAAACCGATATGTCCGCCCACTGATCCTGACAGCGGGCGGCGAAGGTCGAACGCGTCTTCTTGATATAGACGATGTCTCCGACCTTCACCCCGGGAATGTTGCATATGATCTGACGATCCAACGGATCATAGATGTTCGCAACCGTCGAGGAATTATCCGTCGACTCCTTGACAAGCTCCGCAAGATCAAGGACATTCGTCGCGCCGTTAGGCGAAATGATCGCGACCTCGACGAATTCCGCTGCGCCGTAACGCCGGCTGTAACCGAGTCCGTCGCTGGAAAGCTCGCGCCTTCCCTTCTCGGTCAGCGCCTTCTGCCAGGTCTCAGAGACCGACCGGAAAGTTCCGTCGGCGAAATACTCGATTTCCTCGCGGTTGTCGAGAGTGACGGTATCCGCGTCGGGATAATCCTTCGCGGCGACTTCAGCCCGCAGCGCCGAACCCGTCAGCGCGCAAAGGATGATCAGCAGTATAATGTTGACTTTCTTGCTCATGGTGATTACCGTTGCGATTATGGTCAGTATCAGACCCCAGTAGTGGAAAGCGTCGTCGACATACACGGTCATCTTCGCGAACGTGAAGAGCGCGACCAGCATCAACGCAATCGAGGCGGGACGGATTCCACGCATGACACCCTTCACGATCCTGCTCGACCTAAACTTCTCAAGCGATGACAACGCCGCGTAAACGAGGACGGACCCCGGCAACAGGAGCATCGCGCTCGAAATCAGCGCGCCAGGAACACCGGCGAGCCTGTAGCCGAAAAATGTCGCACAGTTAACGCCAACGGGACCGGGAGTCATCTGCGAGAGCGCCATGATATCACCGAATTCATTTTCCGCGATCTGCAGATACGGAGCGGACTCGCCGATGAAGTCATGAAGATACATCGGCACGATCACGAAACCGCCGCCGAAACAGAGCGCTCCGTACTGTGCAAAAAGAAGGAGCGGGAAGAATGAAACAGAGTTGAAGCGCGGAGTTGAAGGCGCAGGTGAACGCGAAGGGGCGGTGGTAGACAGCCCGAGCAGCATCGCGAGGACGAGGACGAGCGCGATGTGGACGTGGAAATAGCCGATGGCGAAGATGCTGGCGACCATCAGCGAGTATGCGAAGGTATCGGGAAGCGATTTGCGCCAGCTCTTGGCAATCGTCGCGGCAATAATGCCAGTGAGCGCTGCGCGAAGTCCTACGAACGCACTTTCGAGCCATGGATTACCGAGCGGAAACAATTTATAGCAAATCGACACTCCGATGAAAATCATCACCGCCGGAATCGCTACCGCTATGACGCCGACGAGCGCTCCAATCTTACCCGCACGTTTACGTCCGATATAGACGGCAGTATGCGTAGCAATGAGTCCGGGAATCATCTGAAAAACCGGCAGATGATCGATGAACTCACCTTCCTTGGTCCAGCCAAGCTTCGCAAAACGGCGGTCGGCAACCATCAGGATGGAATAGCCCCCTCCGATCACGAAGAGCGAAATCCGGAACAGCTCGAAAAATATCTGCCAGAGGTTTTTCATTTCACTCGGACGAAAAGTGCAAAATGATCGGACAGTTCATCAGGGTACTGGGTCAAAGGAATGCCATCGATCTTGAATCCTCGGACTAAGATGTGGTCCAGCGCCGAGTTTCCGTAGCGACGATTCGGATGAGTCCAGCGGCGTTTCTCGGGCATGAACTTCAGCACATTCGTGAAACCCGCCTGCTCGAGCATGTCGAAGATCCGCTCCCCCTCAAACTCCTTACGCCAGGGATCGGAGTTGAAATCGCCGGCGACGATCACCGGCACGGCGGTTCTGCCGCGCTTCGACTTCTCCTGCTCGACAAGCTGTTCTACGGGAAGCCTCCGCTTTTCACGATTAGCCGCCTTCTTCTCCTCCGTCGTATCGCCGTAATTGGATTTAAGGTGCACGCAATAGACAGAGGCCGTAACTGCAGGCTCGAAAACGACCATGGCGTGCGCATATCCTCGCGGAGGAATCACACCCTTTTTCGACTTCCAGAGGCTCCAGTTACAATTCGCGACCGGCAAGGTGGTGACAATCGCATCCTGCTGCATATCAAAGCGATCGCGCCGACGATAACCGGTGACGACCGCAGTCTTGAGATTCGTAATGCCGATCGCCTTCACAAGTTCTGCGGTGACCTGCGGCCCACGCATCTCGTTAAGACAAATAATCACATCCTCCTTGAAAGTAGGGTCGAGCTTCGCAATCCCAGCACGAAGCATTTCCCCTGCGACCTGGATCGTAGCCGCCTCAACGGATTCATTAGCGCGATGTTCAGCCCGTCCAGAGGGAAACCAGTTCCCGTTCCAGGTGCCGACGATAACCGCTAGAAGAATCGCAAACATCCGCCACCTAACCTCTAAAGTCCAACAGCTACATCTTCTTGATCGTCGGTGCCGGCGGCTTGTTATATACGCGGCTATTCGGCGGAACCGAGGTAATCAGCCACACGCTGCCGCCGATCTCAGAGCCCTTGCCGATAGTCGTGCTTCCGCCGAGAATGGTGGCACCGGCGTAAATAACAACGTCGTCTTCGACATTCGGATGCCGCTTAATGCCCTTCACGAGCGCTCCAGTCTCCGGATCCTTGTCAAACGAAAGCGCACCCAAGGTCACGCCCTGATAAAGCTTAACGTTGCGTCCAATCACACAGGTTTCGCCGATAACGACGCCAGTGCCATGGTCGATAAAGAAACGTTCGCCGATCGTTGCGCCGGGATGAATGTCGATGCCGGTCTTCGAGTGGGCGAGTTCCGACATGATGCGCGGAATGATCGGCACCCTGAGCGCATAGAGCTCGTGGGCCATGCGGTGAATGGTGACGGCGTAAAGCCCAGGGTAGGCCATGACGACCTCCATCGGACTCGTCGCCGCAGGGTCCCCCTCATAGGCTGCCTGCACATCGGTCTCTACCAGCCGTTTCACTTCCGACATCCGCGAAATGAATTCGGCGACAATCGCCTTGGCGTCGCGTCCGGGACACAGCAGCGCGACTTCCTTCTCGAGGTCAGCGGCGATTTCGGGGATCTGATCGCGCGCACCAAGGTCAGCATATACGCAGGGATGCAGCGCGGCCAGTCCGTGCTGCACGATATGTTCGATTCTCTGTGGCAAGGTCATAATTGATATTATATCACATCTCCCTGCCCTCCTGCGGCACGCGGGCCGTAGACTTTTCCATCTGAAGGCGCTTTTCAGGCGCAAGAGCCGTTTTCTTGCTGGTGATTCACTGATTTAGGCTTTGATACTCGCCTAAATCCCCGGAAAAAACGAAGGTGGCGACATCGATTTTGCGGTCTTTCACGTTTCGCGCC
>CALYRV010000086.1 GCA_945483525.1 uncultured Verrucomicrobiota bacterium
ATAATACTTTAGAAATTGTCATTTGCGGTCGCTGATTCTTTGGTGCTGCCGACAGGCGCTGGCACGCCTCCCATCACCACGGCGACCTGGCGACCTCCGTCGTCACCCAAGCGCTAAAACCGGAATACATCACTCAAACGATCTATGAGATTCCACCACACCCGAACAATCGGCTTCACCCCATTGACAGCGGAGAAAAATAATGATAACTTATTGTCAACGAAAGGCGCATTGGCTTCTTCCTGGTCTTTTCCAGGATCGGTTGCCCGTGCGCCTTGAGCTTTGTACATCGACACGGTGGTGATTGTCGACGAGCGAACAGCGTTCCCTCCCGGCCTGCGGCACTCCTTGACGGAAAAGCGGACAAAATATTCGCCCATGTCGCAATCGAACCGACATACGTACTGATGGTACCACAAGACATCAGGATGCCGCTTATGTCCCGGCTCATCCGTCTCCGGCTCCGTCCATACATGCAGCGACCTTTTGAAAAGAACGTCAAACGCCGCCGCCAAACGACGGATGTCCGCGCCGCTCGCCCCAAGCATCTTTCCTGCGCTGGAAGCGGGAATCACAACCATCCGTCCGTCCGATTCATTACGAATTTGCCCAAACCGGATGAACCGATCCTTGATCGCCCTCTTGTCCGCAAGATATTCTACCACTCCCAATTTCACAACCGCCATCGCCAAAATTGTCGCAGGATGGCGCACAATACGCCACTCTTTACTCAGACGATGATGTCGAAAAAACTGCTTAAGCTTCTTCATGCCTTACTCCGTGTAATAGCATATCATTTCCTTTCACCGCCATCTGCGCCGCCTATGCCAAGTCAAACCAATGTTTTCAGGACTCACAGCTACGCCAGCACTTCCATCGCATCTGTCGGCTTCGAGGTTCTGCGATCAATCTGCCAACAGGCGGCAAAAAATGCACCGACTACCCGCAGCATCTGCACGAAGCCACATAGACAGAGACATCTTTCGCCGAAGATATTTCCCCGCGTCGCTCTGCCTCAAGTGCAACAACTCGAGCAAAACTTTCGTCCTCAGCTTCGACTACGACACAAACACGCTCTGTCTTTTCAATAATTACTTCGAAATGTTTTCCGCCCATGGTGCATATTATACCAAACACACCGAGCGGACACATCACGATTAGATTAGCACACGCTGAACTTAATCATCTTCGCTCGATTCAGCCGTGCCGGATTATCAGGATCCTTAATCTTCACATCTACAACTTCAAGTCTCGAGTTTTTCCGAGACAAATCGATCACACGTTCCGTCCCTGTCAGACGATTCCATTTACTTTCGTTGATAAGACACATGAAATTCAGTTTCCGCCGCATATCGCGTTGATAAACATAACGAAACACATTCCATGGATTTTCAATCCCCCACATACCACGGATGCGAAGATACGTGACACCTAGAGGATCAACGCGATTGACGCGACCAAGTTCGCGCGTCGCCGCAAATTCCACCCCATCAATTGCGTTGACACCTTGTGCAATATGCGACTTGAGACGCAGGTAACACGACTCAGACGCGCAATAATCCAACCCGTAAACCATCACAAGATGTTTTAAAATATTGTTGTGAACAGATCCGACAACATACAACATGTCTTTTTCCGCCCAATTCTCAGAATTGCGGCACGCCTCCGAAATCATTGGACTGTCCGCTCGGATTACATGCTTCGGATAACTACTATTCAACGCTAGCGACGCATCAAGCGTTTCAATCTTTTTGACCTCAATTGCATCCCCACCCCGAAGCATGGCATCAGGTGGATTTGAATTGTTGCCTAGATACGAAAACACTTCTTCGAGTTTCTCCAGTCGCTCATCTTCTCGCATCTTAAATGTTCCGGCAAAAAGATCTTTTACGTATTCTTCAAGTGCGTCTCCCGCATTGTTGGCCCTATTCCGAGAGTGATATTCACTAACCAGTTTCGTTACGGGGTTTTCTACGAGATTTACAATAGCATCGACAATTGAATGTTGCATTGTTTCCTCCACTTCACACCACGCCATGGCGTATGAGACAATTCAATATCTGTTTCCCGACCGCAAATGCAAAATTCACCGGAACCGCGTTACCAATCATCTTATAACCCATGTTCACATCCGTATACAAAAATTCAAAATCATCTGGGAATCCCTGGATCCTTGCACATTCACGAACTGTCAATCGCCGATACAGATGTTCTTTCCCCTTGACAAAACGCATGTCGTTTGGACCGAACTTTTCCATCTTTGGAGCTTGTGGGTGAAGCTGACATTGACGCCCTGATGCCTGAACAGTGAACGCTGGCTCATCCCACGCTTTCACACGATTTCTACTCATGAATATTGTTGAATAGTTTCCTGTAAAATACTCATGGTTAAGAATCTTCAAGTCGGTGCGATGTTTGTTCTTCGGACTGGCCGGAACAGCCGTATCGCGCAAATCCCAAATCGCGTCGCGCATCGTCAACGGTCGCTCGTGCAAAGGTGCAGGGTACTCAAAATCATGTATGCCAAGATCCTTCCGAAATCCGACATAAAAGACTCGCTCCCGAATCTGAGGAACATGATAATCGTTCGAATTCAACAACTTGTACTGTGCGTCATATCCCGCATCCCCAAACAGTTTCACTATGTTCTTCACTGCTTCTGCATTTCGCCCTGCCAGCATGCCAGAGACATTCTCTGCCACAAAGAAAAACGGCTGCTTACTTTTGAGTATTGGAATGTAATCAAAAAAGAGTTGCCCTCGCGGGTCATTTATTCCGCCTAGAGACCCCGCCTCGCTCCAACTTTGACACGGAGGACCTCCAATCAAACCAACAACATCATTTGGTAAATCGCCTTCAACCACTTTCCGCACATCTCCCTCAATCAGTATTGTGTGCGTATGATTTTTACGATATGTCGGGCAAATCTCAGGATCGAATTCATTTGCCACGGCCACATTGAACCCTGCTTTTTCAAAGCCCAAATCCATGCCACCTGCACCTGCAAACAGCGAGATCAAATTCAGTTTCTTTTTCATTTCATCCTCCTATGGCGCGAACCTGTCGCCAGGGGATTCCGATACAGAAAAAGGCGCGCCCCTTCCCCTGTACTCTGCCGGAGCCCTTGGCGTGGCTCAATCGGAATACAGGAAGAAGGAACGCGCCCAGTGCATCGCTGCACATCGGCGCGTCCCCGCAACCATGTCGTTCGTCAAATGAAAAACCTGCAAGTATTTCCTGTGAACGCCGTGTTTGCGTAAACGCAAAAATCAACTAATGCGGTCGGGGGTGGGCTTGGGATACGGAGGTTTTCACCTCCTCATGAAGCGGAAGGGATTCCGCTTCTCCGCTGCCAGTTCCAGACCTATGTCATCCGGGCTTGCGCCCGAACGCCGCTATTATAGCAAAAAGTCGGCGCGGGGTGTCAGGTACCTCGCGCCAGCTCTTCAGTCAAACACCTGTCCCGGCAGGTCTTCGCGACGACGACCAAAGCGAGATACCGGCGTTTGCGGTCCATCTGGATCGTTGAGCGTGATTCGCGGATCGATGAAACGCACCCGACCTGAATCTGCATCGAGGACCGTGTTGCGGCCGGGCTTCAGAAACCGATAGCGAAACGCCAAAGCCTTGTCTGTCCATTGAGTACCTCACCAACTCTCTCATCGTCCGTCATGCGGTTCCTCATCCGTTGCCGACGATTATACCATATTCCTCCGCCCTGCGCTGCTGGTCGGCGAGCCAGGCGGCATCGACGCTTTCCTCGGGCGTGTTGAAGATCCAGGCGCCGAAATCCCACTGCCAGGCGTTGGACGGCGCGGGCGGCCAGAAGATGCCGCGCTCGATGCGGTCAATGATTTCGCGGATCTTCACTTCCGCCTCGGCGACGTAGGCGCCGTTCGTGGGACCCGCAAAAAGCGTCGTCTCCGCAGTCTTGCCGAGGATGCAGTAGGCGGACGAGATCCGCTCCAGCTTCGCGTCAGGGAATTCGGGATCGGCGTCGAGCATCGCACAGTAGAGCGGCAGCTGCAGGCTCTTCCACTCGTTCTTCTTCGCGTCGAAGCAGACCGCACGGTCGGGATTGTCAAAGGTCTTGTAGTCGACGACACACCACTCGCCGGTCGCATCGTTGTAGTCAATGCGGTCGCAGCGTCCCTTGACCGTGGTGTGTCCGTAGACAACCTGCAGTTTCCGTTCAGCGGCCACCGTCCGCCAACCCTGCGCATGACGTTCCGCCTGAATCTTCGCAAAGCAGGCAAGCCGGCGCTTCGCCGACTCCGCCTGCAGGGCGACGATAGCGGGGACGGACGTGCCAAAGCGCTCGCCAAGGATTGCGTCAATGTGGTCCGCCAGGTCCGCCGCAATTGCGTCCTCGTCTTCGGAATCCTTCAGCGCGTCGGCGCCCCAGCGCTCGAGCGCGCCGTGGATGAGGTTGCCGAATTCGGACGGATCCAGCTCCTCCGCCCGGTCGTCCTTCTGCTCGCCGAACGTCTTCTTAAGGCAATAGGTAAACGGACACCGCAAGTAGAGATCGAGACTCGACGGCGACGTGAACGCTAGCGGCTTGCGCTCCGGCGGGATCTCCAGCTTGAGCCGCCAGTTCTCCGGCAGATCCGGCGTCCGCGCCTCCTCGGTGCCCGCCTTCACGCCGTAGAACGACCTGACTCTGCGAACGAGCTCCGCGTCGTCCGTCCCCTCGAACAGCAGCCGCGAGGGTTTCAGCACGTCGCCCTGCGCGTCAATCGACCGGAAGAACACCTTGACCGCGCCCTCGTCACGACACGCGAGCGCCATCCGCAGGATCTCGCGGTCACGATTCGTCCGCGATTCGTTGTCCGGAAGCCCGAGTCCGCGGCGAAGGCGGTCCGGCAGGAAGGCGTGTCCGACAACGGACTCGGGAACACGCCCTTCGTTGAAGCCCGTGATGACCAGCTCGTCCGCGTCAAGAAACGGCAGCTCCAGCCATCCGTCCGTCAGGATCACCTCGCCCTCGTCCGGCTCAAGCGAATAGGACGACTCGCGCAAACGAAACGCGAACAGCTCGTCCATTGTTCGATTGTTCGATTGTTCAATTGTTCGCTCGGCGAGACATTCGTCAATCAAGCCGTTCACAACCTCGGCGGCGGCGGCGAATTCGCGCGCATCGGAATCGCGCTCGTCCAGCAGGTGCTCCTTGAACACGGCCTGCAGAATCTGCCGGAGCCCCTTCTTGCGAAGGCAGACGTCGATGTGCTCGAAAATGGCGCGGAGCTTCCCCTTCGTCTTCGGACCGATGTCGTCGATCTTCTCCGGCAGGAGCTCGCGCTGCGCGTTATCGAGAATGGTCAGCGCCTCGACGTATTCCTCCGGCGAGATCTTCAGTTCCGTCTGCAGCCAGCGGCGGACGTCTCCCGAGCGAATAAACGCCGAGAAGACGCCATAGGACCGCGTCCGCATCAACGCGGAAACCTGCTCGACGAGATGTCCGAGCGACGAGGTGACAAGCGGCGTGCGTGACGGATCGTGAACCTTCAGTCCCTTCGCGAGCAGTGCGCCCTGGATTTCGGGAAACTCCTCCTGATCGGCAACGCACAGCGCCGGCAGTGCCTCGTCCGCCTTGACGCCCGCAAAGATCTCCGCGACTTTCTCCGCCTCGCTCGCCGCCGTCGCACATGGTATGATAAGTTGGAGTTTGGAGTTGGAGTTGGAGAGCGGAGGATGGATTTCTTCGACCTCCAACTCTTCACCTTCACCTTTCACCTTCGCCTCCAGGTTCGCCAGAACCTGCCGCATCGCGGGAAGAGGGTCGAGAAGCCCGGCGAGAACGATCTTGGTGATGCCGGGAAACGGCGGAGGATCCGCAATCGTTTGCTTCATCCGGACGATGCGGTCCGCCTTACCGCGCTTCTCGAGCGCGGCCAGATAGCGCGTCTCCAGCTCAGCAAGCTCCTGCCAGCGGGAGACTTCGAAGTCGGCGGTTTCGTCCGTCAAGATGCCGCCGATTCGCGCAGCGACGTCGGCGAACGAGAGCGCGTTGGCGCCGAGAATGCCGCGGATGTCGGAGAACTGTGCGGCGACTTCCAAGGTTCCCTTCTCGCCAAGAGCTTCGCGGAAGGCCAGGATCTCGTCCGTTCGCCCGGCGACGGACGCGTCCGTCGGCACGACGAGCTGGGGCGGCAGGCGGATTTCCGGCGGCACGAATGCACCGAGCCGTTCCGCGAGCTTAAAACGAAGTCGTCGCCCCGACTGTGCAGTCGGCACGACGACCAGTATATGCGCGAGCGACTTCGCGCCGCTTGCGTCCTCCTTCGCCTGTGCGCACAGCCGTTCGGCAACCTCGTCAACGAACTTTCGCATACTGACGCATGTCCACCGAACGACTCTGCACCCAGGCGCGGGGCCTTACTTCGCGACGTACGCGATCTTGAGGCCCTTCATGGAGATGTTCATCTCCATCGCCTCGTTCATCTTGTCCAGCGTGTACTTGTGGGTGATGAGCTTCGTCACCGGCAGCTTGCGCTCCTTCGCCTCCTTGAGGAAGTCGAACGCCTGCACCCAGTCCTTCGCCTGATATGTCCAGCTGCCGCACGCCTTGACCTGCTTGTTGCACATGTCGAGGTGCGGGCTGTAGGTCGTGTCGCCGTTGTT
>CALYRV010000087.1 GCA_945483525.1 uncultured Verrucomicrobiota bacterium
AAAGTTGCTGTCAGATTCATCAACTCACTGACCGGATCGAAACATGAGCTGGTTGTTGAAGAGAGATAAGCTTGTTTTGAATGGCTGGGGTTGGCGGTTGATGGAATTTGATATAATAAGGACAATATGAATAAGACATATCTATTCGTCGGGGTGGCGATGGCCGCCGTCAGTGTTTACGCGAACGTGTGGGATCCGGTCCTGTTGAAGGGGCGGACCGACAAGACGAATCCCGTCGATTACAAATGCGGGGAGCCGATCGTGTTCACGATCAGTTCCGAGAACATCGCCGCGGATGCGATTCCAGAAGGGACGCAGATCAAGTGGATGCGCAAGGGCGACGACGGCAAGTACGAAGAAGGATTCGCGCCGTTCAAGGCGGGCGCGACGCTGTGCGTGACCACGAAGATGGATATCGCGGGATTCATCCGTCTCGAGGCCACGGTGAAGGACGCGCAGGGCAAGACCGTGCTTCGAGACAAGAACGCTCCCGGTTCGCCTGCATGGGCCCCCACCAAGGAGGTGTTCTTCGACGGCGGCGCGGGAATCGACGTCGCGAACATCGTACAGGAGGTCGCGGAGCCGGCGGACTTCGATAAGTACTGGTCCAGGCAGAAGGCTGAGCTCGCGAAGGTTCCCGTGAAGGCGGACCGCAAGTTCGTGAAGACCGTCAACAAGTGCTGCATCTACAAGGTATCAGTCGATTGCGCCGGACCTCGTCCGGTGACCGGCTACCTCTTTATTCCCGAAGGCGCGGCGGCGAAGAGCTGCAAGGCGC
Source organism: uncultured Verrucomicrobiota bacterium (assembly GCA_945483525.1). The sequence goes on from CALYRV010000087.1 coordinate 779, forward strand.
GGCTCGGACTCCAGGGGTACGGCTTCTACAAGCAGGGCTGTCCCGAATGGGCCAGCTGGGGCTGCGTCGGCAACAAGGAAATCTTCTTCGAAATCAACGCGCATGGTTACGAACTCGATCGGGAGCCGGAATACTACAAGGAATTCGAAAAGGGCATCAGGACCGAGAAGTACACCTACGCCTTCTCGCCGGAAGAGAACGCCAACCCCGACACCGCGTATTTCCACGGCATGGTCTTCCGCGTTCTCCGTGCGCTCCAGTATCTGAAGACCCTCCCCGAGTGGAATGGCAAGGACCTCATCGCCGAAGGCGGCAGCCAGGGCGGACTCCAGACCAGCTGGGCGGCGGGACTTGATCCCGATGTCACGCTTGCACGTCCCTCGATTACCTGGGGCTGCGACTTCGCGATGACGAGCGGCGCTCGCAAACGCTTGAAAGGCAACTGGTACATTCCCTATGCGAAGGGACTCGACTATTACGATTCAATCAATCACATCAAGCGCGCGAAGTGTCCCGTGGAGATCACCCGCGCCGGACTCGGAGACTACACCTGTCCGCCGTCTGGACTCGCCGCGTACTTCAACGCGATCAAGTCGCCGAAGTCCATCCGCTGGGTGCAGGGTTCTCGTCACGGCTTCGTGCCGACCGAACCGAACCAGATCTTCACGGTCAAGTGCGGACACGAACAGTCCGGCGAAGAGTCCAAATCGCAGTCCGCCTCCTCGGACGTCAAGAACTGAGGAGAACCATAATGGCCAAACTTCATCTCGGAGTCCTCGGGTCTGGCGCTGGATCCAATATGCAGTCCATCGTGGACGCGATCGCCGCCGGCATGCTTGATGCGGAGATCAAGCTCGTGCTCGCCGACTTTCCCGACGCGAAGATCCTCGATCGTGCGCGTAAGCACAACATTCCCTGTGAGTATCTCGACTGCGCGCCGTGGAAGACCAAGCTGGAAGGACCCGCGGAAGACCGTTGCATCGAGATGCTCAAGTCCGCCGGTGTCGATACCGTCGTGCTCGCGGGCTTCATGCGCATCGTCAAGCCCAAGCTGCTCGCGGCGTTTCCGAACCGTGTTCTCAACATCCATCCCGCGCTGCTGCCGGCGTTTCCTGGTGTCCACAGCTGGACGCAGGCGCTCGATTACGGCTGCAAGGTCGCGGGGGTGACGGTTCATTTCGTCGATGCGGGGACGGACTCCGGACCCATTCTTGTCCAGAAGTGCGTGCCAGTTCTTGAGGACGATACGCCGGAGACGCTGCACGCCCGCATCCAGGTGCAGGAGCACCTCGCCTTCCCTGAAGCGCTGAACATCATTGCATCGGGTAACTATCGAATTGAAGGACGCAGGGTCCGCATTGGCTAATCATGCATCGCTTGCTGGTCCATAGCGAGGCGCTCAAGCTGGATTCGCCGCAGCTTCCCAAGGAGGCGGCGAATCATCTTAAGGTGCTGCGTCCGAAAGACGGCGAAGAGATCGAGCTTTTCGACGGGAAGGGCGCGTGGCGGGTGTACAGAGTGGTAGTGGAAAGTGGTAGTGGTAGAGCGGATTTCAGACTCGTTCCATCAGAACTTCTCAACTCTCCAACTGCTCAACTTCCCAACAGCGTACAGCGGCCGAAGCCGCTGACGCTCTTCGCCTGCGTGACCAAGGGATCGCGCTGGGACTGGACGATCGAGAAGGCGACGGAACTCGGGGTGACGAGGATCGTGCCGGTGATTTCGGAGCGCACCATAGTGCGTATCCCGAAGGAAGATCGCGCGGCGAAACGCGAGCGTTGGATGCGGATCGCCGAAGACGCCGCCCGGCAGTCCGACGCGAAATGGCTGCCGGAGATTCTCGAACCCGTCGATTTCGCCGATTCGCTCGCGCTCGTAAAGGAAACGCGTTGCCTTGTCGGCGCGCTCACGAATCCTCCCCCGCGGCTGATCCTGGATGAGTTATGCCATTCTCCAACTCCAACTACTAACTCCAACTACGCCATCTTCGTAGGACCCGAAGGCGACTTCACTCCGGAAGAACTCAAGGCGCTGATTGAGATCGCGACGCCGGTGAGCTTCGGTCCGACGATCCTCCGCGCCGAAACCGCCGCGATCTTCGGCGTGTCCGTTCTCGCCGCGTTCATCGCCGGAAAGTGAACATGATGATTGATCGCCGTCAGTTCGTGATCGGAAGCGCCGCGTTCGCAGCTTCGGCTGGGACATGACTTCCGCGAAGTCGACTTTTTCGGACTGGGTGGAGACGGATTTTTCCGCTCGCGCGATCTGTCATACCGGCTGGACCGGTTCGGCGATTGCGGTAGATCCCGAATGTGGCTACGCCGGTGTGGTGCTCGGCAATCGGCTTGTGGGCAAGGATCAGACCATGGGCCCGCGGCTTACGTTGCTGAACCGCATGCGTTCTGAATGACGGTTACCAGCTGATCGGCGCGAGGCCGTGGGCGGCGAGGTAGTCGTTTGTCTTGCGGAAGTGTCCGTTACCGAAGAATCCGTTGCGGGCGGAAAGCGGTGAAGGGTGGGCCGACTCCAGGACGAGATGCTTGGTCCGATCGATTACCGCGCCTTTCTTCTGCGCGTAGGCGCCCCAGAGGATGAAGACGAGGTGCTCGCGTCTCTTGGAAAGCCTTCGGATGACGGCATCGGTGAATTCCTCCCATCCGCGTTTCTGATGCGATCCCGCCTTGCCTTGCTCGACGGTCAGTGTCGCGTTGATGAGCAATACGCCCTGATCGGTCCAGGAGAGGAGATTGGGGGAATGGGGAACGGGGAATGGGGAATGGGGAACGGGGAAGAGGGATGGCTGGGGGAATTCCGCTGAGAGTTCCTTGGCGATGTTGCGGAGCGAGGGCGGGGTCTTGACCGTCGGAGGGACATAGAAGGCGAGCCCTTGGGCCTGACCGGGTTCGTGGTAGGGGTCTTGTCCGATGATTACGACCTTGACTTTCGTGAAAGGGGTGCGGGCGAAGGCGTTGAAGATCTTTTCGCGCGGAGGGAATACGGTGGCTGTCGCGTAGGCGTTGTCGACGAACTCCTTGAGTTTGAGGAAATATTCCTTGCTGAATTCATCAGCGAGTTCATCCTCCCATGATTGTTCCAACAATCTTTCCATCGGCAAGGTATTATAACAAATTTTGATATAATGTTCGTATGGCAAAAATTGGAATATACGGCGGGAGTTTTGATCCCGTGCATTACGGACACCTTAACGTCGCGAAGTCTGCGATCGATCGGCTCGCACTCGACAAGCTCATTGTGATTCCTGCGAACGTGTCTCCGTTCAAGACTGATCGTCATCCTGAACTATCATCTGATGCGTCACTCCCGCTTTCCACTGCCGCTTCGTCAATCTACGAATGGGCTGAACGGCTCGAACAGGTGCGCGCCATCTTTGCTGGGATCGACAAGTGTGTTGTTGACGATCGCGAACTGAAGCGCGGCGGCGTATCCTATGCGATTGATACAGTTCGCGAAATTCGCGACGAATATGCAGACTCCGACTCCAACTCGTCTCTCCAACTCTTTTTCATCATCGGCGAGGATTCCGTCGAGGGGCTTCCCCGATGGAAGGATTATGATATGCTGAAGACACTGTGCGAATTCGTGTCGTTTCCGCGCACCAGGGAGTCGTCGACGGAAATCCGCGAGCTCTTCGCGAAGGCGAAGGTGGGGTTGAATCCAGACGCTAAGATGGTGGCGGCGATCAAGGCGGGACTTTTGAGGAAGAACGGATTTTGTCCCTGCCGCTTGCCGAAGAATCCCGAGTTCTTCTGCCCTTGTGACGAGTTTAAGGCACAGATGCGCGATCCTGCCTATCACGGACTCTGCCACTGCCGACTCTACCTTAAGCCATGACCGATGTCCATTGTCATGTCCGCGGCGGGAATGCTGCGGTTCGCGAGCTCGTCATCGGCGAGCATTTCCTCGGGGTACATCCGTGGGATGCTGAGAGAAGAGAAGAAGTAAGAGTGATGAGTGAAGAGTTGAGGAGGCGGCTGCTGGCGGATCCGAAGCTCGGGGTTGGGGAGGTCGGTCTCGACCGGCTCAAGGACAAGAACATTTCGCCGAGGATGCGCGAGGTTTTCGAATCTCAGCTTCGCCTCGGAAGCGAACTTGGCCGTCCGATTGTTCTCCATGGCGCCAAGTGTTGGGGACAGGTCGTAAACACTATTCTTCAACTCCAACTTCATACTTCAACTCTTCTCTTTCACGGTTTTTCGCGGAGTGACGGACTGATCCCTGAGATCGCGAAGCTCGGTGGGTTCATCTCGGTAGGTCCGTCGGTACTGAACGATCATGCGGTGAATTATCGCGAGCTGGTGAAGAAGATTCCAGATGAATGTTTGGTGCTTGAAACCGATCGCACGGAAGCGAATGCCGCGGACTGTCCTGCGGTCTCTGCGATCTGCGCCAAAGTCGCCGAACTCCGCGGCAGAAGTGCCGAGGAGATCGAATCGCTTACAGATGCGAACGCATTGCGCTTTTACGCATTTTGATATAATATCAATGATGGTGACTATTGATATTATCAGCGTGCAGCCGCAGATGTTGAAGGGGTTTCTAGAGGAATCCATCATGGCGCGTGCAGTGAAGAAGGGCGCGGTTAAGATCAATGTCGTCGATCTGAAGGAGTATGGGATCGGACGATGGAAGAAGACTGACGACAAACCTTATGGCGGCGGTCCTGGAATGCTGATGCGGTGCGAGCCGTGGTTTTCAGCAGTCGAGGCCTGTCTCGGGAATGAAAAATTAGGAATTAGAAATGAGGAATTGCGGAGGGAAGATCTTTCTTCTGATGTGGGGGCGCGAGTGATCATGACATCGCCGGCGGGCAAGACCTGGACCCAGAAGGACGCGGAGTCGTTCGCATCTTCCTCCACTTCCACCTCTTCACTCCACCTGATTTTCCTCTGCGGACATTACGAGGGCTTTGACGCCAGGATTGAGACGTTGGTCACCGACAAGTATTCGATCGGGGATTTTGTGATGACCGGCGGCGAACTTGCCGCGGCGGCGATGGTTGATTCGATTGTTCGTCTTCTGCCCGGCGTCCTCGGCGGTGGGCCGGCGGCGACGGGGAGCGAGAGTTTCGGACGTGACGGTGGCTTGGAGTGTCCGCAGTACACGCACCCCCCGGAGTTTCGCGGCATGAAGGTCCCGGAGGTGCTGCTCTCTGGCGATCATGCGAAGATTGAGCGCTGGCGCAAGGCGGAGGCACGCAGGCTGACCGAGCGTGATCGCCCCGATCTAATCGACATCCCATCTTCCTCTTTCGATTCCGGTCATGCTTCCTCATAGCCTCGATCCTCCACCTCGATAGCTCGCCTTCCCGATTTTCCTGTCCGTCCTCGTCAGGGAAGCCTGTCTTGCCGAACGCGCGAACTCATGAGTTCTTCGCGCTCGGGATTCTCGACACTGTGCGAGACGCGTTTTGGTGCGGGCCGCGCCGAGGTCTCGAATCACGTCGGCAAGTTGACTTCCCGTCCTCGTCCGAAGCGATGACGGTATCGAGCTCGACGGTCTGGACCCCGAAGTTCAGCGCGAGGAATGCGAGGTAGTCCTCGTAGGTGCGGTTGACGCGGCACTTCGCGTCGGTTTTGGTCACTGCGAGCTGGTTCTTCGACCTCCTTTTCCTGCGGCGAAGGCGGAAAGTCGGCCCGGGCACGTGAAGATCGACCCTCGGTGCGGT